>JAAYBZ010000214.1 GCA_012744445.1 Myxococcales bacterium | reverse complement strand
CGTCCGATCTTTGCGACTCAGGGGCCGAAGACGTCATGGCGCGGAATCGGTCCTCCCTCCTCTTGGCGCGACCGAGGCGGACGTCGTCTCGATCCCCCGCTCTTCAAGAGCTCGACCGGCACCGGATCCGGTCGCCCAGAGCTCTCCGAGAGCTCGCGCCACGCCGGATCCGGGTCCGCCAAGCTTTCCCAGAGCTAAGCCCAATCCCGATCCAGTCCCTCTCGAGCTTTCTCGAAGCTCGACGGACACCTGATCCGGTCTCATTCGAGCTTTCCCCATGTGCAGCCGAGACCGCATCCGGTGCCTGCCGCGCTTTCCCAGAGCCCGTCCCAACCCGGTTCCGGTCCCTCTCGCGCTCTCCGAAAGCTCACGCCACACCGATTCCGGTCCCTCCCCAACTTTCTCAGAGCTCACCTCGTACCGGATCCCGTCCCTCCCCAGCTTTCCCAGAGCTCGGCGCGACCGGTTCCGGTCTCTCGAGCGCTTTCGCAGCGCTCGGTCCGACCGGATCCACGACCACCTGCGCATCGGCGCTCACCTTCCGCGCTTGCGCGAGTGACTTGCATCACACCGCGGTCTGAGCATCATCCGCGGCGATGACTCGGGGAGGGGAACCCGGCTCATGGGGAACGCTCGCCCGAGGAGGAGGGAATGATGAGCGATTGCGTTTCCGTACCCACGGTGCCTTCGCGTGACGCTGCCGCGAAGGCCTTCCTCGAGCTCCAAGACGAGCTCCTCGCGCTCCCGAGCGAACGGCAGCGGCGAATCCTCGCAGACATCCCGAGGGCCGTGAGCGTCGTGCTCGGCGCGCTCCCGCGGCTCGAGCCCCACCGCGAGGCCATCGCCGCCCTTCCCGGCTATTCGAGCGATTTCCTCGATCGCCTCCGGCGCGCGGCCCTCGCCGCCTATCACGCGCACCTCCAGAGCCTGCCGCGTCCCAAGGACGAGACCGAGCGCAAGCGGCTGCTCGACGAGGCCAAGCCCCTTCGCGAGACCTTGCTCCGCGACGCCGAGGCCCTCGCGCACCGCGGTCTCCTCGACGCCGAACACGTCGCGAGCATCCGCGCAGGACAGGGCCACCTCGACCTGGCGGGCGATCTGCTCTCGCTCGCGACGCTCTTCAGCGAAGCCTGGCTCCGCGTCCAGGGCCGAACCGCCGCCACCGTCGAAGAGATCGACCGCGCCGGCGAGCTCGGCGCGCGGCTCCTCGCCGTCCTCGCCGAAGACGCGCCGGTGAGCCTCACCTGGGCCGACCTCCGGAAGCGTGCCTTCTCGCTCCTCCACGAGCTCTACGAAGACTGCCGCCGCGCCGTCACGTTCCTCCGCTGGCACGAAGGCGACGCCCGCGATCTCGCGCCCACCATGTACATCCGCCCGAAGGGCACGAGCGCCTCGCCGGACGAGCCCGACGCCGACGCGAACGACTCGGCCGTCGCCTGATCCGAAGCGCCCCATCGAAACGGGGAGGGAGCCGACGCTCTCTCCCCATCGTCGTGGGTGCGCCATCGATGCCCGACGCGCCACGCGCCTCCCGCTCCACCGCATCGCCCCCTCGACGTTTCAATCACCCCCAAGGACGAATGGGGACCGGGGCGGTTCGATTCTCCTCGCTCCGCGGATTCACGCGAAATCCTGCCCGTACGGGCACCTCTTCAATTCGCCCCGCCGCATTTCACGCCCTTCGGAGGCGGGCTAGGATGAACGCATCCGCCTCACACGTTCGATGGCCAAAGCGGAGGCGGGGCTTTCTTGGGAGGGATGAGATGCGCGCCGATCATCGACGACCTGCGAGATCGAGGGGGACGTTCGTTTGTCTCGTGGTGGCCCTCTTCGCGAGCGGCTGCGGCTCCGACGCGAAGAAGACGTGCCCCGAAGGAGAGGCGCGCGACGACGCGGGCGACTGCGTCTGCGCGCCGGGGTTCGTCACCACCCTCGTCGACGAGCTCGAGATCTGCGCACCCTGCGAGGTGGGCACCCATTGCGCGGGCGGCGACGCGCCGGCCGTGACGTGCGCGGATGGCACCTGGGATCACGACGCCGATCCCGGGACCCCCTGCGCCGCGCGCTCCGATTGCGAGCCCGGCACGTACGTCATCTCGGAGGGGGATGCGACGCACGACCGGAGCTGCGTGCGCTGCGCCGACGGCACGTACACCGACACGCCCAACGCGCTCGAGTGCACGCCGTGGGTGGGCTGCCCGCCGGGGACGGAGACGATCATCCCGGGCACGGTCCGCGGGGGCCCTGCGTGCATCCGCGGCTGGGTCCGGCAGGGCCCCTCGGCGCCTCAGCCGACCGAAGCGCGCGGCGTCGCCTTCGACTCGAGCGGCAGGGTGATCGTGGCCGGCACCGTCTTCAACGTGGTCGCGCCCTTCGTCCTCGAAGGCGATCCTGCGTATTGGATCTTCACCCCGAGCGGCGACCCCTACGACGACTTCGACGTCGTCGCCCCCGGTGAGGATCGCATCTACGCCGTCGCCGTCGACGAGGCCGACAAGATCTACATCGCGGGCTCGACGCACTCGACCCTCGAGCCGCCCTTCGAGGCCGACGAAGACTCGCACTCCATCCTCTTCAAACGCCCGTCGCCGGGGAATTGGGGGCGGATCTTCGGCTGGAACTTCGACGGCGGCCCCGACGGCGCCCGCGCGCTCGCCCTGGCCCCCGGCGGGCTCGTCCACGTGGCGGGCTTCACCTCCGGCGAGTGGAGCTCCTCCTCGCCCAACGAGGGCGAGACCGACGCCTACGTCTACACTTTCGACGCCACCGGCACTCCCGCGAGCCTCCCCTTCTTGATCGGCTCGTCCAAGGCCGACACGGCGCTCGGCGTCGCGGCCGGCGCCGCCAACGAGGTGGTCGTCGTGGGACAAGTCGGCGGCACGATCGCGGGCACCGCGTCCCTCGGCGGCAAGGACGCGTTCATCCGCCGGTACTCCTCCACCTGGACCGTGGAGTGGACGCAGGTCTTCGGCACGGCGGGCGACGACGACGCGCGCGCCGTCCTCATCGACTGGAACGCGCGGATCCTCGTGGCCGGCACGCTCGACGGAGGCGCGCGGAGCTATGTGAAGAAGCTCGAGCCCGACGGCGACGAGATCTGGTCGTACGAGGACGAGCGCCTCGAGG
>JAAYBZ010000213.1 GCA_012744445.1 Myxococcales bacterium | reverse complement strand
GTCTCGGCCTCTTCCGTGAGCGCGCCCTCGGGCAATTCGGGATCGTGGTCGAGGCCTTCCTCGCCCTCGTCCTCGCCGCCGAGCTCCTCCGGATCGTCGGAGAGCACGACGTCCTGCATGGCCTCCTCGGCGGCCTTGGCCTCCTCGGCGATGCTCTTGAGGTCGAGCGGCTCGCCCATGCGGCGCTCGAAGAGCGCGCGGCTCTCCTCGGTGAGCTCGCTGAATTCCTTGAGGGTGGGCAGGTCGCGGATCGAGTCGAGCCCGAAGAACTCGAGGAAGTGGGTGGTGGTGCCGTAGAGGAGCGGGCGGCCCGGCTCCTCCTTGCGGCCGAGGATGCGGATGAGATCGCGGTCCGCGAGCACCTTGAGCGCCGCGCCCGAGTCGACGCCGCGGATGTCGTCGATCTCGGGCCGGGTGACGGGCTGGCGGTAGGCCACGATGCTCAGCGTCTCGAGCTGGGCACGCGTGAGGCGAACGGGCTTGGGCGCCATCATCTCGCGGACGAAGGGCGCGTTCTCCACGGCCGTGCGGAACTGGAGGCCGCCCGAGATGCGGTCGATGCGGATGCCCCGCTCCTGCTCCTCGTAGTCGGCGATGAGCTCCTCGACGAGGGGGCGGACGTCGCTCGGCTTGAGCCCGAGGCGCTGGGCGATCTGGCGCTCGGAGATGGGCTGGTCGGCCACGAAGATGAGGCTCTCGATGACGCTCTTCCGCCGCTCGGGCGGGAGGTGCAGGCTGCGCTCGAGGCCGGGGCCCTCCTCGTCGTCCTCGCCGGGAAGCGAGGCGTCCTCTTCCCCTCCCTCGGCGACGGCGGAGTCATCGCCGCTCGGATCCATGTCATCGGCGGTCGGAGCCGTGTCCTCGCGCTCGGGGGATGCGTCATCGGCCCCGGCGGCACGGTTGTCCCCCTCGGGAGCCGAGTCATCACCCCCGTCGGTCGGGGGGGACGGGGGGACGGCGGCTTCCTCACGCCCCATCGGGGCTTCGTCATCGCCCTCGGGAGCCGCGTCATCGCCCTCCGGAGCCGAGCCATCGCCCTCCGGAGCCGCGTCATCGCCCTCCGGAGCCGAGTCATCGCCCTCGGCGGGCGCGTCCGATGTCGGCTCGAGCGGGCGCACGCCCTCGAGCGACGCCGCTTCGCCGTCGGCGACCTCGTCCTGCGCGGCGTCCGGCGCGTCGACGTCGGCCGGCGCGACCGGGTCGAGCACCGCCGCGTCCTCCGGCGCAGGATCGAGCGACGAGACCGGCTCGTCGGATTCGGGGTGTTGGCTCATGACTCGAAATCTTCGTCGGCGGCGGGCTCTTCGGCCTCTTCGGGCTCCTCGGACCCAGCGTCGGGCTCCTCGGGCCCGGCGCTCGACCCAGGCTGCCCCTCTTGCCCTGAATTGCCCGCAGTTTCAAGGGGATCGACGTCGTCGAAGGAGGGCACGGGCACGCCCTCCTGCCGCTCGATGTGGATCGGGCTCGTCGGCTCGGCCTGATAGATGTGGAGGAGCCGCATCTTGCCCATCTCGAGGATGGCGAGGAAGGTCACCACGAGCTCGTAGGTGGTCGACGCGCCCTCGAAGAGCTCCTCGAAGCGGAGGCGCTTCCGCACCTCGAGCACGTCGAGGATCTGCGTCATCCGCTCTTGGATGGTGATCCGCTCGGCGTCGACCTCGAGGCTGAGCGTGCCGGCGACCCGCTCCGCGAGCCCCTTGAAGGCGTCGAGGAGCTTGAACAGGGAGACGGGCGCGAGCGGCGGCTCGCCCTCGGCGACCGGCGTCTTCGAGCCGCGCGTGAAGACGTCGCGCCCCGCGAGACCGCGCGCCGCGAGCGCTTCGGCGGCGTTCTTGTATTTCTGGTACTCGAGGAGGCGCCGGATGAGCGCCTCCCGCGGATCGCCCTCTTCCTCCTCCTCGTCGTCGGCCTCGACCGGCGGCTTGGGGAGGAGCTGCTTGCTCTTGATGTGCACGAGCGTGGCCGCCATGACGAGGTATTCGGCGGCCACGTCGAGGTTGAGCTTCTGCATCATGCCGAGGTACTCGACGTACTTCTCGGTCACGAAGGCGATGGGCAGATCCAGGATGTCGAGCGAGTGGGTCTGCACCAGGTGCAGGAGCAGGTCGAGCGGCCCCTCGAAATTCGGCAATTGAAGCCGAAAGTTCGGATCGATCGGGATCGGTGCGTCGGAGGCCATTCGAACGGGGACTGGTACCACGAGCGCCCTTCGGGCGCGAGGGCGCCGGGGCTCAGCCGGCCGCGAGCTCCTCGAGCCGGGCGATCACCTCGTCGACGTGCCCCTTCACCTTCACCTTGGGGAAATGGGCGACGACCTTCCCTTTGGGATCGAGGATGACGGTCGAGCGGATGATCCCCATGCTCCGCTTCCCGTAGAGCACCTTCTCGCCCCACGCCCCGTAGGCCTCGATCATCGTCCCCTCGGGATCGCTCAGCAGCGGAAAATTCAGCCCGTGCTTCTCGCGGAATTTGGCGTGGGAGGCGAGGGAGTCCTTGCTCACGCCCAGGACGCGCGCGCCGAGCGCCTCGATGCGCTCCTTGGCGTCGCGGAAGCCCTGCGCCTCGAGGGTGCACCCGGGGGTGTTGTCCTTCGGGTAGAAGAAAATCACCGCGTAACGACCGGCCAGATCGCGCAGTGAGATCGTGCCCCCTTCACTCGAGGGGAGCTCGAAGGCGGGAGCTTTCTTGCCGAGGGCGATGGACATGGGCGTCTCCTTGGATCTCGAGTGCGGTTTTTAGCGTGAATTCGCGAAATCGTACCCGGTGACGGATCGCCCCGCGAAAATGCGACGCGCGCGCGTACAAAAAAGTGAGCGCTCTTCCTTGAGGAGCGCGAACCTTTTTCACACGCTGAGCCGGGGTCGATGGTCGCTCTCTCGATGCGTCTCGTAGCGCTTCTCGCATGTTGGGTCGTCTTGGTGGTCCCGCTCGCGGCGGTGGCTCAGCGTGTCCCTGCGCTCGAAATCCGCGAGGCGCGGGAGCTCCTGCGCGAATACCAGGAGGTCGACGCGCTCGAGGCGATACGTCGGCTGACCCGCCTGCTCGCGACCGAGGGGTCGCGCCTCGGCCCGCACGACACGAACGAGGCGCGTTTCCTCCGCGCCACCACGGCCGCCGACCTCCTGCTCCTCTCGGGCGTGGCCGGCTTCTCCGACCTCACGGCCAAGGTGGCCAAGGCGCTCGAGGTGCCCCCGGCCGACGTCCGCGGGCACCTCGACGCCGAGCTCCAGGCGCTCGAGTTCGGGCGGTTCCGCCCCATCGCCGAGGAGATCCGCGCCGCCCTCGCCGCCCAGGCCCGGGAGCGCGACCTCGAGGCCAACGGCCGCCCCCGGATCGATTTCCAGTGGCTCTCGAGCGTGGCCGCCTCCCTCGAGGCCGAAGAGCCGGTCGAGGCCCTGGCCCGTCTCGTCCGTGATCCCTGCGAGCCCGGGCCCTGCGAGGAGACGCTCCACGCGCTCTCGCCGCGCTCTCGCCGCGCCCTCGTGGCCTTCCAGCGGGGCCTGGTGGCCGCCGCGCGCCTCGACATGGCGGCCGACTTCGGCGATCCCTTCACCCGCGCGGCCGAGCCCGAGATCGAGGTCCTGGCGGCCAAGCTCGTCGACGCGCGCCTCCCGCTCCGGCCGCGCGCCGAGCCCGGCGTGGGACGCCTCGACGGGCAAGGCACGGCCGACGTCTTCGTGACCGTCACCGAGAAGGCCTTCGTCGTGCAGTCGACGGTGGTCTACGGGCTCGAGCGCGGCGCCGTGCGGCCGGTCTCCTCCGACGCCTGCGGGCGGCGGCTCGAGATCCCCCTGCCCTCCTCCTTCGCCTCGCGCATCGGCGCCGTGGCCGAGCTCGTCCGGGCCCTGCCCAAGGGGTGCGGGCGGACGGTCGCCGTGGCCGCCGAGGATACGGCCGAGGCCCACCTCCTCCTCCGCGCCTTCGAGAGCATTCGCTCGGCGGGGCTCGAGCTCGCGGGCCTCGCAGGCCTCAGCGCCGCCGGCGAGCTCGTGGTCCGCGCCGCGGCGCTCGCGCATGCGGCCAAGGACGCCTGGGTCGAAATCGTGGGCGAGCACATCGAGATCGGCCGAGGCGCCGGGCGCATCCAGCTCGCCCTCTCGGCCCTCACGGCGCCCGAGCTCGGCGCGGAGCTCGTCGCCAAGGTCGGGCGCGCCCTCGCGAGCCTCCCCTCGGGAAACCCCCTCCGAATCGGTGGGAGCGTGCCTTTCGCCGCCGTCCGGGTCATCCTCCAGGTGGCCCCGGTCACCTCGCCGGCGGCCCATTGAAACGGTGCGGACCTTCATCGTCGGAGACGTGCACGGATGCCTCGAGGAGCTCGACGCGCTCCTCGAACGGATCTCGTTCGTCCCGGGGCGGGATCGCCTGATCTCCGTGGGCGACCTGGTCGCCAAGGGCCCCGACAGCCTCGGCGTGCTCCGGCGCATGCGCGAGCTCGGCGCCGTCACGGTGCGCGGCAACCACGAGGCCCGCGTCCTCCACTTCGTCGACAACCCCGACGCGCCGAAGCGTCCGGGGAGCGAGCACCAGCGCCTCGCGACCGCCCTCTCGCCCGAAGACCTCGCGTATCTCCGCGCGATGCCCCTCTGGCTCGAGCTCCCCGAGCACGACGCGCTCGTGGTCCACGCGGGCTTCGATCCGAGCCGGCCGCTCGCGGAGAACCCGCCGGATCTCGTGATGAACATCCGCAGCATCGCGCCCGACGGGACGCCCTCGACGCGGGTGGAGGACGGAGCGCCATGGGCCGCGCGCTACCGCGAAAAGACCCTCGTGCTCTACGGCCACGACGCCATCCGCGGGCTCCAGCTCCGCGAGAACTCGGTGGGCCTCGACAGCGGCTGCGTCTACGGCGGCGAGCTCACCGCCATCGAGCTCCCCTCGAGGAGGCTCCACGCGGTCCGCGCGCGCACGATGCACTGCGTGCCCACTGCGCGGAGCTCGCTCGTGAAGCTCCCCGTGTGCGAGGCCGAGGCGCTCTCCGAGCGCCAGCCGATCCTCGTGAACATCGGCGTGAACGCGCAGGGCGCGCCTGAGCAGGCCATCGTGGTCGCCGACGCGCACGGCGACGTCCACGCCTACCGCAACCGCTGCCGGCACCTCCCCATCCCCCTCGACGCCGGCACGGAGCGCATCGTCCTCGACGACGGCGATCACCTCACCTGCGTCACGCACGGCGCGCGCTACCGCGTCTCCGACGGCTATTGCGTCGAAGGCCCGTGCGCGGGCGCCTGGCTCGAGCCGATCCGCGTCCGCGTCGAAGGCGGATCGGTCGTCCTGCACCTCGTCGGCTGAGGCGCGCGATCAGCGGAAGGCGGCGGGCGTGGAGAGCGGGCCGAGCTTGGCCCACGGCACGTCCTCGCTGCGCGGCACGATCTCGTCGCGCCGCGTGAGCACCTCGACGCCCTCGTGCGTCACGAGCACGGTGTGCTCGAACTGGGCGGAGAGCGAGCGATCGGCCGTGAGCACGGTCCAGTCGTCGTCCTGGAGCTCGGTCTCGTAGCGGCCGAGGTTGATCATCGGCTCGATGGTGAAGACCATGCCGGGCTTGAGGCGCTTGCCCGTGCCCGCGCGGCCGAAGTGCGGCACCTGCGGATCGGTGTGGAAGACGCGGCCGACGCCGTGGCCGACGTAGTCCCGTACCACCGAGCAGCCCTCCTTCTCGGCGAGCTCCTGGATGGCCGCGCCGATGTCCCCGATGCGCGCGCCGGGGCGGACCTGGGCGATGCCCACCTCGAGGCAGCGCCGCGCGGTCTCGGTGACGTGGATGGCCTCCGGGCTCGGCGTGCCCACGTAGAAGGTCACGCTCGTGTCCCCGTAGTAGCCGCCCTTGGCCGGATAGAGCGTGGTCACGTCGACGTTCACGATGTCGCCGTCCTGGAGCACGCGATCCGAGGGGATGCCATGGCAAACGCACTCGTTGACCGAGGTGCAGACGCTCTTGGGGAAGCCCTTGTAGTTGAGCGGCGCGGGATAGGCCGAACGGTCCGTGATGAATCGGTGGACGAACTCGTTGATGTGGTTCGTCGTGATGCCCGGCTCGATGATGCGGCCGACGGCCACGAGACACTCCGCGGCCATCCGGCAGGACTCCCGCATCCGTTCGATCATCGAAGGGGTCATGATCTCACTCAAGGCTTCACCTCGCGCGGGGACCTACTCTCTAATGGGCTCGCACGCAATGGCCGCGCCCGCGGACGGGGCCGTCCTCGGTTCGACGCGCGCATCACGGCGCGGCATGATGGGCGGGATGACGGACGGATCTTCCCGCACGCACGAGATCGTCTTCTACGACGGCGGATGTGGCCTCTGTCATCGCGCCGTCCAGTTCTTGCTCCGCCGCGATCGCGAAGGCCGGAGCTTCGTCTACGCGCCGCTCTTCGGCGAGACGTTCGAGCGCGAGATCCCCGAGGCGGTGCGGGGGGACATCCCCGACTCGCTGGTGCTCAAGACGACCGACGACCGGATCTTCGTGCGATCGGACGCCGTCCTCCACGCCATGATCCGGCTCGGCGGGATCTACCAGGTGCTCGGGATCCTCGGGTGGATCGTCCCCCGGTTCCTCCGGGACTGGGCCTACATCTTCGTGGCGAAGATCCGTCATCGCCTCTTTCCCAAGCCCAAAGACGCCTGTCCGCTCGTCCCGCGCGAGCTCAGGCCGCGCTTCTTGCCCTGACCGAGGGCGCGAGACGTCACCTCGGACGTTGACGCATCCCCATTTTGAGCCTATCAACGCACGCGTCGAAAGAGCTGAGCCCCACGGCGAGAGCGCGTGGGCCCCATGAAGGTGCGAAATGCCGGAGACCTACAACAACGTCCCGATGACCGAGGAAGAGGCGAAGCTCGTCGCGGAGCGTGACGCGCGCTGGACCGGCCCGCGCCTCATCGCGCTCTGCGCGGTCTCCCTCGGGATTGCCCTCCTCATCCTCTGGTCGGCGGCTTGGCGCAAGATCGGCCCCACCTTCGAGGGTGAGGTCCCGCTCATCCACTACCTCGACACGACCGCGCCCAACCGCTGAACGGCGCGCATCGCGTCTCGAGAGGCCGGAGCGAGGTTTCGCCCGGCCTTTTCGCATTAAAAAAGACCTCACGGGGGCGAACCGTGAGGCCTCGGGTGGTTGGAGGCGTTGGGGGGCGACCCTCGGCCTCCATGGAAGCGTTGGGGGGCGACCCGCCGCTTCCTAGGGCGCTACCGGGAGGAAGTTCGGTAGCTCCCTGAAGTTTTGATCAGGGGTGTGACAGCGCAACCTCAGCCGAAGTCGAAGTCGAGCTCGTCGCCGTCGCCGCCGAAGGAGTCGTCGCGGCCGGGGTTGAAGCTCGCCTCGCTGTAGAGGTCGTCGAGAGACCAGCCTGCCTTCTTGCCGGAGCGGAGCACCTCGCGCTCGAACTCCTCGAGATTGCGGTATCCATAGGCGGGTCCAAAGTTCGACATCGGCTTCTCCTCACGAGCTGGGACAAAGTGCTCTCGTCAACCACTTCGTCCTACATCTGCGCATACCCTACGCCGGCTCGATCACGGACGCCAAAAAATGTGCAAACACGATGTCGCGCCCTCGCTTCCCCGTGCGCGCCGCCCCGAGGAGCGATTCGCCGTTGATCGAGATCGGCTCCGCTGGTAGACGATGGCGCGAATGGGTCGAGTCGTCGCCGTTGCCAACCAGAAGGGTGGCGTGGGTAAAACCACGACCGCGGTCAACCTGTCCGCGAGTCTCGTCGTCGCCGAGCAGCGTGTGCTCGTGATCGATCTCGATCCGCAGTCGAACGCGACCACGGGGCTCGGCATCTCGCCCCGTTCCGTCGACCGCGGCAGCTATCAACTCCTCCTCGGGCAGGCGAGCGTCACCGAGCTCGCGCACCCGACCGAGCTCCCCGGGCTCGACATCGTGCCGGCCACACCCGACCTCGTGGCCATCGAGCGCGAGCTCATCGACGAGCCGGATGCGCCCCAGAAGCTCAAGCAGGCCATCGCGGAGGTGCGAGATCGGTACGACTTCATCGTGCTCGACTGCCCCCCTTCCCTCGGGACGCTCACCATCAACGCGCTCGTCGCCTCGGACTTCGTCGTGGTCCCCCTCCAGTGCGAGTACTACGCGCTCGAAGGCTTGAGCCAGCTCGTCGACACCATCGACCGCGTGAAGCACTCCCTCAACCCCGGCCTCTCGATCCACGGGGTCCTCCTCACCATGTTCGACCCGCGGAACAACCTCGCCAACGAGGTCGCCGACGAGGTGCGACGCCACTTCCACGTCTACGAGACGATCATCCCGCGGAACGTGCGCCTCGCCGAGGCCCCCTCGTATGGCAAGCCCGTGGTGCTGTACGATGCCTCCTCTCGCGGCTCGTCGGGATACCTGAATTTCGCACGAGAGCTCCTCGACGGGCTCGAGGCCGCGTAAGGCGAAATGAGCAAGGAACAGGCTTCAAAGCGCCGCCTCGGGCGCGGTCTCGACGGTCTCCTGCCTCCGGCGCCCCCCTCCTCCGCCCCCTCGGCCGAGCGACCGATCACGGTCGCGCGCATCGAGCAGCTCCATCGGAGCCAGGTACAGCCGCGCAAGCGCTTCGACGAAGAGGCGCTCGACGAGCTCGCCGAGAGCATCCGCGCCCACGGCGTGCTCGAGCCCATCCTCGTCCGCAAGCGCCCGGCCGGCGGCTACGAGATCATCGCCGGCGAGCGCCGCTGGCGCGCCGCGCAGAAGGCGGGCCTCTTCGAGGTGCCCATCTTCGTCCGCGAGCTCAGCGACGAGTCGGCCTTCGAGGCCGCGCTCGTCGAGAACCTCCAGCGCGAGGACCTCAACCCCATCGAGACGGCGCGCGCCTTCAAGCGGCTCCGCGACGAGTTCGGGCTCTCGGCCGATGCCATCGCCGTTAAGATCGGCAAGAGCCGCTCCGCCGTGGCCAACTCCATGCGTCTCCTCGAGCTCCCCGAGGCCGTGCTCGACCTCCTCGAAGACGGCGCGCTCAGCGAGGGGCACGGCCGCGCGGTGCTCCAGGCCAAATCACCCGAGCTCCAGATCAAGCTCGCGCGCGAGGCCGTGGCGAAGAAGCTCACGGTCCGCGAGGTCGAGCGACGTGCGCGCGACGAAGGCGGGAGCGGGAAGAAGGGCGCGCCCGCCGAGCCCAAGAAGAAGAGCCCCAACGTGCTCGACCTCGAGCGGCGCCTCAGCCTCGCCATCGGCTTCGAGGTGCGCGTCGAGGAGCGCGGCGGCGGCAAGGGCGTGCTCGAGATCCCCTGGTCCGATCTCGACGAGCTCGACCGCATCATCGCGCGCCTCGAGCGCTGAGCTCAGCCCTCGGCGAATTCGCCGATCTGCATGCCCCAGAGGCGCGCGTAGCGTCCGCCGGCGCGCACGAGCTCGTCGTGCGTGCCGCGCTCCACCACCTCGCCGCCTTCGAGGACGAAGATGCAGTGCGCCTTGCGCACGGTGGAGAGCCGATGCGCCACGGCGATCACGGTGCGGCCGGCGCTGATGCGCGCGATCGAGCGCTGGATCGCGGCCTCGGTGTCGTTGTCGACGGCCGAGGTGGCCTCGTCGAGGATGAGGATGGGGGGATCCTTGAGGATGGCACGGGCGATGGAGAGGCGCTGGCGCTGGCCTCCCGAGAGCGTCCCGCCGAAATCACCCACCAGGGTGTCGTAGCCCAGCGGGAGCGACTCGATGAAGTCGTGGAGCTCGGCGGCCTTGGCGGCCTCGACGACCTCTTCGCGCGTGGCGCCGTCCTTCCCGAGCGCGATGTTCTCGTGGATGGTGCCGTGGAAGACGAAGGCGTCCTGGCTCACCCAGCC
This sequence comes from Myxococcales bacterium, assembly GCA_012744445.1. Taxonomy (GTDB): domain Bacteria; phylum Myxococcota_A; class Polyangia; order Polyangiales; family Houyiibacteriaceae; genus JAAYBZ01. Next base: position 28,727 of record JAAYBZ010000213.1, on the reverse strand, counting down.
CACGTGGCGGCGGAGCGCGTCGACGCGGATCTCGTCGAGGGGCGTGCCGCCGAGCCTCACCTCGCCCGCGTCGGGCGCGTAGAAGCGGAGCAACATCTTCACGAGCGTGCTCTTGCCGGAGCCGGTCGAGCCCACGAGGCCCACGAAGCTGCCGCCGGGGATCACGAGCGAGACGTCCCGCAGCGCGGGGCGATCGGGCGCGTAGGCGAAGGAGACGCGGTCGAAGACGATGTCCTCGCGGAAGCGCGACGCGGGCGGCACCTCGCCCTCCTCTTCGTGCTCACGCTCGAGGTCGAGGAGGTCGAGGAGGCGGTCGGCCGAGGCCATGCTCCGCTGGTAGAGGTCCACCGTCTCGCCGAGGCGCGTGAACGGCCAGAGGAGCCGCTGCGTGAGGAAGACGAGGACGCTGTACGCCCCCACCGCGAGCGCGCCCTCGAGCGTCTGGAAGCCGCCGTAGACGAGCGTGACGACGAAGCCCGAGAGGACCGCCATGCGGATGAGGGGGACGAAGGCCGAGGCGAGCTTGATGGCCTTGCGGTTGGTGGCCTCGTAGTCGCGGCTGTCGGCCTCGAGCGCGCGGAGCGCCTTGTCCTGCGCGGTGTACGACTGGATGGTGGGGATGCCGTGGAGCTGGGAGGCCATCCGCGCCCCGAGCCTGCCCGCGCTCTCGCGGACCTCGCCGTACCGCGCCGCGAGCCCGCGCTGGAAGGCGAGCGCGATGAGCACGATGATCGGGATCGGCAGCATCGCGAAGACGGCGATGTCCGGCGCGACGGCGAAGAAGACCGCGCTCACGAGCACCGTCGAGGTGATGACGTGGATGATGGAGACGAGGCCCTCGTTGAGGAAGCGCTCGAGCTGGTTCACGTCCTCGGTGAGGATGGTCTGGAGCTCGCCCTGCCGTCGGCGCCCGAGCTCGGCCATGCGGAGGTGCTGCACGTGGTCGTAGACGTCCGTCCTCGCCTTGTGCTGGAGCGCCTGCGCGAGGTTCCGCCACTCGACGCCGTAGAGGTACTGGAAGATCGACTCGCCGCCCCAGATGAGGACCGTGAGGACCCCGAGCAGGAGGATCTGGGAGAAGAGATCTTCGACCCCGAGGCCGGCGAGGAAGCTCTCCTCGCGCTGGACCACCACGTCGACGGCCACGCCGATGAGGATCTCCGGCGCGATGTCGAAGAGCTTGTTGACGACGGCATAAATGGTGCCGCGCACGTACCCGCCGCGGAATTCGCGGCTGTACTCGAGGAGGCGACGCAACGAAGACATCGCCTGCTCCCTACTGCGAGAAGGGATGGTGTTCCATCCGACACGTGGCCGCCGCGCCGCGGACCCCCTCGGAGCGTGGCGCGGAGCGGGGAGTTGCGATAAGGCCAGGTCCGAAGGAGCTGGACATGCTCGCCGTCACGGAAACCGCGCAGTCGAAGATCCACGAGATCATCCAGAACGAGAGCGATCTCGGGAACGTCATCCGCGTGGTCGCGCGGAAGATCGCGCCGTATCGCTTCGATTACGACCTCTACTTCATCGAGGAGGACGAGATCGAGAGCGGCGACGTGCGGCAGGAGATCAACGGCCTCGTCTTCGTCGCCGACGCCGAGAGCAGCCGCCACCTCGAGGGCGCGTCCATCGACTACGTCGAGGGGCCACCGAGCGGGTTCAAGTTCGAGAACCCGCACACGCAGCGGCACTTCGACGACCCCAAGGAGCAGGCGCTCCAGAAATTCATCGACGACGAGATCAACCCCAAGGTCGCCGCGCACGGCGGCTACATCGGGCTCGACCGCATCGAGGGCGACGCGGCGTACCTCGAGATGGGCGGCGCCTGCCAGGGTTGCGGCATGGCCGCGATGACCATGCGCCAGGGCGTCGAGGCGCAGATCTTCGAGCGCTTCCCCGAGATCGCGCGGATCGTCGACGTGACCAACCACTCCGAGGGCAAGAACCCCTTCTACCAGTCGGCCCCCGAAGAGGCCTGAGAGGGGGCGCCCCCGGAGTTCAGCCCGCCTTGCGCGCGCGGAGCTCGGCCGCCTTCACGGTGTTCTCGAGCAGGTGGGCGATGGTCATGGGGCCCACCCCGCCCGGCACGGGCGTGATCACGGACGCGACCTCCACGGCCTCGCCGTAGTGGACGTCGCCCACGAGCGAGCCGTCGGCGAGGCGGTTGATGCCCACGTCGATCACCACGGCGCCGGGCTTGAGCCAGCTCCCGCGGACGAGCTCGGGCTTGCCCACGGCCGCGACGACGATGTCGGCCTCGCGCACGCGCGCCTCGAGGTCCGCCGTGCGGCTGTGCGCGATGGTCACGGTGGCGTTCTTCTCGAGGAGCATCAGCGCGATGGGCTTGCCCACGAGGATGGAGCGGCCGACGACGATGGCGCGCTTGCCGCTCGGGTCGACCCCGGCCTCTTCGAGGATGCGCATGCAGCCCGAGGGCGTGCAGGGGCGGAGCCCGTCGCGACCGGCGACGAGGAGACCGGCGTTGACGGGGTGGAGGCCGTCGACGTCCTTCTCGGGCGCGATGGCGTCGACGACCGCGAGCTCGTCGAGGTGCTTGGGCAGGGGGAGCTGGACGAGGATGCCGTCGATGGCGTCGTCCTCGTTGAGCTCACGGACCTTGGCGAGGAGCGTCTCCTGCGAGGTGTCGGCCGGGAGGCGGTGGACGAGCCCGGCGAGGCCGTCCTTCTCCGCCGCGCGCTCCTTGTTGCGGACGTAGACCTGGGAGGCCGGATCGTCCCCGACGAGGATCACGTGGAGGCCGGGTTTACGGCCGAAAGCTTCCTCGAAGGCCTTGGCCCGCACGCGGACCTCCTCGCGCACCTTCTGGGCGAGCGCCTTCCCGTCGATGATGGTTGCCGCCATGGGCGCGGGTGTAGCAAGAGCGGCCCCCCGGATCCACGGCGAGCCCCTCGAAAAACGGCGGGGCGACGGGAGGAGGGAGATCGTGGATACTCCCTCGCCGAGGACGCCCCGATGCCCACGCCCCTTCCCGAGCTCAGAGCCAAGGTCCACGCGCAGAAGACGCGGATCCCGCGGATGTACGGCGGTATCGACTTCGATCACGTGCCCGAGCGCTTCACGGCGGACCCGGCGGTCAAGAGCATGTTCGCGCCGAGCATCGCGAGGAAGCCGCGGTCCGAGTACCTCCGCGACGCCGAAGGGGTGGAGCGCGCCCTCGCCTACACCCTGCTCGGGGACGCCGAGGCCGACGCCTACGCCGCGCTCTACCCCGAGTATGGCGTCCGTGGGCTCATCGACATGCTCGTCCTCGCCTGCGAGCGCGGCATCGACGCCGTGAAGGACGCGCCGCCCGAGCTCGAGCGCTTCATCGCCTCGATGGAGCGCACGCCCGATTGGCTCGACCCCAAGCTCAGCGCCGAGGGCGCGCGCGCGAGCCGCGTGATGATGGCCAAGGTCACGCCCTTCTTCATCCGCGGCGCCTTCATCGCCACCTTCATGAACCGCTACACGGGGCTCCCGATGGCGCTCACCGGCGCGCTCATGAAGGGCTCGTCGGTGCAGCGCGTGAAGGAGACGGCCAGCTTCTTCACCACCGCCTCGCTCCCGGGCGCGCTCTCGCGCTTCGGCAGCGGCTTCCGTGCGGCGGCGATGGTGCGCCTGATGCACTCGGTGGTGCGCGCCAACCTCTTGATGCGGCCGAACCTCTGGGACTACCGCACCTTCGGCATCCCCATCCCGCAGGTGGACCAGATGCCGGCGGGCACCATGCCCTCCATCATCACGGCGATGCGCGTGATGAACGAGGGCCGGGGCTTCACGCGCCGCGAGCGGGCGGTGGTGGAGCACTGCCGGCACCAGTGCTTCCTGCTCGGCGTGCCCGCGGATCTCCTCCCCGAGACGCCCGAGGCGATCCTCGACGCGATCCTCCTGTACTCGGCCACGCTCCGCGACGGCTACGACGACGCGACCAACGGCGAGCTCGTCCGCTCGACCATGGCCGCCTACCTCCCCTCGGACGACTCGCTCCGGAGCCGCTTCTTCGATCGCGTGGAGCGGAGCGTCTCCAAGGTCTTCTTCAAGCACACCTTCCGCGTCTCCGACGGGAAGGCCCGGCAGATGGGCGTCGTCCCGAACGCCCTCGACTACGCCGCGTTCGCCGCCTTCCAGCTCTACGCGGTGCCCCGCGTCCTCGCCCACGTCTTCGCCGAGCGGGTCCCGGTGGCGAACGAGCTCGCCGACGCGCGCCTCGTCGAGGAGATCAACGAGCTCCTCGTGAGCTATGGGCACGCGGAGTACACGAGCGACCCGGCGAAGTACCACGCCCTCCGGGCCGCGAGCTGAGCCTCGGGGCCGGCGGGCTTCGTTTGGTGGATCCTTTTCGCGCGTTTGGTACAACCCGCGCCATGTTCGAGCCCGTTTCTCCGCAGGTCTCCTTCCCCACCCTCGACCAGAAGTGGCTCTCGTATTGGGACGAGGCGGCCATCTTCGAGAAGACGCTCCGGGGACGGGAGGACGCGCCGCCCTTCGTCTTCTTCGAGGGGCCGCCCACGGCGAACGGGATGCCGCACCCGGGCCACGTGCTCACGCGCGTGATCAAGGACCTCTTCCTCCGCTACCGCACCATGTGCGGCTACGCGGTGCCGCGCCGCGCCGGCTGGGACACCCACGGCCTGCCCGTCGAGGTCGAGGTGGAGAAGGCCCTCGGCATCAGCGGCCGCGCCGCCATCGAGGAGTACGGCGTCGAGGCCTTCAGCAAGCTCTGCATCGACTCGGTGTTCCGCTACATCGACGAGTGGCGGAAGATGACCCGGCGCATCGGCTTCTGGGTCGACCTCGACGACGCCTACGTGACCTTCCACAAGAGCTACGTCGAGAGCGTCTGGTGGGCGCTCAAGCAACTCTACGAGAAGGGGCTCCTCTACCAGGGCTACAAGATCGTCTGGTGGTGGCCGCAGGGCGGCACGGCGCTCTCCTCGGGTGAGGTCGGCCAGGGCTACAAAGAGGTCGACGACCCGAGCGTCTTCGTGCGCTTCCGCTCGGTCTCGGAGGCGGACACCAGCTTCGTCGCGTGGACGACGACGCCCTGGACCCTCCCCTCCAACGTCGCCCTCGCCGTCGCGGCCGACGTCGACTACGTCTTCGCCAAGCTCCCCTCCGGGGAGGCGCTCGTCGTCGCCGCGGCGCTCGCCAAGAAGGTGCTCGGCGAAGAGTTCGAGATCGTGCGCACCGTGAAGGGCCGCGAGCTCGTGGGCATGCGCTACGAGCCGCCGTTCTCCTACGCCAAGCCCGAGGGCGGCGATCACCACCTCGTCATCGCCGGCGACTTCGTCTCGCTCGACAGCGGCACCGGCCTCGTCCACCTCGCGCCGGCCTTCGGCGAGGACGACTTCCGCGTGTGCAAGGAGCAGGGGCTCGGCTTCCTCCAGCTCGTCGAGTCCGACGGCACGTTCTCCCCGGTCGTCACCGACTTCGCCGGTCGCTTCTGCAAGGAGGCCGACCGCGACATCATCCGCGACCTCCGCCGCCGCGGCATCCTCCTCAAGGAAGAGGTCTACCGCCACGACTATCCCTTCTGCTGGCGGCGCGACTCCGACCCGCTCATCCAGTACGCGCGCAAGAGCTGGTTCATCCGCACCACCGCCGAGATCGAGAAGGTCAAGGAGAACAACCGCGCCATCCACTGGGAGCCCGAGCACATCAAGGCCGGGCGCATGGGCCAGTTCCTCGAGGCCAACGTCGACTGGGCCCTCTCGCGCGAGCGCTTCTGGGGCACGCCGCTGCCCATCTGGGTCAACGACGTGACGGGCGCGATGGAGGCCATCGGCTCGGTGCAGGAGCTCCTCGATCGCAACCCCAACGCCTTCGCCGCCTTCGACGAGGCCAAGGCCAAGGATCCCTCGCTCTCCGAGCACCTCCGCGTCCACAAGCCGTGGATCGACGAGGTCACCTACCAGAAGCCCGGCGAGCCCGGCGTCTACCGCCGCGTGCCCGAGGTCATCGACTGCTGGTTCGACTCGGGCTGCATGCCCTTCGCGCAGTGGGGCTACCCGCACCAGAACCAGGAGGCCTTCGAGAAGAACTTCCCGGCCGACTTCATCACCGAGGCCGTCGATCAGACGCGCGGCTGGTTCTACTCGTTGATGACGATCAGCACCCTCCTCTTCGGCGACCGCGAGATGCCGCACCCGTTCCGCAACTGCGTGGTGCTCGGTCTCATGACCGACGAGGAAGGCAAGAAGCTCAGCAAGAGCAAGAAGAACTACTCCGATCCCCTCGAGCTCATGGAGTCGAGCGGCGCGGACGCCGTGCGCTGGGCGCTCTACACCGGCACGGTCCCCGGCCAGAGCACGCGCTTCTTCGATCGCGCGGCGAGCGACGCCATCCGCGAATTCCTCCTCAAGATCTGGAACGTCTACTCGTTCTTCGTCACGTACGCGAACATCGAGAAGTGGGACGCGAACGCGCCCCGCGTGCCCGTGCGCGAGCGCCCGGCCCTCGATCGCTACGTCCTCGCCGAGCTCGATCACACGGTCCGCAAGGTCCGCGCCGAGCTCGACGTCTACAAGAGCCACCAGGCCGTGAAGCACATCGAGGCCTTCGTCGACGCGCTCTCCAACTGGTACGTGCGCCGCAGCCGCGGGCGCTTCTGGTCGAACGAGGAGAGCGCCGACAAGGCCGCCGCGTTCGCGACGCTCTACGAGGTGCTCGTCGACCTCACCAAGCTCGTCGCGCCCTTCGTGCCCTTCGTCGCCGAATCGCTCTATCAGAACCTCGTGCGCTCGGTGGATCCCGCGGCCCCCGAGTCCGTGCACCTCGCCGACTATCCGCGCCCCGACGACGCGCGCGCGGACGAGCTCCTCCGCGAGTCGGTCGAGGAGGTGCGCCGAGCCGTCACGCTCGGCCAGCGCGTGCGCAACGAGCAGAAGCTCAAGGTGCGTCAGCCGCTCGCCGAGGCCGTCATCGTGGTGGCGAGCGACGCGGAGCGCGATCGCATCGCGCCCTTCGTGGCCGAGATCCGCGACGAGCTCAACGTCGAGAAGGTGAGCTTCACCAGCGATCCCTCCCGCTACGTCGAGTTCACGCTGCTCCCCAACTTCCGCGCGCTCGGCCCCAAGCTCGGCAAGCTCGTCCCGGCCTGCAAGAAGGCGCTCATGGACGCCGACGGCGCGGCGCTCTACGCGGAGATGTCGGAGCGAGGGCAGGTCACGATCCAGGTCGAGGGCCAGGAGATCACCCTCACGGGTGAGGAGATCGAGGTGCGCCTCTCCGCCAAGGAGGACTTCGCGGCGGCGAGCCAGGGCGGCCACGTCGTCGTGCTCGACACGCGCCTCACGCCCGAGCTCGTCCGTGCCGGTCTCGCGCGCGAGGCGCTGAGCCGCATCCAGCGCGCCCGCAAGGAGCGCGACCTGCCCTTCGACGCGCGCATCGCCATCACCTACGAGGCGAGCGGCGATCTCGGCGCGGCGCTCGCGGAGCACGCCGCATACATCGCCGAGGAGTCGCTCGCCGTTCGATTCGAGGCGGGCTCGCCCGGCGAAGGCGCGGTCGAGGAGAAGGTCGAGGGCGAGCGCTTCGCCTTCACGATCGACGTCGTCGGTTGATCGCTCGTCCCGTCGAGATGAAGGGCGCCGCGTGCATTCGTCTCGCGGCGCCTTCTCGTTGCATGGGCCCCGGGGCGCGCCTAGCATCGGCGACTTCCGCGCGTTCTCACGGAATCGCGGCGCCTTCCACGAGGGAAACCGTCATGACTCGAACCACGACCCACCGGGCGACCGCGCTCCGCGCGCGCGGCCTCCTCACCCTTCTCTCCATCGCCGGCCTCGTGCTCGCCTCGGCGTGCGGCGGCTCGTCGACGCAGCACGGCTCCACCACCCCCGAGCAGGCCTCGAGCGGCAGCGAGTTCGACTCGATCGCCGCGCGCGTCCGCCAAGGCGTCTCCGAGTGGGACGAGGGCAGCGCCATCGTGCTCGCGTTCTACAAGGAGGCGACCGGCGAGGAGATCCACGTGGTCTTCGCCGATCCCACGGCGCCGCTCTACCGCGAGGATCTCGGGTTCTGGGTGATCCAGGGCATCGCGCTCGACGAGTCCGACGACGTGCTCGGGCACCTGCTCCTCGGTCTCCGCGATCTCCGCCCCGGCGAGTACTACGGGAGCGACCAGTCCAACGAGGCCTTCCTCGCCGTGCTCTTCACCGAGGGCGACTGGGACGGCCAAGATCCCGACGCGTGCTGGTCGGTCAACCCGCAGTCCTTCGTCCGCTTCACGCTGCGCGAGGGCGGCGCCGGCCTCCTCCGCGGTGACATCCAGGGCAAGCTCACCGCCAACGACGACTCGGGTTACCTCAGCGTCTCCAACGGCGTGATCTTCATCCGCCGCTGAGCGCCACCGAGCGCCGGTTCACCCCGAGGGGCCCCGTGTTCTTCGCCGAATCGGCGTGAGCGGGGCCTTTCGAGTCTCTTGCGTGAGAAGCGACCGAGGCATAGCATCCGTTCGTCGCGGAATAATGCGACTACAACAAAAGGGGACCTTCCATGCTTCAGACCGGCGCGTACGTGGCCACTGCCTTCAAAAAGCCCAGCGTGACGACGCTCTTCACCGTTTTGCTCCTTCAATTGCTCGTCGCGTGCGGCGGCTCGTCGGCCTCTCATGGCTCGACCACGCCTTCGGCCGCGTCGACCACGGACGACTTCGAGGCGAAGAAAGCCAAGGTCCGCGACGTGGTCTCGGGCTGGGACAAGGGCTCCGGCATCGTCATCCGTTTCCTCAAGGAGTCGACCGGCGAGCGCCTCAGCCTGATCTTCGGAGACGCCACGGCGCCCGTCTGGAAGGATGAGCCCGGTCTCTGGATCATCCAGGGTCTCGCGCTCGCCGACGATGACTCCGTGCTCGGTCACGTGCTCCTCGGCCTCAGCGACCTCCGCCCCGGTTCGTACGAGGGCACCCACGAGCGCAGCAACGCCGTGCTCGCCGTCCTCCTCTCCGACGGTCAGTGGAACGGCCAGGATCCCGACGCGTGCTGGTCGGTGAACCCCAACTCGTTCTTCCGCATCTCGCTCCGCGACGCGGGCGACGGAAACCTCGTCGGTGACTTCCAGGGCAAGCTCGTCAGCAACGACGACAACAGCTACCTGACGATCGACGCGGGCTACATCTACATCAACCGCTGAACCAAGCGTCGAGAGCGCGCCGCAGGCCTTCGGGGCTGCGGCGCGTTTTCTTTGGCTCAGAGGACCTTGGCTTCGTTCCGAACGGGGGGGTCGCCGAGCATGGGGCGATGGCTCGGCGGCTGGGTGCCGTCGGCCTCGCCGAGGCCGTACTCGGCGGCGAGCTCGGCCGTGATGAGCACCTGCCCGGAGCGCTCCATGCGCCTGGGATCGGCGTGGAGGGCTGCCACGACCTCGCCCACGAGCCGCGGGGACTCGGCGCCCTTCGCGAGGTGCGCGTAGGGGCTGTTCGGCATGTCGAAGAGCGCCGCGTTGCGCTCGGTCTTCACGAGCCCGAGCCAGAGCGAGACGCTCGCCACGTCGAAGGGCTGGAAGTCGACCGCCATGTCCATGGCCATCTTGTCGACGCCCGCCTTGCCCATGCCGTAGGCCGGGCCGTGCATGTAGCACCGCCCGCCGAAGGACGAGGTGAAGACCACCAGGGCGCCGCCCGCCTTCACGAGGAAGGGCGCGGCCGCGTGCGTCGCCACGTAGTGCGAGCGCATGCCCACGTCGACGATGCGGAGGAGGTCGAGCGACTTCTCCCAGAACGGGCCCGGCTTCACGAGCTCGCGGGGGATGGCCGTGGCGTTGTTCACCAGCACGTCGATGCGGCCGTGCCGCTCGCCCACCTCGCGGAAGAAGCGCTGGACGGCGTCGTCGTCGCCGTGATCGAGCACGGCGCCGGTGGCCGAGCCGCCGGCTTCCACGATGGCCTGCGCCGTTTCTTCGGCCGTGCCGCCGAGGGGGTGGGCCTTCTCTCCCGTCGTCCGTCCGGTGACATAGACGTGGTAGCCGTGTGCGCCGAGGGCGAGCGCGATGCCCTTGCCCACGCCGCGGCTCCCACCGGTGACGACGGCGATCCTTCGTTCTTGGTTCATGCGGGCTGCTCCTCCGCTCGGGACGGTTTGCGCTTGGCGTAGAGCCAGACGCAGAAGACGAGGACGGCGATGCTGAGCCATTGGCTCGTGCTCATGCCGAAGTAGATCCCGCGCTCGTCGTCGCGGATGAACTCGAGGCCGAATCGGAGCACGGCGTAGAGGCCGAGGCTCTCGATGGTGATCCAGCCGTCGAAGCGCGGGCGCTTCATGCGGACGAGCCAGAGGTAGAGGAAGATGGCCACGCAGCCCGAGAGCTCGAAGAGCTGCGTGGGGTACACCGGGAGCGACGGGAGGCCGGCCGAAGGAAGGTGCCCGAGCGCCGCGTGCTTGTCGCTTGCGGGCGAGTACGGCGGGAAGCTCATCCCGAGGGGCGAGTCGGTGATCTCGCCGAAGCAGCAGCCGGCGAGGAAGCAGCCGAGCCGGCCGAAGGCCACGCCGAGCGGGAGCACGATGGCGATGGTGTCGACGCCCCGCCAGACGGGGATCCCGTGCTTCCGGAAGAAGCGCGCAGCGAAGGGCACCGCCAGGGCGAGCCCGCCGTAATAGGTGAGCCCGCCGCGCCAGACGGCGGCCCACGCGAGGCAATCGCGCTCGGCCGGGTGGCACGTGCTCGTGAGGACGTCCCAGCGACCGCCGTTCTCGGCGCATCGCCGGGCGTCGAAGGGCCAGACCACCTTCTCGGGGTCGAGGCAGAGGTTCACGTAGTCGAGGAAGAAGCCGTCGAAGAGGACGTGGCCGAGGCGGCTCCCGACCACCGCCATGATGAGCGAGAAGAAGCCGAGGTCGACGATGCGGGAGGGATCGATGCCGCGCTTCTCGCCGAGCTTCGCCGTGATCCACGTGCACACGAAGAAGCCCACGAAGAGCATCGTGAAATACGAGGGGAAGCCCTCTCCGAAGAGCTCGAAGAGCGTCGGTCGCATCTCACCTCGGCGCGAGGCGGACCTCGCGGCGCCCTCTCCTCACGCGGTCACGGCTCGTCGCGGGCACGCTCAGGTGGCCTCCGGGCTGCCTTCGGTTTCGCTCGGCGCCGCGGCGGCCTTGGCCGCGGCCTCTCGCTTCTCGCGCCGGCCCTCGAGGAAGCTGTCGACGAAGAGGAAGATCACGCCCACCGAGATCGCCACGTCGGCGACGTTGAAGGTGGGGTACTCCCAATACGGCGGCACCTCGGGGCTGGTCCGGAGCGCCTCCGGCATCTCGCCGTAGAAGCGGATGAAGTCGACCACGTAGCCGTAGCGGATGCGATCGACCAGGTTGCCGATGGCCCCCGAGAGGATGAGCGGCACGGAGGCGGCGAGGAAGGGGCCGCCCCGGCCGCGGACGAAGAGGGAGGCGAGCACGCCCAGCGCGCCGATGGCGACGACGAAGAAGATCCCCGTCTTCACCGGCTTGGGCCAGGTGCGCATGATGCCGAAGGCGGCGCCGCAGTTCTCCGCGTAGCGCAGCTCGAAGAAGCCCGGGATGATCACGTAGGGCTCGATCGCGCGGCGCCCGGGCTCGAGCCGGCCGAACGCGTCGCGCTCGCAGACCTCGAGGGTGCGGGGGTTGAGGATCTCGGCCGAGAGGTTCTCGACGGCCCAGGCCTTGGTCAGCAGATCGGCCGCGACCAAGAGGGCGGTCGCGATGAGCGCGATGACGAGCACCTTGCCGGTGCGGCGGGCGGTCGGGCGAGATGCCTCCACGGATCCTCCAGAATACGGAAGCGCGCGAGGGCCATCCTCGGGCGTGGCGGTGACTCTATCAACCGACGGACCCGCGTCAACGTTCGACGCGAGCGCCGTCGATCAGCGCCCCGGCACCGCGCGCGGCGAGACCACCACGTTGCGGCTCGGATCGGGGAAGAGCGCGAGGAAGGCGTCGGCACCCGCGGGGAGGACGTCGCCGGTCACCGGACACGTCGTGTCGTTGGCCACGACGAGGGCCGTGAAGCCGATCGCGCCGTCGAGCACGTCGCGGTTCCACCCCGTGGACGCCGGGGGCTTCTCGGCGGCGGGCGGCTCGTGACGCTGGGGCGGGCGCACGGCGGCGAAGCCCTGGCGCGCGCGGTCGATGGGCTGGAGGAGCCGCTCGCGCTCCTTGGCGACACGCGCGGCGACGCCGCGGATCTCGCCCTCGGCCGCGCGTCCGAGCGTGTCCATGGCCTCGAGGGCGTCCTCGAGGATCGCGCGCACGAGGTTCGAGACCGGCATGCGCCACGACTCGGCGAGGTTCTTGAGCTCGGCCTCGAGGACGGCGGGCACGCGGGTGTGGAGGACCTTCTCCTTCCGCGCGCGCTTGCGCTTCGGGGCCTCTTCCTCGTCGTCGCGCTCTTCGGCCGCGTCTTCCTCCACGGTCGATTCGGGTTTCTCGGGGATCTCGTCTCGCGCGTCGATCGTCATCACCGCCTCGAAAGATTACATCGTGACACGGAATGCCTCCGGCTGATAGCTCGATTTGCGGACCGCCGCCTCTGCTTCAGGGCGCGGCGGGCGGCGGGACGCTCGAGCGCCGCTGGATCTGCTCACGGATCTTGGCCTTGGCGCGCCGGAAGGCGCGGACCGCCGCGATCGTGATGAAGTAGAAAGGAATGCCGAGGGCGAAGCCGACGATGAAGGAGCCCACCCAGAGCTCGGCGCCCAGCTCCACCGCCGTCGCCACGGCGCGCTCCCAGAACTCGGCGGTGAGCAGGACCTTGGCGCCCTCGACGGTGTCCTTGCCGGTGAAGAGGGCGTCGAGCGCGTCGGCGTTCGGGGCGTCGCCTTCCCCGGTGGGGGTACCGAGCGCGAGACCGCCCACCTTCCAGCAGAACCAATAGACGGGGACCGCCGTGACGGGATTCGTGAGGAAGAGGATGGGGATGCCGCTCAGCTTGTTCGCGCGGAGCAGCGTCGCGATGGTCACGTAGAGGATGATCTGGAAGCCGATGGTGGGCGTGAACGCCACCACGAAGCCGAGGAGGACGCCGAACGCGATGCGATGGGGCGTGTCGTCGAGGCCCAGGATGTTGTGGACCAGGACCTGTCTGAACTTCTCGAAGAGCATCACGACGAGCTTTCGTCGGGCGCACCATAGCCGCCCCCACCCGGCGTGGCGATATTCAAGATCTGCCCCGCACGGACTCGGAAGCTCGCCCGTCCCGGGATGGGCGTCCCGTCGAGCGTATCCTCGCCGCGTTGGCCCGGCGCCCCGCCCTTGGCGCCGTACGGTGCGGACTTGCGTCGCTCGGCGATGAGCGAGACGGAGAGACCGGCGAGGAATTCGATCTCCCGGATCACGCCGTCGCCGCCGCGGTGCGCGCCGTCGCCGCCCGAGCCTCGGCGCACGGCGAACCGGCGTAGCCGCACCGGGAAGCGCTGCTCCAGGATCTCCGGATCGGTGATCCGCGAATTGGTCATGTGGGTGTGGACCGCGGAGGCGCCATCGCCCTCGGCCGTCGCGCCCGCGCCGCCCGCGATGGTCTCGTAGTAGCCGAAGTCGGCGTTGCCGAAGGTCAGGTTGTTCATGGTGCCCTGGCTCGCCCCAGCCACGCCGAGGGCGCCGAGGAGCACGTCCACGACGCGCTGCGAGGTCTCGACGTTGCCGGCGGCGACCGCCCTTCCCGCGCGTGGGTCGAGGATCGAATCCTCCGGGATCACCACGCGCACGGGCTCGAGGCAGCCCGAGTTGAGCGGGATGGGCCGCGCCGCGAGGCAGCGGAGGACGTAGATCACGGCCGCCATCGTGACGGCGCGCGGCGCGTTGAGGTTGCTCTCGACCGAGGGCGCGGTGCCCGAGAAGTCGATCGTCATCGCGTCCCCGCGGATCGTGAGGCGCACGGCGATGCGGTGGCCGTCGTCGAGGGTGTCCTCGAAGACGTGCTCGCCGTCGGGCAGCCTTTCGATGGCTTCGCGCACGGCGAGCGCTGCGTCGCGCTGGACGTGCCCCATGTAGGCCGAGACGACGTCGGCGCCGTAGCGGGCGACGAGCTCTTCGAGGCGCTGCACGCCGAGGTGGTTCGCGGCGATCTGCGCGGCGAGGTCGGCGACGTTCTCGTCGGGATTGCGTGCCGGATACGGGCCACGCGCGAGGTGGGCGCGGAGGGCCGCCTCGTCGAAGGCGCCGCGGTGCACGAGCCGGAAATGCCGGAAGACCACGCCTTCTTGATCGAGGGAGGTGGAGAACGGCGGCATCGATCCCGGCTCGATGCCGCCCACGTCGGCGTGATGGCCGCGGGAGGCGACGAAGTAGCGGAGCCGGCCCTCGCCGTCGAAGACGGGCGTCGTGACGGTGATATCGGGGAGGTGCGAGCCGCCTTCTCGAGGATCGTTGCTCACGAAGACGTCGCCCGGCTCCATGGGCTCGCCGCTCCGGAGGAGCGCGCGCACCGTCTCGCTCATCGCGCCGAGGTGGACGGGGATGTGCGGGGCGTTCGCGACGAGCTCGCCGGCGTGGTCGAAGAGCGCGCAGGAGAAGTCGAGGCGGTCGCGGATGTTCGTGCTCATCGCCGTGCGGCGGAGCACGTGCCCCATCTGCTCGGCGATGGACGAGAAGAGGTGCGAGAAGACCTCGAGGCGCACGGGATCGAGGTCGGTCTCGACCTCGGTGGCGGCGAGGCCCGCGCGATCTTCGAGGAAGAGCACGCCGTCGGTGCCGCGAGAGACGACGAAGCCCTCGTCGACCACGAGCGTGGAGGTCTCGTCGAGGACGAGGCAGGGGCCCTCCACGGGCGTCTCCGGGATCTCCTCTCGCTCGTAGACGGGCGCGTCGACGAAGCCCTTGCCCTCGACGTAGAGGCGCGAGGTGCGCTCGCGCTCGCCAGGGGCGCGGGGCGCGGCGGGGATGGAGGGCATCGCCGAGTCGGCGCGCGTCTCGACGCGAAACGCGGCGATCTCCACGGGCGTCTCGGGGCGCGCGTAGCCGAACCGCGCCTCGTGGAGCGCGTCGAAGCGCGCCCGCAGCGTGGCGATGGGCTCGAGCGGGAGGGTGATCACCGAGAGCGTGCGCGGGTGCCGGAGATCGAGCCGGGGGACGAATTCGATCTCGTCCTCGCCGAAGCCCTCGGCGACGAGCTCGGCCCTGCCCTCGGCGGCGAGCTCGTCGATCACGGCGCGGATCTCGTCCTCCGTGATCTCGCCGAGGAGCCGATGTCCCCCGTCGCGCACGCGGTGATCGGAGACGGGCGCGACGCCGATCCCGAAGGCGCTCTGCACGCCCGAGAAAGGATGGATGACGAGTCTGCGGATGCCGATGCGCCGCGCGACGGCGCCGGCGTATTGCCCACCCGCGCCGCCGAAGACGATCATCTCGTGCTCGCGCGCGTCGTACCCGTGCTTCACCGTGACCTCGCGGATCGCGGCGGCCATCGTCTCGACGGCGATCTCGAAGAAGCCCCTCGCGACGTCGAATGGATCACGCTCGATGCCCTTCTCCTCGAGCGCGCGGACCACGCTCAAGAGGGCCGCTTCGCTGAGGTCGCGCCGGAGCGTGAACGGGAAGTGGGCCTCGTGGATGCGGCCGAGGAGGAGCGCCACGTCGGTGAGCGCGAGCTCTCGGGCCTGGGGGTGCCCGTAACAACACGGGCCGGGGACGGCGCCCGCGCTCTCGGGGCCCACGGTGAGCCGGAGCCCGTCGAGGCGGCAGAGTGAGCCGCCGCCGGCCGCCACCGTATGCACGGCGAGCATCGGCGCGCGGAGCCTCACGCCGGCCACCTCGTTCTCGTAGACACGTTCGGGCTCGCCCTCGACGCGGCAGATGTCGGTGGAGGTGCCGCCCATGTCGAAGCCGATGGCGGCGCGGAGGCCGAGTCGCTCGGCGATGCGCGCCACGGCGACCACGCCGCCCGCGGGGCCGGAGAGCACGGCGTCCTTGCCGGAGAACGCATCGGGGCGCCGGAGCCCACCGCTGCTCTGCATCAGCCGGATCTTCGCCGCGGGCCAGAGCCGCGCGAGCGAACGCACGTACGCGAGGATGATCGGGCTCAGGTAGGCGTCCGCGGCCGTGGTGTCGGCGCGCGCGAGCAGGCCTTCTTCGGGCGAGACGCGATGGCTCACGCTCACGTGCGAGAAGCCCGCCTCGGCGGCGAGCTCGGCCACCCTCGCCTCGATCTCGCCGTGGGCATGGGCGTGGATCATGGCCACGGCCGCGGATCGGAGCCCGCGCGCGCGGAGCTCCGCGAAGCCGCGCCGCACCTCGTCCTCGTCGAGCGGTGACCACGCCTCGCCGCGAGGCCCGCGTCGGCCCGAGATCTCGAGCGACGCCGAATGGAGCACGGGCGGTCGCTTCACGTGGATGGCGAAGAGCTCGGGCCGAGCCTGCGTTCCGATGAGGGGGAGATCGCCGAGCCCGCGATCCATCACGAGCACGAAGGGCTCGCCCTTGCGTTCGAGGAGCGCGTTGGTGGCGAGCGTGGTGCCGAGCCTCACCTCGCAGGGTGGAAGCGGCTCGTCCTCTTCGAGCCCGAGCAGGCGACGGGCGGCGATGACGGGCGCCTCGTCGGAGGAGAGGAGCTTGTGTACCCGCATCTCTCCCGTTTCGCGGTCGCGCAGGATGCAGTCGGTGAAGGTGCCTCCGCGGTCGACCCAGAGCTGGTAGCGAGACGCCATCGGCCCGAGCCAAGCACGCGCTCGATTTCGGTCAAGTCGTGCATCGCGCGATCCCCCGCCTCGCCGCGGATCGTCTATAAATTGGTGATATTGCTTACATGAACGAGATCTTCGCGCGTTCCGGGGCGAAAAATCCGCACATGGAGGCTCATTCGCCTAGACTTCGGCGGCAGGTACCCATGTCGAGCGTCGAACTACGCGTGTCGTCCGTGATTCCGGCGAGTCCGAACCGGATCTTCGGCGCGTGGATGGACGAGCGACAGCATTCGGCCATCGCCGGGACGCGCATCCGGATCGATCCCTGGATCGGCGGCCGCGTGCACGGCTGGGACGGCGCCGTCTTCGCGAGCCACCTCCGCCTCGAGACGGGTCGGCGCATCGCCCTCGCCTTCCGCACGCGGGAGTTCCCGAGCGACGCACCCGACTCCTACGTGGAGATCACGCTCGAGCCTGCCATGGGCGGGACGAAGGTCACGATCACGCAGAAGCCCGTCCCGCCCGAGCTCGAGAAATCGCTCGAGACGCTCTGGAAGAAGTCGTATCTCGAGTCGATGAAGCGCTTCTTCGGGAGCCCCGAGGCCGCGCGCGAGGCGCTCCGCAAGGCCTCGCAGAGCGGGCTCCTCGAGGTCTCGAGCCTCAGCGCCGAGCGCCGAGGCCCCGAGCCCGAGCCCGATCAGCTCTTCAAGAGCTCGCCCGGGACGCTCCCCGCGGCGACTCCTCGTGAAATTTCCGAACGAAAAAAGTCTCAGGATTCCGAGTCTTTGAGCGGCAAATCCAGAGTGAATGCCAAGTCTCGGACGGGGGAGAAGCGTCCGCTCTCCACCCCCCTGAAGGCGGCGACGATCCCGCGAGCCGCAAAGAAGGCGAGTGATTCGATGATCCAGGCACCCGAACCGGCGAAGAAGGTCGTAGAGGCGACCGAGAAGGCGGCCAAGCGCGCCGCCAAGGCGGTCGAGAAGGTCGTGAAGAAGGCCGTGACGGCCGCGAAGAAGGCCACGGCTCCGGCCAAGGAGGCGCTCTCCATGGTCAAGAGCCGCGGCGCCAAGGCACGTCCCTCGGCGGCGTCGCGTCCGGTGGCGCCGCGCCCGGCGGCGGCTCCGGCCGCCCGACCCGCGGCCACCCCGGCGCCCGCGCCCAAGGCCGAGCCCGCCAAGAAGACCGCGCCGGTCGCGTCCAAGGTCGAGGCGCCCGCCGTGAGCGCGCCCGCCCCGTCCGCGGCCAAGGGCGACGCACCGGCGAAGAAGGCGCCCGCCAAGAAGGCGCCCGCCAAGAAGGCGCCCGCCAAGAAGGCGCCCGCCAAGAAGGCGCCCGCCAAGAAGGCGCCCGCCAAGAAGGCCGACAAGGCCGAGGCGCCTGCCAAGAAGGCGCCTGCCAAGAAGGCGCCCGCCAAGAAGGCCGACAAGGCCGAGGCGCCCGCCAAGAAGGAGTCGGCCAAGAAGGCCCCTGCCAAGAAGGCCCCGGCCAAGAAGAGCGCGAAGAAGGATTGAGGGCCTCGCTTGCCCTCACCCTCCCGGGCGAGTACGCGGAGCACATGCGTTTCACGATCCTCTTCGCCTTCCTCCTGGCCTCGTGCGCCTCGTCTGCTGCCGTCGATTCGGAGGCCCAGACTGGCGGCGAGTCCTCGGACCAGTCGAGCCTCGTCGAGTGCGTGCGCACCGGCTGCGGCGGTCAGATCTGCACCGAATTCGGCAACGAGATCATGACCACCTGCGAGTTCCGCCCCGAGCACGCCTGCTACCGCGAGGCGGTGTGCGAGCGTCAGCCGAACGGCGAGTGCGGCTTCACCGACACGCCGGAGCTCCGCGCCTGCCTCGCCTCCCCGCCGTCCGTCGAGTGATCAGGCGTCGAAGCGAGCCCGCATCCGACGTTTGACGAGCGCGACCGCGGGCTCCATCGCGCGCAGCGCGTCGGGCCGATCGAGGATGGTGATGGCCGTCGCCTCGTCGATGAGCGGCTCGGCGATGCGCAAGAAGGCCTCGATCGCCGGCACCGGCGCGATGCGGTCGAGGCTCCGCCCGGGGAGCGAGAGGCCCATCGTGCGGAGCTTCACCCGGCGCGCGAGATCGAGGATCACCTGGACGGCCTCCTCGAAGCGCTTCGCGTCGAAGCCATCGACCGGCCCGAGTCCGAGGACGAAGATCTTGTCGATGGAGGGGAGCCGCCGCCGCGCCGGCAAGAGGCTCGTCGCCCCCGCCTCGCCACGGACCACCCCGCGCTGGATCAGGCGTGAGACGAGGCCGGCGAATCGCCAGTCGACGAGGCCGAGCGTGCCGCGCGGGGGCCGCTCGTCGTCGAAGAAGGGGAGGATGAGCGCCTCGCAGCCGAGCTGATCGAGGTGTTCGAGGCCGTCCTGCTCGAAGAGGACGTTCATTGCTCAGTCCTTGCCGAGATCACTCGCGATACGGTCGAGCACACCGTTGACGAAGGCCGCGCTCTGCTCGCTGCCGTAGCGCTTGGCGAGCTCGACGGCCTCGTTGAGCGTCACGCGGCGCGGGATGTCATGCATGTGCTCGAGCTCGAAGGTGGCGAGGCGGATCACGTTGCGGTCCACGCGACCCATCCGCTCGATGCGCCAGTTCCGGCTCACGCCGCGGATGATTCCGTCAATGCGCTCGAGGTCGCGGCAGACGCCGCGCACGAGCGTGTCGGCGAACTCACGCCCCTCGTGGCTGGACGCGAGGTGCTCCCAATAATCGGCGATCGCCGCCTCGTGCGAGAGGTTCGCGGCGTCGATCTCGAAGAGCATCTGGAGGGCCGCTTCGCGGCCTCGGCGTCGTTCTCGCATGTTGGCTGTGGAGGATGAAATGGCCGAACCCGGCGGCGCGGCGAGCACTCAGTAGCCGGCCGAGGAGAGCTTGCGTCCGAGGCTGATCATCTCGAGCGCCGTGAGGCCCGCCTCGAAGCCCTTGTTGCCCGCCTTGGTGCCGGCGCGCTCGATGGCCTGCTCGATGGTGTCGGTGGTGAGGACGGCGAAGGCGACCGGCACGCCGCTCTCGAGCATCGCGTGCGCGACGCCCTTGGCCGCCTCGCCCGCCACGTAGTCGAAGTGCGGCGTCGAGCCGCGGATCACGGCCGAGACCGCGATCACCGCGTCGAACTTGCCCGACTTGGCCATGCGCTGGACGACGAGCGGGAGCTCGTAGGCGCCCGGGACGTGCGCGAGCACCACGTTCTCGCGCGAGACGCCGTGGCGTACGAGCGCGTCGAACGCTCCGTCGACGAGGCGGTCGACGATGAAGTGGTTGAAGCGGGAGGCGACGATGGCGACGCGGGCGTCGGTGACGTCGTGGAGGGTGCCTTCGAAGCGGTTCGGTGCGTCGCTCATTGGGACTGACTCTCTCGTGCGGTTTCGGCAGGAGCGCCGAGGACGATCTGCTCGATGACCTCGAGGCCGTAGCCTTCGAGGCTCGGGAGACGGCGCGGGCGCTTGGTGAGGACGAAGATCTTCCGGAGTCCGAGGTCGGCGAGGACCTGCGCGCCGAGCCCATACTCCCGCAAAACCTCCCCCTGTTCCATGGGGGGCGCCACGTCGGTGGGCTCACCCGCGTAGAACTTGAGGTCGGCGAGCGGCGAGGGCCCGCCGGGGACGAAGAGCACGACGCCCTTCCCTTCGCGCTCGATGAACTCGATCGCCTCGTGCGAGGAGATGCGGCCGTCCATCGGCACCTGGAAGACGTCGCCGAGGATGCTGCCCATGTGCACGCGCACGTGCGTGGGCTCGGGGCCGATCTCGCCGTAGGTGAGCGCGAGGAATTGCTTCTCGCCCACGGTCGACTCGTAGACGTGCGCCGTCCAGACCTTGCCGCTCGGCATCGTCACCTGCGTGGTCCGGAGGCACTGCACGAGGCGCTCGCGGCTCAGCCGGTATTCGACCATGTCGGCGATGCTGAGGATGCGGAGCCCGTGCTCGGCGGCGAACTTCTCGAGATCGGGGAGGCGCGCCATCGTGCCGTCGGGGTTCATGATCTCGCAGATCACGCCGGCGGGCGTGAGCCCGGCGAGGCGGGCGAGATCGACGGCGCCCTCGGTGTGGCCCGTGCGCTGGAGCACGCCGCCCGGCTTGGCCTTGAGCGGGAAGATGTGGCCGGGGCTGACGAGATCGTGCGGCGTCGCGTCGGGGCGGATGGCCGTGCGGATCGTGTGCGCGCGGTCGGCGGCCGAGATGCCCGTCGACACGCCCGTCCGCGCCTCGATGGACACGGTGAACGCGGTCGATCGCGGCGAGCGGTTCTCGTCGACCATCATGGGCAGGTCGAGCTTGCGGATCTGCTCCTCGGTCATCGGGAGGCAGATCAGGCCGCAGCCGTTGCGCGCCATGAAGTTGATGGTCTCCGGCGTGGCGTGCTCCGCCGCCATGACCAGATCGCCTTCGTTCTCGCGGTCCTCGTCGTCGACGAGGATGACCATCTTGCCGGCGCGGATGTCGGCGAGGGCTTCGTTCACCCTCTCGATCGCAGATCTGGTGCTCATACTTCGGCTCCCGTGGGGCGCTTAGAGATAGCCATGACGCTTGAGGAGGTCCAGGGTGACCCCGCCGTCGTCCTCGCCGTCGACGCCCTTCTTGCCGAGGAGACGCGCCACGTATTTCGCGAGCACGTCGACCTCGAGGTTCACTCGGCCATGCACGGGGATCTGCCCGAGCTTGGTCTCTTTCTGCGTGAACGGGACGAGCATCACGTCGAAGCGCGTGCCGCGCACCCGGTTCACGGTGAGGCTCACCCCGTCCACGGTGATGGAGCCCTTCGGCGCGAGGAAGGGCGCGAGCGTCTCCGGCACCTCGAAGGTGACCTCGAGGTTGTCGCCCACGGGACGACGCTCGACCAGCGTGCCGACTCCGTCGACGTGGCCGGTGACGATGTGGCCGCCGAGCCGGTCGCCCATGGCGAGCGCGCGCTCGAGGTGCACGCGGCTGCCCTTCCGGAGCCCGCCGAGCGTGGTCTTCGCGAGGGTTTCCGTGGAGGCGTGGGCCTCGAAGCCGTCGCCGAGGTCGCGCGTCACCGTGAGGCAGGTGCCGTCGGTGGCGATCGACTCGCCGAGGAC
This sequence comes from Myxococcales bacterium, assembly GCA_012744445.1. Classification (GTDB taxonomy): domain Bacteria; phylum Myxococcota_A; class Polyangia; order Polyangiales; family Houyiibacteriaceae; genus JAAYBZ01. Next base: position 7,084 of record JAAYBZ010000213.1, on the reverse strand, counting down.
GAGCGACTCGAACGGCGCCTCGATGGCGAGGACCACACCACCCGACGCCGGGCGCGTGTCGCGCACGGTTCCGACCGCTTGCACCAACCCGGTGAACATCAGGCTCGCCTCCATGCGCGCGGCACGTCGCCGAGGACGAGGACGTCGGCCCCGACCGGGCGCGCTTCGACGGCCTCGAGGCGGAGCGCCTCCTGCATCGAAGCCGCCTGAATGCTGCGGCCGAAGGCGTGCGTCGTCGAGCCCCCGAGGAGGCACGGCGCGACGAACGCGGCCACGCGGTCGACCTCGCGCGCAGCGAGGAGCGCCGCGTGGAGGCTCGCGCCCCCTTCGACGAGGAGTCGGACCACGTCGAGCCGGCCGATGGCGACGAGCGCCGCCTCGAGGTCGAGGCGTCCGTCTTCGGCCACGGGGACCTCGACGAGGCGCACGTTCTTCTCGACGAGCGCGTGCACCTTCTCGACGTCGACCGAAGGTCCGTGGAGCACGACGAGCGGCACGTCGAAGGCCGTCTGCACGAGCTTGGACTCGAACGGCATGCGGAGGTGCGTGTCGAGGACGAAGCGCTTGGGCGAGGTGCCCGGGACGAGGCGGCAGGTGAGCTCGGGATCGTCGGCGAGCACGGTGCCGATGCCGACGAGCACGCCGTCGGACTCCGCGCGGAGGCGATGCGCCTCGGCGCGCGCGGTCTCACCCGTGATCCACTTGGAGTCGCCGGAGCCGGTGGCCATGCGGCCGTCGAGCGAGAGCGCGGCCTTGACGGTGACGAAGGGGCGTCCGGTGCGGCGGTGCTTGGCGAAGTCGCGGATGAGGCGCTCGGCCTCGTCCTCGAGCACGCCCGTGACGACCTCGATGCCCGCGGCGCGGAGCTTCTCGCAGGCCCCGGGCACGTGCGGGCGGGGATCGGCCGCGCCGATGACCACGCGCGCCACGCCCGCCTCGATGAGCGCCTCGGTGCAGGGGCCCGTGCGCCCGTGGTGGTTGCAGGGCTCGAGCGTGACGACCACCGTCGCGCCCTTGGCGAGCGGGCCGGCGTCCTTGATGGCCGCGACCTCGGCGTGGTCCATGCCCGCGCGCTCGTGGTGGCCGCGACCGACGATCTCGCCGTCGCGGACCACTACGGCGCCCACGTGCGGGTTGGGGCTCGGCCGACCACGCGCCGCGAGGTCGAGGGCCAGCCGCATGGCTTCGATGTCGTCGCGCACCTTCATGACCGCTCTTCCGCGAGGTGCCGGAGCTCTTCGAGGAACTGGTTCGCGCTCTGGAAGTCCCGATACACGCTCGCGAAGCGGACGTAGGCGACCTCGTCGAGCTCCTTGAGCGCCTGGAGCACGTGATCGCCGAGGCGCTTGGAGTCGATCTCCGGTTCACCGAGGTCGGCGAGCCAACGCTCGATGTCGGAGAGGAGGCGCTCGATGGCCTCCGCGGGCACGGGGCGCTTGATGCACGCGCGCTGGAGCCCCGCGAGGATCTTGTCGCGCTCGAAGGGCTGCCTCCGGCCGTCGCGTTTGACCACGAGGGGGAGCGCCTGCTCCACGCGCTCGTAGGTGGTGTATCGCTTGGCGCAGCCCTCGCACTCGCGGCGACGACGCGTCACCTCGCCTGCTTGCGAGAGACGGGAGTCGATCACCCGGTTGTCCAAAGTGCCGCAATAGGGGCAGCGCATGATGAGAGAGCCTCGTTCCGCGCGCGGCCGGCCCGCGTCGCTTACGATTTCAGCCTCGACACTTAGCCCTCAGCCGAGGGCGAGGCAAGGAAAGCGAAGGCCTTCATCTCGCCTCGAGGCGCACCACGGCTTCGAGGTGGGGCGTCTGTGGGAACATGTCGAACCCGGCGACCTCCTTCGCGTCGAAGCCCGCGCGCCGGAGGGTGCCGAGCTCGCGCATCATGCTGCCGAGATCGCAGCTCACCAGGACCACCGTGGTCGGCTTTGTCCGATCGAGCGCGCGCTCGAGCTCGGGGAAGCCTCGTCGCGGCGGATCGAGGACGAGGACGTCCGCGCGGGGGAGCTTCGCGCGCTCGGCGTCCACGCCGAGGACGCGCGCCGAGAGGCCGCGGGCGCGGAGGTTCACCTCGGCGAGCTCGGCGGCGCGGACGTAGCCCTCGACGGCGAGGATGGAAGCCGCCGTGCGCGCGAGGAGGACGGTGAGGTTGCCCGAGCCCGCGAAGAGCTCGACCACGCGCCGCCCCTCGGGGGCGGCCCATTCGTCGACGGTGCGCGCGAGCGCCTCGTTGACGTCGGCGTGGGCCTGCACGAAGCCGCCGAGCGGCGTCTCGAGCGGGAGCCCGTCGGGGCCGAGGTGGCGCTCGGTCGGGCGGCCGAAGACGCTCGGCGTCGGGAGGCCCGGGACGCGGAGCGCGACCGACGCGACGCCCTCTTCGGCGGCGAGCGCCTCGAGCGCGCGATAGGCCGAAGGCGGCTCGGCGCGGTCGGAGTCGAAGACGAGCGAGGCGCCGTCGAGCGTCTCTGCGAGGGCGAGCTCGCCCTTCCCCGTGAGCTCCGGGAGGACGCGGCGCGCGAGGCCCGCGGCGCGCTCGAGCGCGTCGGTGAGCACCAGGCAGCGCTCGAAGCCCACGATCTCGTGGCTCCTCCGCGCGCGGTACCCGAGCTTTCCACGCCCCGCGTCGAAGTGGAGCCGCGCGCGGCGCCGATAGCGGAGCGCCCGCTCGGAGGTGAAGAGGCGCGGCTCGGCGACGCCGGATGCGCGGGCCAGCATCGCGCGCTTCTCCTCCGCGGCGGTGGCTTCGTCGAACTCCATCCACGGGCAGCCGCCGCAGCGCGCGGCGATCGGGCAAGGGGCGGCGCGGCGCGCGGGCGAAGGCTCGAGGACCTCGAGGAGCTCGGCCAGGGGGCGCTTCCCGCCGCCCGCTCGAACGCGCACGCGCTCGCCGGGGAGCACGGAGGGCACGTAGAGCGCGCCGCGCGGCCCGACGACGCGGCCGTCGCCGCCGTGCCCGAGCTCTTCGACGACGCCTTCGACGATCTCTCGCGCGCTCATGGGAAGGGCTGGGCGGGCCTTCCGCGTGAGTAGAGGAAATCGAAGTGCCCGCTCAGGACGGCGAAGCTCTCGTCCGGCGAAGCGGGATCGACGAAGCGCACGTCCTCGAAGTGGCCCGCGATGCGCTTCGAGTCGGTGGGGTGCTCCGGGGAGTAGAGGGCGTCGAAGACGATCTCCCCCTCGATGGCCGACATCAGCACGGGGACGCCGTCGGCGAGGTGGACCGGGCAGGTCTTGCCGAAGACCATGGTGAGCTGCACGAGCGCCTCGGCGCCCGTGAGCGCGATGGGGATGGGGGCGCCGAGGCTCGCCTGCACCTCCGGGACGTGGTTGACCGCCACCGTGAGCCCGTCGACGACGTCGGGGAAGGCGCTCGAGCTCTGGAGGCGGATCTCGAGGACGTCGTGCGAGGCGTTCGCGGCGAAGAAGCTCGGCTCGAACGAGAAGGCGCCGTCGAGATTGCACGCGACCGAGGTGACGCTCCCCGTGACCTCCCCGTCCCCGGATCCCGTGTGGCAGCCGACGAGCACGAGCAGCGCGAGCGCGAGGAGCTGCTTATGCGATGAAGCCGCCACCGATGACCTCGTCGCCCACGTATATCACGGCCGCCTGGCCCGGGGTGATCGCGCGCTGGGGCTCGACGAACTCGGCGACGAAGCCCGTCGCGGTGGGCCGCACGTGGGCCGGCGCGGGCTCGTGTCGATAGCGGATGCGCACCGACGCCTCGAGGCCTTCGGGCGGAAGCGCGTGGAGGAAGTGTCCGTCGCGCGCCTCGAGGGTCTTGGACACGAGCTTCTCCGCGCCGCCCACCACCACGGTGTTGGAGTCGGGCACGATGCGCAGCACGTACCGGGGCGCCGAGCCCCCGCCGAGCGCGAGCCCCTTGCGCTTGCCGATGGTGAAGGCCGCGATCTCGTCGTGCTTGCCGAGCACGCGCCCCTCCTCGTCGACGACGAGCCCGCCGGCCTCGCCGCCGCGCTCGCGCCTCGTGAAGGCCGCCACGTCGCCGTCGGGCACGAAGCAGAGCTCCTGCGAGTCGGGCTTCTTGGCGTTGGGCACGCCGAGCCGCTCGCCCTCGGCGCGCGTCTCGGACTTGAGGAGATCGCCGAGCGGGAAGAGGAGCCGCGAGCGCGTCTCCGGCGAGAGGCCGAAGAGGAAGTAGCTTTGATCCTTGTCGAGGTCGCGGCCGCGGAAGAGGCGCGTGCCCTCGGGGCCGTGGACGATCTTCGCGTAGTGGCCGGTGGCGACGTGCGAGCAGCCGAGCTCGTCGGCGAGGCGCGCGAGCATCTCGAGCTTCACCGTGCGGTTGCAGTGCACGCAAGGCGTGGGCGTCCGGCCCCGGCGGTATTCGTCGAGGAAGGGCTCCACCACCTCGCGCCGGAAGGCGGCGCGCTCGTCGAGGACGTAATGCGGGATGCCGAGGTGATCGCAGGTGCGCCGCGCGTCCTCGCGATCCTCGGGCGCGCAGCAGCGGCCGACCTTGTTCTCGCCCTCTGCGTCCCAGAGGTGGAGCGTGACGCCCACCACGTCGTGACCCTGTTCGCGGAGGAGCGCCGCGGCGACGGAGGAGTCCACCCCTCCGCTCATGGCGACGAGCACTTTGCCGATGGGACGCGTCACGGGCCGAAACCTGGGAGCCGCGGGATCGCGGGTCAAGGCTTGGCGGCCCCGATCACCTTGGCGATGGCCGCGAGCGCCCGATCCACGTCGTCTCCGGTGGTCTCGGGGCCGAGGCTCAGCCGCAGCGCCGAACGCGCGCGCTCGGGGTCGTCGGGATAGAGGCCGAGGAGGACCTTGGAGGGCTCGTCGAGCCCAGAGGAGCACGCCGAGCCGTGCGAGCAGGCGACGCCCGCGAGATCGAGCGCAGCGACGAGCACGGGGCCGCGGCGTCCGCGGAAGCTCACGTCGGTGACGGTGGCCGCGCGCGGGCCCTCGCGGCCGTTGACCTCGGCGCCGAGGGCGAGGAGCCCGGCTTCGAGGCGGTCGCGGAGCGCGGCGACGCGGGGCATCGCGGCGAGGCGACCGGGGATGGCCTTCGCGGCCGCGCCGAAGCCCACGAAGCGCTCGACGTCGGGCGTGCCGGGACGACGTCCGCGCTCCTGCGGCCCGCCCAGGAGCGGCGAGTCGTGAGGCGCCCCGCGGCGGACGAAGAGCGCCGCGGCGCCGGTGGGCCCGCCGACCTTCTGCGCGGCGAAGGCCACGGCGTCGGCGCCGAGGGCGCGGACGTTCACGGGCACCTTGCCGAGCGCTTGGATGCCGTCGACGAAGCTGGACGCGCCGGCCTCGCGCGCCGCGCGGCAATAGTCCTCGACCGGGAGGATCGTGCCGGTCTCGTGGTTCACCCAGGTGACGGCGAGGAGGTCGCCCTCGCGGAGCCCGAGCGCCTCGGCGGGCGGCGGACGGCCTCCCGTCATCTCGAAGCGATGCACGGGCAGGCCGAGCGCAGCGCAATTCTCCGCGACGGCGGGGTGCTCGAGGGGGCTCATGACGACGCGCCGCAGGCCGCGGAAGCCCGCGAGGCCCACGTGGCATGCCTCGGTGCCGGTCGAGGTGAACACCACGGACGCGGGCTCGGCCCCGATGGCCTCGGCGACGGCCGCCCGCGCGTCCTCGAGGAGCGCCCTCGCCTCCCGCCCGAACCGGTGCGCGCTCGAGGCGTTGGCCCAGGCGCGATCCCTCGCGGCGTCCATCGCCGCGCGCACCTCGGGGGAGACGGGCGTCGCCGCGTGGTGATCGAGGTAGATCATGGCGAGGGGCGACCGGCCGCGACGACGAGCCGGATGAGCGATCCGCCGAAGAACTTGCCGGCTACGGGGTACGAAGCGGCGTCGTCGATCGTGACCGTGCCGCCGTGGGCCTCCGCGACGCGCCGCGCGAAGGCGAGCCCGAGGCCCGTGCCGCCGTGCTTGCGCGTGATCGAGCCGTCGATCTGGACGAAGGGCTCGAAGACGGTCTCGCGCTTCTCCTCGGGGATGCCTTCGCCGTCGTCGGCCACGAGGACCAGGTGGACGTCATCGACGGTGCGGCAGGCGACGCCCACGCTCCCGCCGGAGGGCGTGAATTTCATCGCGTTCTGCACGATGTGCGCGATGGCGCGCTGCACCTTCTCCCCGTCACCGAGGAATTGCGCCTCGGAGACGTGCGGCTCGACGTGGAGCGTGATCCGCGCCTCTTGGAAGGCCGGGCGGAGCTCGTCGACGACGCGATCGAGCACCGCGGCGAGCGAGAGGGGCTCGCGCTTGAAGCTCATCTGGCCGCTCTCGAGCGCGCTCACGTCGAGCAGGGTGTCGACGGTGTTGCGGAGCTTGCGCATCGACGCGCCCATCGCGCCGAGGGCCTTGCGCTGCTGTGGCGTGAGCGGACCGAGGTCGCCGCGCTCGAGCAGGTGGAGATAACCCACGAGCGGCGTGAGCGGCGTGGCGAGCTCGTGCGTGACGTTGCGCAGGAAGTCTCGTCGGAGGCGCGCCATCTCCTCGAGACGCACGTTGGCCGTGCTCAGCTCCCGCACCTTCTGCTCGAGGCGCTCGACGATGCGATGGCTCTGCTCGCGGAGGCGCGGCTCGGTGTGATCACCGCGCTCGCTGTGCCCGAGGAGGAATTTGCCGATGGTGCGGACGAAGCGCTTGGCGTCGATGGGCTTCTCGATGAAGCCGTTGGCGCCCACCGCGAGGCTCGTCTCGCGGTCGCCCTCGGCCGTGATCGCCACGATGGGGACACCCGAGAGCCCTTCGATGCCGCGGAGCCGTAGCGTGATCTCGTAGCCGTCGAGGTCGGGGACGTTGATGTCGACGAGGACCAGATCCGGGCGCTCCGCGCGCGCGAGCGCGATGCCCTCGAGACCGCTGGTCGCCTCGATCACCTGATGTCCGACCGCTCCGAGGAGCTTGCGGACGAGGCGGAGGTTGCGAGGGTCGTCCTCGATGTGGAGCACTTTGGCCACGGCACCCCGAGCATAAGGACGAGCCGCTTCCGCGTCGATGCCACGGGGTGCGCGGCCCGAGAGGATCAATCTTCGTCGTCGTCCGCGTCGTCGTCGTCGTCGTCGTCGTCGTCGTCGTCGTCGTCGTCGTCGTCGTCGTCGTCGTCGT
>JAAYBZ010000212.1 GCA_012744445.1 Myxococcales bacterium | reverse complement strand
AAGGCGCGGCCCCCTCGCTGCGCCGCGATCGAAGCCGCGAACTCGAGCGCGGCGCGCATCGATCGCGGGTTGGCGTTGTAGGAGTCGTCGATGACGAGGGCGCCCGAGGGCGACGCGTGAGGGACGAGCCGTCCCGGCGTGCGCGGCGCGTGCGCGAGCGCGTCGATCGCGCCGCGTAGATCCCCGCCGACCGCCTCCACCACGAGGAGCGCGATGGCCACTTGCTGGACCGCCGGCTCGCCGAGGAGGGGCACGTCGACCGCGTAGGGCTCTCCGTCGAGCTCGACCTCGACCTTGGTGCCGCGGTCGCCGATCGTCTGGGAGACGATGCGGAGCCTCCCGCCCTCCCCTCGCCCGAAGGCGTGGACGCGCGCCGGGGTGACCTCGAGGAGCGCCGCCACCTCCGGCTCGTCGAGCGAGCCCACGGCCACGCCGTCCTCGTCGAGCGCACGGAAGAGCGCGCCCTTTTCGTGCGCGACGGCGGCGACGTCGCCGAGGCCCTCCGTGTGCGCGGCGGCGATCAGCGTGATCACCCCGACGTCCGGCCGCGCGATGTGCGCGAGCTCCGCGATCTCGCCGGGCTCGCTCGTCCCCATCTCGATCACAGCGACGTCCTCGTCCTCGAGCGTGAGGAGCGTCATGGGGACGCCGACGCGGTTGTTGAGGTTTCCGCGCGTGGCGAGCACGCGATGACCCGCGCCGGAGAGCGCCGCCGCGATCATCTCCTTGGTCCCCGTCTTGCCCGCCGAGCCCGTGATCCCGACGACCTTGCCGCCCCATCGATCGCGGTGCGCCTTGGCGATCTTGCCGAGCGCCGAGAGCGTGTCCGCGACGCGGACCACCGACGCGCCTCCGAGCTCGAGCTCGCGGCTCACGAGGACGGCGCGCGCGCCCTTCTCGACGGCGGCGGGCGCGTGATCGTGTCCGTCGAAGCGCTCGCCCACGAGCGCGACGAAGAGCTCGCCGCCGCGCACCGCGCGGCTATCCGTCACGACGCCCACGACGTCGACGTCCTCACCGACGAGGTGTCCGCCGGTGAAGGCCGCGATCTCGCTCAGCCGGAAACGGGCGCGGTTCTCGGGGATCGGCGTGGCCATCAGCCCTTCACGCTCCTCTCCACGTGCGCCCTCGCCACCTCGCGATCGTCGAAGGGGATCTTGGTCTCGCCAAGGATCTGGTAGGTCTCGTGCCCCTTGCCCGCGATGAGCACGGTGTCGCCGGCGCGCGCGAGATCGATGGCGAGCGCGATGGCCTCGGCGCGATCCTCGACCACGACGTAGCCTCGGTCGCCCGCGAGCGGCTTTCCGCCCGCACCACGCACGCCTTCTTCGATGGCGGCGAGGATGGCCTTTGGATCCTCCGTCCGCGGGTTGTCGGAGGTGAGGACGACCACCTCGGCGCGCTCCGCGGCGACCGCGCCCATCAGCGGGCGCTTCCCGCGATCGCGATCGCCGCCACAGCCGAAGACGACGATCACGCGGCCGGGGGTGAACGGTCGGATCGCCTCGATCGCCACACGGAGCGCGTCGGGCGTGTGCGCGTAGTCGACGAGGATCCGCACGCCGCCCGGGTGCTCGACGGGCTCGAGCCGGCCCTTCGCCGCGCCGACCTCGCCGAGCGCCTCGACGACCTCCGCCGGTTCCCCCCGCACCACCGCCATGCCGACGGCGACGAGGAGGTTCTCGAGGTTGTGCGCACCGACGAGCGGGCTCTCGATCTGGAATCGGCCGATGGGCGTCTCGACCTCGGCGGCGATTCCGTCGCGGTGGAAGCGGACGTCCGTCGCGCGCACCTCGGCGTCCTTCGCCCCGCGCGCGCTCACCCGGATCGCCCGCGATCCCACGCGCTCGGCGAGCGCCGCGCCGAAGGCGTCGTCCACGTTGATGGCCGAGCGCGGCGCGAGCTCGAGGAAGAGGCGCGCCTTGGCCTCGCCGTAGGCCTCGAGGGTCTCGTGGTAGTCGAGGTGATCCTGCGTGAGGTTGGTGAAGCCCGCGACGTCGAAGGCCACGCCGTCGGCGCGGTGCTGCGCGAGCGCGTGGCTCGAGACCTCCATCACGAGGTCCGTGGCCCCTGCGTCGAGGCACTCGCGCGCGAAGCGCGAGATCGTGTCGCCGAAGGGGGTCGTGAAGGGAGAGTCGACGAGGCGCTCTCCGAAGCGGAGCGCGCCCGTGCCGATCTGGGCGGGACGTCGTCCCGAGGCCGAGAGCGCGGAGACCAGGAGATGCGAGATGGTCGTCTTGCCGTTGGTCCCGGTCACGCCCCACGCGACGAGCGCGCGCGTGGGGTGCCCATGGACGAGCTCGGCCGCGGGACCGAGCACGCGCTGCGGATCATCGACCACCCACGTGGGCACGCCACCCGGCGCAGGCGCGCAGGCCATCACGGCCGCGGCCCCGCGCGCGACGGCGTCGGCGATGAAGGCCTCGCCCCGGTGATGTTCGCCCGGAAGCGCCACGAAGAGGTCCCCCGGCACGACCTCGCGGCTGTCTCGCGTGATCCCGCGGACGACGACGTCGTCACCCACGATCTCGCCGATCGCGAGCGCGTCACGGAGCGCGCGGATCGTGGTGGTCATGCGCCACCTCCCGCTCGGGCGGGCTTGGATTCGCGCCCGAGCTTCACGTGGACCACGGAGCTCTTCCTCACCACGGCGCCGGCCGAGGGCGCCTGCGACTCCACGAGACCGAATCCGTCGAAGCGCACGGTGAGCCCCGCCTCCGCGAGGCGCCGCATGGCCGCGCGGGCCGAGAGCCCCCGGAGCGAGGGGACGACGGCCTCGTTCTCGCCGACGACGGGCGGCTCGCCTTCTTCGACCTGCGCCTCGGTGCGCGTCGCCTTGGTGGTGTCCTTCTCTTGGCGCTTGGCGCGCGCGAGCCGCTCGAGGCCGCTCCCCGCGTCGCTCGAGAGCACGCCGAGGTGACGGAGCGCGCCCTCCGCGATGCGCCGGAAGATCGGGCCGGCCACCACGCCGCCGTAATAGGCGACGACGGGCTCGTCCACGACGACGGCGATCACGAGGCGCGGCTCGTCCGCGGGCACGAAGCCGACGAACGACGCGACCCAGCGATTCTTCGCGTAGCCGAGGCCGCGCTCGTCCGCCTTCTGCGCGGTGCCGGTCTTGCCCGCGACGAGGAAGCCCTCGACCGCCGCCTCCTCCGCCGTGCCGCGCGGGCCGGTCACGGCCGTGAGCATCTCGGAGACGAGCGCGGCCGTCTCCTCGCTCACCACGCGGCGACGCACGCGCGGGAGGTACTCCTCGACGACCTGACCGAGCTCGTCGCGGAGGCTGCGCACGAGCATCGGCTCCATGAGGCGGCCGCCGTTCGCGATCGCGCCCATCGCCATGGCGAGCTGGAGCGTGTTGGTGGCGAAGCCCTGCCCGAAGGAGATGGTGACGGCGTCGAGCTCGTACCACTTGCCGAAGTGCGTGAGGCGGCCCGGCGTCTCACCGGGGAGCGGGACGCCCGTGACGCTCCCGAAGCCGAAGCGGCGGAAGGCGCGATAGAGGCCCTCGCGCCCGAGGGTCGCGCCGATCTTCGCGGTGCCGATGTTGCTCGAATAGGCGAGGATACGACCCGGCGTGAGCAGCGAGTGCGGCTGCGTGTCTCGGATCACGTCGTCCTCGCCGACGCGCATCTGGCCGTTCTCGCAGTCGAAGAGCTGCTCGGGATCGATCGTGCCCTGCTCGAGCGCGGCCGCGATGGTGAAGGTCTTCACCGTGGAGCCCGGCTCGAAGCGATCGGTAATCGCGCGGTTCCGGCGCGCGGCGACCGAGGAGGACGGCGCGTTGGGGTTGAACGTGGGCACGTTCGCCATCGCGAGGATCTCGCCCGTTTGCGGATCGAGCACGACGACGCTGCCGGACTTGGCCTCGAAGGTCTGCACGCCGAGCGCGAGCTCGGTCTCGGCGATGTCCTGGATGGTCTTGTCGATGGTGAGCTCGAGATCGAGGCCGGCCTGCCCTGCCCCCTCGACGAAGAGATCCGAGTAGACGATGCGCCCTCGCGCGTCGCGCATCGCGGGGACCTGGCGCACCATGCCGCGGAGCTGATCCTCGAAGGTGAGCTCGAGCCCCTCGATGCCGACGCCGTCGATGTTGGCGTAGCCGAGGATGTGCGCGGCGAGCGTGCGGTTGGGGTAGTACCGCCGCATCTCCTCGACGCTGCTCACGCCGGGGAGCCCGAGCTCCTTCACGCGCTTCGCCTGCTCGGGGAGCACGCGCCGCTCGAGCCAGACGAAGCGCTTTTCACTCGCGAGCCGGCGCTCGAGGATCTCCTCGCTCACGGAGAGGATCTGCGCGAGGCGGCGGGCCGCCATCTTCGGGTCGCCGCCCTCGCGCTGGAAGTAGCGGGGGTCGGCGTAGATGGAGTCGACGGGGACGCTGACGGCGAGCTCGGTGCCGTTGCGATCGACGATGGACCCGCGGAGCGGCGCGATGCGGAGCTTCCGCAGGCTCTGCTCGTCGGCCAAGGTCTTGTACTTCTCGTGATCGGCGACCTGCACCTCGTAGGCGCGTCGCATCACGAAGAAGGCCCCGAGGCCGATCATGAAGGCCACGATGGAGACGCGCGCGCGGAAGCCTCGGCCGCGGATGTGCTGGCTCATCGCGCCCTCCCTGCCGGGCGCACGCGCGCCTCGGTGTGCCTCGACATGGGGACGATGCGATCGGGGCCCGGGATCTCCATCTCGAGCGCGTCGCGCGCGATGGCCTCGATGCGCCGCGGCTGGCGGAGCGACGCGGCCTCGACCTCGAGCGCGCGCTTCTCTTCGATGAGGTTGCGCTGCGTGCGCCGCGCCTCGGCGACCTCGTAGCCGAGCCGCACCGTCTCGAAGCGGAGCGCGAGGTAGCCGATCGAGGAGATGGCGACGGCGGCCACGGCGGCAGCGTAGAGGAGGAGGAAGCGCTGCCTCACGGCGTCACCTCCACGCGTCGCGCGGCGCGCAGCTTGGCCGGCCGCGCGCGCGGATTCCGCTCGAGCTCCGCGTCGGTGGCGACGACTGGCTTCTTGGTGATGGGCTCGAGGCGCGCGTCCTCGCGGAATGCCCACTTCACGAGCCGATCCTCGTGCGAGTGGAAGCTGATCACGGCGAAGACCCCACCCACGCGGAGGAGCTCCGGCGCGCGCGCGAGCAGCCGCTCGAGCTGGCCGAGCTCGTCGTTGACCATGATGCGGAGCGCCTGGAACGTCCGGGTCGCGGGGTCGATCTTGCCCTTCTTCGGCCCGAGCACCTTGACCACCGCGCGGCGCAGGTCGGCCGTCGTCTCGAGCGTCCCCGCCTCGAGGCTCGCGTGGATGGCGCGTGCGATGGCGCGAGACCTCCGCTCATCGCCGAATTTGTAGAGCCCGTCGGCGAGCTCTTCCGTGGAGAGGCGCGCGATGAGCTCGAGGGCCGTCTCTCCCGAGCTGGGATCCATCCGCATGTCGAGCGGGCCCTCCGCCTGGAAGGAGAAGCCGCGCTCGGGCGTGTCGAGCTGGGGAGAGCTCGTCCCCACGTCGGCGAGGATTCCATCGACCTCGTCGAAGCCCTCCGCACGCGCGAGCTCGATCACCTGATCGAAGGTGCCCTTGCGGACGACGAGCCGGTCGCCGAATTCGGCGCGCAGCGCCTCGGCGTTCTGGATGGCCGCCGGATCGCGATCGATGGCGAGGAGCCGGCCATCGGGCGCCGTGCGCTCGAGGAGCGCGCGCGTATGCCCGCCGCCACCGAGCGTACAGTCCACGTAGCGCTT
>JAAYBZ010000211.1 GCA_012744445.1 Myxococcales bacterium | reverse complement strand
CCGCGAAGGAGCGCGGCGAGGCGCTCGATGGCCTCGGGCGGGAGCTCGCGCTCCGGGGCCTCGTCCTCGTCCTTCGCGCCGCGCGCCTTGGCCGGCGCGTGGACCTCGGGCGGCTCGAGCTCGAGGGGGTCGAATTCGTCGGGGAGCCCGTGTGCCGCGTCGAAGCGACGGATCCACTCCGCGGCGAGCTTGGCGAAGGGTTCCTGGCCTTCGATCGACAGCGTCTCGACGAGCTCCGGCACGAGGCCGAGCTCGAAGGACTCCTCGAGCATCTGGAGGTGCTCGATGAGCCGCCGATGCGCGGTGCCGAGCTCGCGCGCGCTCACGCCCTCGGGGAGCACGACGCGGCGATCCCGCAGGAAGAGGCCGAGCGTGCGGAGGGAGAGCTCGCGCTGCCACGAGGGCCGCGTGCGATCGACCCGCGTGGGCTGGCCCATGAGCTCGATCTCGGGCCACTGCCCTCGCGAGAGCGCGTCCCACGCCTCGGGCAACGGCGCCTCGAGGACGTTCTCGAAGACGAAGAAGCCGCTCGAAGGCGATTGCTCGTACTCGTCCTCGAGGATCGTGGAGGCCTCGGCCTCGATCGTCTCGAGGAGCGCGTCGTCGAGGGCGCCGCGCGCGTGCTTCACGCGCGCCGTCATGAACTTCAGCGCGTCGGCGAGATCGGCGAACTCGTAGGGGCCGGGGCCGCCTTCCTCGTGCGAGTAGACCCGGTGGTTCCCCGCGGGATCGGGGAGCGTGTCCAGGTAGAAGGTGATCTCGGGGAGCGCGTCGCAGGCGAAGGGCTCGAGCTCGGCGAGCTGGAGCGCCCAGACGATCCGCCAGGGCTGCGAGGTGTCGCCGACGGCGATGCCTGGATAGGGATCGGAGCTCGCATCGAGGAGGTGGAAGGCGCCCTCGAGATGGCTCGTCCGATCGACGACCTCGATGAAGGCGTCCACGGGATCGCTCGGCAGCGCCGGGAGCGGCGCGTCCGGGGAGACGGCCGCCCAATACTCGGCGAGCGCTCGCTCGATGCGTGAATCCGACATGCGCGCGGAAGGTAGCACCGTCTGCCGCGCTTGAAAGGAGGGTCGTGCGCTCGCTTGAACGGAGGCGCGTTCGCGGCTACCCGAAGGCCGTGTCCCACGCCCCCCAACGAGTCACCTTCGCGCTCCCCCACGGCATCGACATCGCGGCCGACGTCTACGGCGAGGAGGGCCGCCCGACGGTCCTCTTCCTCCACGGCGGCGGCCAGACGCGGCACGCCTGGGGCGGCGCGGCCGAGGCCATCGCGGCCGCCGGCTATCGCGCGATCACCATGGACCACCGCGGCCACGGTGAGAGCTCGTGGTCGCCGGACGGCGCCTACGAGGCCGAGGAATTCGCCACCGACCTCGAGGCCGTGCTCCTCGAATACGTCCACCAGCCGATCCTCGTCGGCGCCTCCCTCGGAGGCATGGCGGCGCTCCTCGCCCAGCACCGTCACGCGAAGCCGATCTGCCGCGGCATCGTCCTCGTGGACGTGACCCCCCGGCTCAACCGCGACGGCGTCCTCCGCATCCTCTCCTTCATGCAGCACAAGCCCGAGGGTTTCGGCTCGCTCGAGGAGGTCGCCGACGCCATCGCGAGCTACCTCCCCCACCGCAAACGCTCCGACAACCTCGAGGGGCTCAAGAAGAACCTCCGCCGCACCCCCGAGGGGCGCTGGGTCTGGCATTGGGATCCCAAGCTCCTCGAGAGCTGGCGCCCGGGCCGGCAGGACGACGAGCAGCGCGAGGCGAGCATCCGCCGGCGGCTCGAGGCGGCGGCCGCGATCGAGGTCCCGATGATGCTCATCCGCGGCCGGATGAGCGACGTGGTCTCCGAGGAGAACGCGCGCGAGCTCCTCGCCATCGCGCCGCATACCGAATACGTCGACCTGGCCGGAGCAGCCCACATGGTCGCCGGCGATCGGAACGACGCCTTCACGCACGCCGTCCTCGACTTCATCCGACGGGTCCTGCCCGCGGACGCGGCCTGATCGATACACCCCGTCGTGACGTCGCGTGACGTCACGGACGGGTCGCGTGACGCCCGCGTTCGAGGGCACCACGCGACGAAAACACCCCAGATGACGCGATTCCCGAGCGGCGACGGATGCTCCCGCGGCTGGCATGGCCTTCGCTACCGACGAAGGGCATGAGCACACCGGATCATCGCGAAAAACTCCTCGCCGCCGCGCGTCGGAACGCGTCCGTCTCCTCGAGCTTCCTCCCGGAGGCGCATGGGCGGTGGACCTTCCTGCAGATCAGCCCGAGCAAGTGGGCGCTCGAGCTCGATCGACGCGTGGCTCCCAAGGGCCCCACGATCGCCCTCGAGCTCGTCCGGGTGGGACAGGAGACGGTCGCGTGGTGGATGCTCCGCGGCAGCCGCCCGGTCCGCTGGGACCAGCTCGTGGGTCAGGCCTGACCCTGGTTGCGCGCCACGCGGAGCGGGTGTACTCGTAGAACGCGTTCTAGTGAACGCGCGAGCCCCTCACGCGAAAGGCGGTGGACGAGTCATGGCAGTCGGCGACGATCTCTTCAAACAATGCCTTCGGCGTTGGGCGAGCGGTGTGACCATCGTCACCTCGAAGCTCGGTGACGAGATCCACGGCATGACGGTCTCGGCGTTCAACAGCGTCTCGGCGAACCCGCCGCTGGTCCTCGTCTGCGCGAACCGCAATTCGCGGACGCACGCGATGATCCGCGAGAGCGAGATCTTCAACGTCCACGTCCTCGCCGCCGATCAGCAGGAGCTCAGCAACCGCTTCGCCTCGCAGTCGCTCGAGGGATCGCGCTTCGAGGGCGTCGAGTGGCGCGCCGGCCTCCTCGGGGCGCCGGTGCTCGCGGGGACGCTCGCCGTCCTCGAGTGCAAGCTCGCCAGCACCCACGACGAGGGCAGCCACTCGATCTACGTGGGGCAGGTGGAGCACGCCGAGATCTCCGACCGCGAGCCGCTCGTGTACTTCCAGGGCGGGTACCGCGCGATCGCCCTCTGATCCCCACCTTAGGGGGAGGCGAATCGCCACGCCGGATCCGTTAGGATCGAGCGCATGATCCCGCACTGGGTCTCACTCGCCCTCCCGTGGGTGCTGTGGGCCCTCTACGTCGGCGGCGGCATCGCCGCGTCGATCCACGTCCTGCTCTACAAGCGCCACACCCGCGCGGCCATCGGCTGGCTCGGCGTCATCTGGCTCGCGCCGTGGGTGGGCGCCTCGCTCTACCTCTTCCTCGGCGTGAACCGCATCAAGCGGCGCGCCGCCGCCCTCCGGGGCCCCGGCACCCTCGACCGCGCGCTGCAGTTCCCGCCGCACGCGCATCGCGGGGACTCCCGCATCGGGGATCTCGCCGATCTCGCCTCGGCGGTGGAGCGCATCGTGCGCAAGCCGCTCCTCGACGGAAACGCGGTGCGGATGCTCGAGGGCGGCGACCTCGCCTTCGCCGCGATGCTCGACGCCATCGATCGCGCCGAGCACTCCGTCGTCTTCGCCACCTACATCTTCGACCGCGGGGTGGTCGCCGACGCCTTCGTCGAGGCGCTCGCGGCCGCCCAGGCGCGCGGCGTCGAAGTGCGGGTCCTCATCGACGCCGTCGGCGCGCGCTACTCCTTCCCGCCGGCATACAAGGCGCTCCGAAGGCGCGGCGTCCGTACCGCGCGCTTCCTGCCCGGGATGTTCACGCCGTGGTGGAACCTCCGGAACCACCGCAAGCTCCTCGTCGTCGACGGGAAGGTCGGCTACACCGGCGGCCTCAACGTGCGGGACGAACACCTCCTCGAGCGGGGCGAGGAGACCACCTTCGACACCCACTTCGAGCTGCGTGGGCCGATCGTCGCCGAGCTCGCCTCGTGCTTCGCCGCCGACTGGTTCTTCGTCACCAAGGAGCGCCTCGAAGGTCCGGCGTTCTTTCCCGCGCAGACGCCGGCCGGGAGCGCGCTCGCGCGGGGCATCGCCGACGGCCCCGACGCCGACATCGCCAACCTCGCCTGGACCCTGCTCGCCGCCGTGGCGTGCGCCAAGAGGCGCATCCTCGTCGCGACGCCCTATTTCCTCCCCGAGCTCGAGCTCGCCACGGCGCTCGACGTGGCGGCGATGCGCGGCGTGGAGGTCGATCTGATCATCCCGCGCGAGAGCAACCTGCCCTTCGTCTCGTGGGCGACGTGGGGCCACCTCCGCCACGTGCTCGGCCGCGGCTGCCGCGTCCACGCCACACCGAAGCCCTTCGACCACTCCAAGCTCATGGTGGTCGACGATCGCTGGGTGCTCCTCGGCTCGGCGAACTGGGACTCGCGGAGCCTCCGGCTCAACTTCGAGTTCGACGTGGAGGTCTACGACGAGACCTTGGCCGCCGAGGTCACGGCCAGCCTCGAGGCGCGCATCGCGAGGGCCGAGCGGGTGCGCATGGAAGACCTCCACCGCCTCCCGCTCTGGATCCGGCTCCGCGACGGCTTCGCGCGCCTCTTCAGCCCGTACCTCTGATCAGCGCTCGACGATGCGCGCGCGCTTCACGTAGTCGAGCTCGGGGAACTCGGCCTTCAGGTAGGCGTTGCCCTCGGTCTGGATGCGCATCTGGCTCGGGCCGCGGCCCATGGGCGCGCCCTCGCCGTAACCCGAGTAGAGCGCGTCGATCGGGCCCATGTCGCGCACCTTGCCGAAGGGGGCGAAGCCCATCGAGTCGAGCCGGCCGTTGTCGACGAAGTTGAAGAAGATCTGCGTCGAGCGGCTGTTGGGCATGTTCGACTTGGCGAAGGTCACGGTGCCGCGCGCGTTGGTGGTCTTCACGGGATCGTCCGGGATGTTGCGGGTGCGCCAGACGGCGTTCACCTCGGGATCGCCGTGGATGCCCATCTGGGCCATGAAGCCCGAGATCACGCGGAAGAAGGCCACGTCCTCGAAGTAGCCGAGCTTCACCAGCGTGTAGATGCGGTCGGCGCCGTGCGGCGAGAGCTCGCGATCGACGTCGACGATCACCTCGCCCTTGGTCGTCTCGAAGACGACGGAGAACTTCTCCGGCGCCGTGAAGTCCCTGGCAGGCGGCGAGAGGAGCGTCCCCTCTTCGGCGACGGTCTCGGACGAAGCCGACGTGGGCTTGGACGGCGTCTCAGAGGGCGCCGTCTCGGCTCCCTTGCCGCAGGCGATGAGCAGGAGCGCGAGCGAGAGGAAGGAAAGGTGTCGGGATCGCATGCTCGCGACGATGCCACGAACCGTCGCGCTCCGGGAATTCCCCACGTCTTTCGCCGAGGACGTCGGCGGGTCCCGGCGGAGGGATTCCGGATGCCCCTGCGTAACAACACGTAAGGGGGCAGGGGCGCGATGGGAGGACTCGTCTACAAGGTGATCGAGGTGACGGGCACGTCGGCGGACGGTGTCCGCGCCGCGGTGGCGCACGGGCTCGAGCGGGTGAAGGACGACGGCCTCGAGATCCGCTTCTTCGTCCTGAAGGACACCGAGGTGGTCACGTCCGCCTCGGGTGATCGCTACGTCCGCGTGGTGATGGACGTGGGCATCAACCTCCCCGTCGTCGCGACCGCCGCGCCGAGGCCCGGGGGCCCCAGCCGTAGTAGGGGTGCCTCTCGAGATAGGCCTCGTTCTTGAAGAACGGGATCATCACCATCCCCGCCACGAAGCCGCCGACGTGCGCCCAGAAGGCGACGCCGCCGCCGGGCGTTACGGTGAACATGCCGCCGAGGAGCTGGAGCACGAGCCAGTAGCCGAGCATCATGAACGCCGGAACGCGCACCGTCGTGATGAAGATGAAGATCGGCACGAGCAGGTGAACGCCGACGCGCGGGTACAGGACGATGTACGCACCCATCACCCCCGAGATCGCGCCCGACGCGCCGACCATGGGGACGCTCGAGGAAGGATCCGTGGCGATCTGGAGCGCCGCCGCCGCGAGCCCCGAGAGCACGTAGAAGACCACGAAGCGCAGGTGGCCCATCGAGTCCTCGACGTTGTTGCCGAAGATCCAGAGGAACCAGAGGTTCCCGAGGAGGTGCAGCCATCCGCCGTGGAGGAACATCGACGAGAGCACCGTGAAGCGCGGCGCCTGCCCCTCGAGGATGCAATAGACGCCGTCGCCGAGCGGGACGCGCGCCCCCGGCGTCGAGGTGCCCAGCCATTCGCTCGGGATGAGCCCGAGCTCGCAGAGCGAGACGAAGAAGGGCTCTCCCTGGCCCGCGCCCTGGAGCACGAACCACGCCGCGACGTTCAGGACGATGATCGTCACCGTGACGTAGGGCGTGAGGAAGTGGGGGTTGTCGTCCTTGATGGGAATCATCGCGATCCACGCGGAGGTTCACGTGAACGGCCGCGCTCGTGGTAATTGCATGTAAGCGTGTCTCACGAAACCAGATCCGATCCGCCGACGCCAACTCCGACCCCTGATCCTTCGCCGGAGGAGCAGCGTCCGACATCGCGCTCGCTCGTGCCTCCCGACGTGCGGAACGCGCTCGCCGGTCTGCTCCTCGCCGCGGGAGCGTTCGCGCTCTTCGGGTGGAACGAGCACCGCATCGTCGATCGCGAGAACGCCCTCGAGGCGCTCCTCGACTCGGCCATCCCGGTGCGCGGCGACGCGATCGACGACGGCCTCGAGGGGAAGCTCGTCCTCGTGCAGGGCCCGCTCCGTGGCAGCGGCCCGCTCCGCGACGGCAAGGTGCCCTACGAGGCCACGGCCGTGCGGCTCCGGCGCACGGTCCAGATGTACCAATGGGAGACGCGCGTCGAGAAGCGCGAGGAGACCGCGCCCGACGGAACCAAGCGCACGGTCGAGTCCGAGATCTTCACGCGCGTCTGGTCGGAGGAGCCGATCGAGACGAGCGGCCGGGACGCTTCGCATGCGAACCCGGAATTCCCCTTCGAGACGGCCACCTTCGACGCCGAGGCGCCCCGCGTCGGGAGCTACCGCGTGCCTGCGGAGCTCGTGAGCGCCATCGACGCGTGGCAAGCCGTGCCCGCGGTGGACGCCGTCGCGGGCCGCGCGCGCCTCGGGCGCCCCGTCTTCGCCAAGGGCACTTATTACTTCGTCGGTGAAGACCCCGACGCGCCCCAGGTCGGCGATCTCCGCGTCGCGCATCAGATCGTGCCCGAAGGGATCACCGTCAGCGCCATCGGCAAGCAGGCGGGACACGCCCTCGCCGCGTTCGAATTCCGTGGAGAGCTCATCGAGCCCTCGCTCCTCGAAGGCGAGCACGGCGCACGCGAGATCTACCAGGCCGGGCCCGCGAGCTCGCGCCCGCTCGCGTGGGTGGCGCGCGTCGCCTCCGTCGTCCTCGTCTGCCTCGCGTTCTTCCTCCTCCTCGGGCCGTTCGTGCGCCTTCGCGAACGGCAGGACGTCCTCGGTGATCTCGCGCGGGCAGGCGCCGTCCTCACGAGCCTCGTGCTCGGGCTCTCGATCCCGCTCGTGGTGGCCGGGGCGATCTGGATCGCCGCGGGTCAGTACCTCGGCATCGGGCTCGTGGTCCTCGGCGTCGGGATCCTCGCGCTCGGCATCCGCGGGCGCGTGGCTGCCGGCCGGGCGCGACGGCCGAAGATCGCCGCGTAGACGCTCAGGCCGAGGGGACCGAGCGGCCCACGACCCAGGCCGGATCCACCCCGAGGGAACGGAGCGCCGCGCGCCACCGCTGGTCCGGCGGCGTCTCGAAGAGGAGCTCCGGCGAGTAGTCCACGGGGAGCCACGAGCCCTCCTTCAGCTCGGACTCGAGCTGCCCCGGCCCCCAGCCCGAATAGCCGAGCATGAGGAGCGCGCGAGGCCGCTCCTCGCGGGCGGCGAGCTCGCGGAAGAACTCGAGCGAGGCCGTGAGCCCCAGCGTCTCGCCGAGCGGGAGGGCGTTCTCGAGGGCCTCGCCGGGCTCGCGCTCGAAGAGGATCCAACCCGTCTGCGGCGCGACGGGCCCGCCGATGTGGACGGGGATGGACGTGGCCGCCTCCGACGCGGGCACGCCCAGCTCGTCGAGGAGCGATACGACGGGGAGGTCGCTCGGCCGGTTGACCACGAACCCGAACGAGCCCTCGACGTCGTGCTCCACCATGAAGACCAGCGAGTGGTTGAAGAACGGGCACGTGAGCGTAGGGCTCGCGACGAGGAACGAAGACGCGATCGAGGTGCTCACGATCGTGAATTTGCCACGCGGGCGCGCGAGGAGGCCAAGACAAATTCCTCTTATCGCCGCCGCGCGACGCGGATTCGGCGCGATGGGAGACCAAGGCGGCACCGACCACAGACCTCCCCTGGCGGGCGCGTCGAACGGCGCGTGAAGTCTGCTAAACCGAGCACGTGGTGGACGCCTCTCTCCAAGACCGCGCGCGGATGATGGCCCGCCTCGCGGCGCTCGCCGGAGGCTCGGTGACCGCGCTCGGGCTCTGGGAGATCCATCGGCGCCTCCTCGAGAGCGACGAGGAGCGCACCCGGCACATCGAGGTCTATCGCCGCGGCTGGGCCACGCTCTTCCTCCGCGCGCTCGACGTCGAGGTCCAGGCCGACGCGCCCCCCGCGCCGAAGAGGCCCGCGCGGCTCGTCGTCTCGAACCACCGCAGCATCCTCGACATCCCCGTCCTGCTCCGCCACTTCGGCGGGCGGATGCTCAGCAAGGCCGACGTGGCCGAGTGGCCCCTCGCGGGCGCCATGGCGCGCCACGCCGGCACCATCTTCGTCGACCGCGAGGACAAGCGGAGCGGCGCCGTCGCCATCCGCGCCATGCGCAACGCGCTGCGCGAGGGCTCCACGCTCACCGTCTTCCCCGAGGGGACGGTCCATGGCGGCGACGAGGTGCGCCCCTTCCTGCCGGGGGCGTTCACGGCGGCCTCGGGCCTCGACGTGGAGATCGTCCCCGTGGCCCTGGCCTACCCCGAGACGCACGAGTGGAGCGGGGTCGACACCCGCACGCACCTCGAGCGCCTCATGCGCGCGCCGCGATCGCGCGTCGGTCTCGCCGTGGGCGAAGGCTTCACGGCCTCCGGCTCGGCGCGGGAGCTCGCCGAGATCGCGCGCGACTCGGTCCAGTCCTTGGTCGCGCGGGCAAGAGCGCGGGTTCGATGAAGAGCGCTTCGCCTCGCGCCGCCCTCACGGCCGTCGTCCTCTCGACGGTCGCGGCGAATTTCACGCTCACGATCCTCTCCATCGCCCTCAAGCCCATCGCCGTCGAGCTCGGCTCCACGGTCGACGCGGCCGGCTGGCTCACGGTGGCGCCGCTCCTCGTCTCCGCGCTCGTGGCGCCCGCCTCGGGGCGCGCCTCGGATCGCTACGGCGCGCGCGCCGTGTGGATCGGCGGCAGCCTCGTCCTGCTCGCGGGCCTCGTCCTCTCCGCGCTCGCGCCCTCGATGTCGGCGCTGATCGCCGCGCGGGTGGTCACGGGGCTCGGGAGCGGCTTCGCGATGTCCTCGGGCATGGCGATGGCCACCGGCGCCTTCCCGCCCGATCGCCGGAGCGAGCCGGTGAGCGCCATCATGACGGCCTCGGCCTTGAGCCCCGCCGTGGGCGTCCTCGTGGGCGGACCGCTCATCGAGTACTTCGGCTTCCGCCTGCTCTTCTGGGCGCAGGTCCCGCCGATGCTCGTCTCGCTCGCCGTGGGCATCTGGGTCCTCCCCAACGTGCGCGCGCGCGTGGG
>JAAYBZ010000032.1 GCA_012744445.1 Myxococcales bacterium | reverse complement strand
GGGTGTGGTGCGGAGGATCGGGCACTCGTCGGGGTAGTCGCCGCCCGTGGCGGAGGTGTAGAGCACGAGCGAGTAGTTCGCGATCTCGTGCGTCCGGCCCACGACGCCCACGCTGCCGTCGACGAGCCCGGTGCAGTAGCCGTTCGAGGGATCGCGGCGCGGTGAGTTGCAGCGGCCGACCAAGAGCTCGCGCACGGCGTTCCAACGGCGGAGCGTCGTGCCGCCCATGGGGACGTCGTCGACGTCCATGCTCCCGCTCTGATCGATGAGGAGGATGATGTTCGGGACGATGCGCTCGGGGTTGAGCGTGACGTCGACGCACTCACTGCCGTCGGTGGAACCGTCGGGGCGTTGCCACGGCACGCACCGACCGTGCGCGTCGCAGACGTCGTTGGGGCCGCAGCTCGCGCTACCGGCGGCGCACTCCGCGGTGCACTTCCCGTCGCTGCCGCAGTGCGTGCCCCCCTCGCAGTCGCCATCCCCGCTGCACGCCTTGCCGCACGAGGCGGGTGCCCCCTCCTCGTCGCAAGGCGTTCTTCCCGCCCCGCCGCCGCCGCAGTCGCAAGCGAACGCGCCGAGCAAGAGGAGGATCGAGCCCAACCATGCCGTCCCGAGCCGATGATATCGTCGCGCGAGGCGGCGAGGAATGTAGGAGAACGCCGCTAAGCGCCGATGATCATTGAAGGCTTACCGTCTCACGGTCCTCACGTGAGGACCCGTGGCCCGTACTGACAAAAAATTGTCACGCCGGAACCTGGCTGGAATCGGCCCCCCTGCCGAGAATCACGGACAAGGAGGCCATCATGCAGGTAAGCCCCACGTTCGAGGTCCGTAATCTCCGCTTCGAAGTCGATCGCTCGATCCCCAAGTTCTGGCAGGGGGGGCCGAAGGGAGTGAGCCTCTTCCTCGACAACCTCTCGACGCTCTTCCCGCCGGGCGAGCGCTTCTTCATGCGCGCCGTCCGCCATTTCCAGGATCGCGTCGAAGACCCCACCCTTCGCGCCGACGTCCGCGCCTTCCACGGCCAAGAGGCCATGCACACGCGTGAGCACCGGCGTTACAACGATCACCTCCTCTCGCACGACCTCCCCGCGGACGTGCTCGAGGCCGAGGTGGCCAAGCTGCTCGAGCTCGTCGAGCGCGTTCTCCCCAAGCGCTGGCAGCTCGCGGCGACCGTCGCCCTCGAGCACTACACCGCGCTCCTCGCCGACATCCTCCTCGACGATCCCACGCTCCTCGCCCAGGCCCACCCCGAGCTCGCCGAGCTCTGGCGCTGGCACGCCGTCGAGGAAGGCGAGCACAAGCACGTCGCCTTCGACGTCTACGAGCTCGCGGGCGGCAACTACCCCGAGCGAGTGGGGATCATGATCCTCGCGAGCGTCATCTTCTGGGCGGTGGTCGCCGAGCAGCAGGTCCGCCTCATGAAGGCCGCGGACATCCACCTCTCGGCGAAGGAGTGGCGCGAGTTCTTCACGTACATGTTCGTGAAGCCCGCCCCGCTGCGGAAGCTCGCCATCCCCTTCCTCCGCTTCTTCAAGCCGGGCTTCCACCCGAACCAGATCCCCAGCACCCCCGCCGTCGAGGCGTGGAAGGCCAAGCGTGACGCCGCGATGGCGGCGGTGGCGAACTGATGAAGCTCCCCGAATTCCCCCGTGCCGTCGTGACCGGCGGCGGCAGCGGCCTCGGCCGCGCCATCTGCCTCGCCCTGGCCGAGCGCCGCGGCAGGGTGCTCGTCGCCGACGTCAACCTCGAGGGCGCCGAGGAGACGGCGCGCCTCGTCGAAGCCGCCGGCGGTCGCGCGGTGGCGATGCGCGTCGACGTCGGTGAGATCGCCGACGTCGAGGCGATGGCCGAGTCGATCCGGCGCGCGTTCGGCGGCGTCGACCTCCTCGTGAACAACGCCGGCGTCGCCGTGGCCGGCGAGGTCGGCGAGGTCCCGCTCGAGGACTGGCACTGGATCCTGCGCATCAACCTGATGGGCGTGGTCCACGGCTGCCACGTCTTCGCGCCGATCTTCAAGGCGCAGAAGAGCGGGTTCATCCTCAACGTCGCGTCGAACGCGGGCATCGCCTCGCTCCCCGAGATGGCCCCGTACAACGTGAGCAAGGCGGCGGTGATCGCGCTCTCCGAGACGCTCTACTCCGAGCTCGGCGCGAGCGGCGTCGCCGTGAGCGCGCTCTGCCCCACCTTCTTCAAGACCAATCTCCTCTCCACCATGCGGTCGAGCGACGAGTTGCAGCGGAAGAAGGCGCAGGCGTTCTTCGAGCGCTCGAAGATCACCGCCGAGGAGGTGGCGCGCATCGCGCTCGAAGGCCTCGAGGCGGGCGAGCCCATCATCATCCCGCAGGCCGACGGCAACCTCGTCCACGCGCTCAAGCGCCTCTCGCCGCAGCTCTACCTCAAGCTCCTCCGCTTCGGAAAGAGGCGCGGCCTCACCGACAAGCTGGCGTGACGCTCAGCGGACGCCGCGTCGATAGGCGCCGGGCGCCACGTTCGTCCAACGCCGGAAGGCGCGGCTGAAATTCGCCACGTCGGAGTAGCCGAGGCGCTCGGCGATCTCTTCGAGCGAGAGCTCGGGCGCGCGCATGAGCTCGAGCGCCCGCGCGTGGCGGAGCTCGTCGAGGAGCTGGGAGAAGGTCGTCCCCTCGTCGGCGAGCCTCCGCTTGAGCGTCCTCGGCGAGGTGCCGAGGCGGCGTGCCACTTCCTCGAGGCCGAGGAAGCCGCTCTCCACGCTCGCCGCCTCGCGGACGCGCTGCGCGTAGGTGTGCTTGCGGCTGACCTCGGCGAGCTCGCGCTCGCAATGCTCCTTGGCGAGGTTCATCGCCGCCGGGTTGGCCGTGAGGATGGGCTCGTCGAGGAGCGCGCGCGCGAAGACCAGGCGGTTCTGCGGCATCTCGAAGGAGACCGTCCCCGGGATCATCCGGCGGATGTCCTCGAAATAATCCGGCTGCGCGATCTCGAGCTCGGCGTGGCCACGCACGGACTTGCCGAGCAGCGCCTGCGCCATGCGCGTGAAGCCGACGAAGAGCGTGACGAGCACGAACTCGTGCGCCGTCCCGAAGGGGACGCGCTCCTCGAGGACGAGCGCCGCCTCCTCCTCGCCCACGTCGAGCCGGAGCGAGAGCGCAGGGAAGCGCAGCGGCGCGAAGCGGCACGCGAGCTCGAGCGCCTCGCGGACGGTACGCGAGGTCATCGCCGCGAACCCGAGGTAGCCGTGCGACGAGACCTGCATCTGCAGGCCCATCGAGATCGCGAGCGCGCGATCCCCCGTGAGCTCGATGGCGCGCTCGATGAGCTCCGCCACCTCGGCGAAGGCGATGCGCGCGCCCGGGTCTTCGAGCAACGCAGGATCGTCGACGACTCCTTCGAGGAGGGCCTCCCGTCCGACGCCGTAGCGCTCCACGACCCGCACCAGATCGGCGAGGTAGTTCGTGGGGATGGCGTAGATCTCGGGCGCCGCGGACATCTCGCTTCCTCGAAGCATGACGCGTTCCGAGCCCGACGCACAGGTGCCCACGTCCGATCGCGATCGCGGCTGGCGCACGCGCCACGAGCGCGTACACAAGGAGGGATGTCCGCCTCGATGAGCCTCCTCGACATCCTCACGCTCGACCGCGCGTCGGGCGACGTCTTCGTCGGCCGCGGGCCGGCATACCCGTGGGGCGGTCTCTACGGCGGACAGATCGTCGCGCAGGGCCTGCGCGCCGCATGCCATACGACGGAGGACGACCGGCTGCCGCACTCGCTCCACGCCTACTTCATCCGGAGCGGCGCGATGGAGCGCGAGGTGCGCTACGAGGTCGAGCGCCTCCGCGACGGCCGCTCGTTCTCGACCCGGCGCGTGGTCGCGAGACAAGGCGACGAGGTCCTGGCCTCGCTCGCCGTCTCGTTCCAGGTGAGCGAGCCCTCCATCGACGTCTCGACGCGCGCCATGCCCGAGGTGCCGTCGGTGCACGAGCTC
Source organism: Myxococcales bacterium (assembly GCA_012744445.1). GTDB lineage: Bacteria > Myxococcota_A > Polyangia > Polyangiales > Houyiibacteriaceae > JAAYBZ01. The sequence continues at coordinate 5,891 of JAAYBZ010000032.1, read as the reverse complement.
CCCGAGCACCCATGGAGCCCCCTCGTCGAGCGACGCTTCATCCCCACCGACGAGCTCGGGCGCGCCGCGGCCTGGATGCGCGTCACCGAGTCGCTCGGCGACGATCCGCGGCTCCAGCTCGCCGCGCTCACCTTCCTCTCCGACGATCTCCCCACCGACTCCGTCGGGATGCTCCACCCCGAGCGTGTCCTCCCCGGCTCCGGCAAGTGGCCGTTCTTCAACGCGAGCCTCGATCACACGATCCACTTCCACGCGCCCGTGCGGGTCGATCGGCATCACCTGCACGACTTCCGCGCGACGCGCTTCGCCGAAGGCCGTGGGCTCTCGCGCGGCGACGTCTTCGACGCGGAGGGGCGTCACGTCGCAACCATCGCGCAAGAGCTGCTCCTCCGCCCGCGCCGCTGATCGTCACTTCGTCGCGGTGACGACGATCCGCTCGCTGTCCTCGTCCCAGACGTGCTGGTCGAAGCCGCCGTGGACGACGACGAGCTCGAGCCCCGCCTCGGCGAGCATCGCCTCGATCTCGGCGACGAGCAGGTATCGCTGCGGGATCCGCGCCACCACGGGCTCGCCTCCCTCGACGGGCTCATAGCGGTACGTCACGTCGAGGAATTGCGCGCGCCGATCCCAGCGGGTGGATTCGAGGACGCGATAGCGCCGCCCCTCGACCACGACCTCGTCCACCCACTCGGGCTCGCCCGGCTCGCCCTCTTCGGCCTCGGCGTGGAAGGCGTCGGCCGACCACGCATCGAAGACGAAGTAGCCGGAGGGCGAGAGGTGCCGCGCCGCGCACGAAAAGCACGCCGCCTGCGCCTCCTTGGTGGTGAGGCAGTAGATCGCGTTGTAGGGCGCGATGATCCGATCGAAGGTGCGGCCGAGATCGAAGCGCTCCATCGTGCCCACGACCCACGTCACGCGATCGCCGTGGTGCCCCCTGCGACCGGCCTCGACGGCCTCCGCCGAGGCCTCGAGCGCCGTGACCTCGAGGCCGTCCGCCGCGATCGCGCGCGCGATCCGTCCGTCGCCCGCGCCGAGCTCGAGCACGCTCCCGGCGCCGCTCGCGACGCGGCGGTAGAAGTCGACGTCGCCCTCGGTGCCCCGGTGGAGCGCGCGGTAGAAGGCGAAGGGATAGGGTTCGGGGGAGCTCATGCGGCGACTTCCTTGGAGGCCTTCTCCGCGGCCCTCCGCGCCTTGGCCTCGGCGATGACCTCCGCCCCGAGGAGGAGGATGATCGCCACGAGCTCGAAGCCGAAGAGGAGCACGACGACGGTGGCGAACGAGCCGTAGACCACGTTCACCAGGCTGAGCGCCTCGAAGTACCACGTGAGCGCCGCGCGGCACGCCTCCCAGGCGAGCGCGGCGACGAGCCCACCCTGGAGCGCGAGGTGGATGGGGATCCTCACGGCGGGGAGGATCTTGTAGATGGCCGCGAAGAGGAGCACCTGTCCGAAGAAGCTCGCGACGTAGAGCAGCCAGAGCAGGATGCGGTCGATCGTCTCCCGATGCGCGTCCGGCGTGATGACGGCCGCCTGGAGGAACGACGCCCCGAGCGTGAGGAAGAGGAGGCCGAGGAGCACCACCGAGATGAGGGCGACGGGCTTGGCGACGGCGAGCCAACGCCGGGATCGATCGGTCTCGGGCCCGATCTCGAAGACCACGCGCATCGCTTCCTCGAGGACGCGGAATACGGCCCCGGACAGGACGAGCATCACGACGAGGCCCACGCCGCCGAGCGTGCCAGGCGCGTCGAAGGCCCCGCTGACCGTCTCCAGGACGGGCTCGGCCCCGGCGGCGAGCACGAGCTCGAGCTGCACGGAGAGGATGCGCATGACCTCCTCACGCCCGACGAATTGCGAGAGCCCCACGAAGACCAGGATGGTGAGGGGGATCGCCGAGAGGAGGAGGTAATACGCGATCGCGCCCGCGAGGAGCAGGCCGCGGTGGCGGACGAAGCGCCGGAGCACGGCCGACGTGAAGTCGAGGCGATCGAAGACCTTCATGCGCGGCTCTCGGATGCGTGACCCACGCGCTCAGCTCTTCACGAAGTACTCGCTCATCATCCGCGTGCGGATCTTGAACAGGTTCAAGAACGCGGTGACGGTGAGGAGCATCTCGCCCATGTTCCGGGCGAGCTCGAAGACGTTGCGCGCGCGGTAGAAGAGGAAGGGGTTCTCGACGTGCTCCTTGGAGGGCCACGCCTCCTCGACGATGCCGTCATAGACGGGCGCGCCGTGCGTGAGCACCTCCTTGACGACGTTGCGCACGTAGCGCGTGCGCGGCTGGAGCCGCTCGGAGACGGGGGACATCCGGCCGTGCCAGCGTCGCATCCACTCGTCCTTGGGGATGCGCTTGGGGCGCTCGAGACAGGTCACGGCGAGAATGCCCGGCGATCGCGCGCCGTCGGGCCAGTCGCGGGGCCCCGCGTGCTCGTTGTCGCCGTAGTCGGTGTAGATCGACTCGCTCACGTGATAGGCGGCGAGCTCGAAGCCCGCGCGGCGGAGCACGTCCTCGATGGGCCATCGGTCGTCGACCACCTTCAGCCAGACGTTCACCTGCGCCACGAAGGGATCGTCGAAGGGGCCGCGGAGCGCAGGGCTCTTCACGTCGGCGTGCTCGTCGCTGACGTTGATCTGGAGCTTCTCCGCCCCCGCCTCGAGGAGCTTGGGTGCGAGATCCTGGAGGAGGACGCGACCGAGCTCGGCCGGCGCGCGCTTCTGCGAATCCCAACAGAGGATGACGATCTTCTCTAGCGACATGGTCCCGTCACGAATGGGCGGCGCGCAGCGCGGGCACCGCGCGCACGAGGTCCCGGTGGGAGTAGCGAGGAGCGTAACCGAGATCCCTCCTCGCGCGGTCGATGCGGAGCGAGCTGGTGCGGATCAGCTTGTAGACCCCGCCGCGCGTGAGCGGCGGCTCGGCCCCACCGCGGACGAAGTGCGCCCACTCGAGGGCGTGGGCCACGGCGAGCGCGAGGCCTCCGGGGATGCGCGCCGTCGGGAAGCGTTCGCCGAAGGCCTCGACGAGCGGGCGGAAGAATTCGAGCCCGTTGAGCCGCTCGTCGTCGGTGATGTGATACGCGCGCCCGCCCACCGTCTCGGGCCGTTCGGTGAGCGCCTGCGCGGCGAGGAGCTGCGCGTCGACGAGGTTCTCGACGTGCGTGTTGTCCACGACGGCCTCGCCGGAGCCGATGAGCGCCTTGAAGCGCCCCGTCACGAGCTGCTCGACGAAGGCCTTCATCATGAAGCTCCCGTCGTCGAAGCCCCAGATGCCGCCGGGGCGGAGCGAGACCGTGCGGAGCCCCTCTCCGTCGGCCGCGCGCACGAGCTTCTCGGCCGCGACCTTGGTCTCGGTGTAGAGGTCGACGAAGCGCGCGGCGTAGGGCTCCTCTTCGTCGGCCTCCACCACCGGGCGATCGAGGAGCACGTTCGCGCTGCTCGTGTGGACGAGGCGACCGATGCCGAGCTCGCGGCAGGCGCGGATCACGTGCTCGGTGCCGAGGACGTTCACGTCGAACGCGCGGCGTCGCGTCGCGGGCCTCGCGACGCCGACCATCAAGATCACGGCGGCCGCGTGGAAGATCACCGACGCGCCCCGCGCGGCTTCCCGCAGCGCCGCGTAGTCGCGGATGTCGCCGACGAAGTGCTGGGCCCGCGGATCCGGCCCCTCTGCGGTCTGGTCGAAGGTGCGCACTTCGCAGCCCAGCTCGAGGAGGCGCGTCGTGAGGTGTCTTCCGAGGTAGCCCGCGCCACCCGTGACGAGCGCGACCGGTCCAACCTTCTTCGCGTCGAGATCCATCAACCGTCTCCGTAGATGGAGCGCGTGCTCCGGCTGAAGACGCGGCTCGCCGCCCCGCGGCCGAGCACGCGATCGAAGAAGAAGTGCGCCACCTTGTTGAGGCGGCCGGAGACGATGGTGGGCCCGCGGCGCTTCTTGGGGAGCGCCTCGAGCGCGTCGTCGACGACCGACTCGGGCGAGCCTGGGAAGGCCCGCCTTCGGCGCGCCGCCGGCGTCTGGGCCTCGAACGTGGGTGTAGACGTGGCGCCCGCCACGCAGACGAGGACGTCGATCCCCTTGGGCGTGAGCTCGGCCCAGAGGCTCTCGCCGAGCACCGCGTCGAAGGCCTTGCTCGCCGCATAGGTGGCGATCATCGCGCCGCCCTGGAAGCCGGCCATCGAGCTCATGACGATCACCCCGCCGCGGCCGCGCGCGATCATCGGGCGGACGTAGGCGTCGAGGAGGCGCACGGGGCCCGCGCAATTCACCGCCACCGTGAGCAGCTTCGACTCCACATCCGTCTCGGCGAACTCGCCGATGGTGGAGTAGCAGGCGTTGTAGACGACGAGCCCCACGGAGAGATCCCCGGTCTGGCGCCGGATGACGTCGACGACGTCGGGCGCGCCGAGGTCGGCCACGGCCACCACCACCTTCACGCCGTGCTCCCGGCGAAGGGTCTCGGCCAGCGCCTCGAGGGGCGCCCTCCGCCGGGCCACGAGGACGAGGTCGAGCCCGCTCTCGGCGAGCGCCGCCGCGAACGCCCTCCCGATCCCTTCGGAGGCCCCCGCCACCAGCGCCCACTCGCCGTAGCGATCCGCGAGATCCCTGGTCTTGCGTGCCATGTGGTCCGCACCTTGTCACCCCCGGACGCGGACACGCAAGGCCGACCGGCGGGCGAGACCCGCGATCTCGAACGTACCTCCTTCCGTCCGATTCACGCCGTGCTAGGGAGGGCCCATGAGCTTCGCGCTGAAACCCAACCCGAGGTTCGCGGGCGTCGAGGGCCCGGTCCTCACCGTGGTCATGGACGGTGTCGGCATCGGCCGCGGCGACGAGTCCGACGCCGTCGCGCTCGCCCGCACGCCCAACCTCGAACGCCTCAAGGGCCTCTCGCTCTACCGTGAGCTCTACGCGCACGGCGTCTTCGTGGGCCTCCCGTCCAACGACGACATGGGCAACAGCGAGGTCGGCCACAACGCGCTCGGCGCAGGGCGCATCTTCGACCAGGGCGCGAAGCGCGTCGCCCTCGCCATCGAGAGCGGCGAGATCTTCCGCGGCGAGGTCTGGAAGGCCGCCGTCGCGCGCGTGAAGGCGAGCGGCGAGGCCCTCCACTTCATGGGCCTGCTCTCCGACGGCAACGTCCACAGCCACATCGACCACCTCTTCGCGATGCTCGATCGCGCCGCCGCCGAGGGCGTGGAGACGGTGCGCGTGCACGTCCTCCTCGACGGCCGCGACGTCCCCGAGACGAGCGCCCTCGACTACGTCGAGCCCCTCGAGGCGAAGCTCGCCGCCCTCTCCGTCGACGGCCGCGACTACCGCGTGGCCTCCGGCGGCGGCCGCATGCGCATCACGATGGATCGCTACGAGGCCGACTGGGCGATGGTGGCGCGCGGCTGGGCGCACCACGTCCACGGCGAGGGCCGCGGCTTCCGCTCGACCAAGGAGGCGATCCTCACGCTCCGCGCGGAGGAGCCCGGCGTCATCGACCAGAACCTCCCGCCCTTCGTCATCGTCGACGATCGCGGCCCGGTCGGTCCCATCCGCGACGGCGCCGCGGTGATCTTCTTCAATTTCCGCGGCGATCGCGCGATCGAGATCTCGCGCGCCTTCGAGGAAGAGAGCTTCGCGCCCTTCGATCGCGGCCGCCGCCCCGACGTCTTCTACGCCGGCATGATGCAGTACGACGGCGACCTCGGGATCCCGAGCCGCTACCTCGTCGCGCCGCCCGCCATCGATCGCACGCTCGGCGAGTACCTCGCCAAGAACGGCGTCGCCCAGTTCGCGTGCAGCGAGACCCAGAAGTACGGGCACGTCACCTACTTCTGGAACGGCAACCGCAGTGGGCAGTTCGACGCCGCGCTCGAGGAGTACGTCGAGATCCCGAGCGACCTCTC
>JAAYBZ010000210.1 GCA_012744445.1 Myxococcales bacterium | reverse complement strand
CCACGCCGTGGCCTGGCCATCCTAGCCCGCGCCGCGCGTCGCACGAGGACGCGTCCTACTGCGCGGCGTCGCGGTCGTCCTTGCCCGCCGAGTGCAGCTCCTTGACGTACTGCGCGTACATGTCGGCAATCTCGTCGACCGGCCCGTCCGCGCGGATCACACCCTGGTCGAGCCAGATCGCCCGGGTGCACATCGCGCGTACCGAGGCGAGCGAGTGGCTCACGAAGAAGACGGTCCCCGCGGCATGCCGGATCTCCTCGATGCGCGCCTTGGACCGCTTGCGGAACGCCGCGTCACCGGTCGCGAGCGCCTCGTCGATCATGAGCACGTCCGGGACGGCCGCGGTCGAGATCGCGAAGCGCAGCCGCGCCGCCATGCCTGAGGAGTACGCGCTCATGGGCAGCTGGACGGCGTCGCCGATCCCCGCGAAGTCCACGATGTCGTCGAAGCGCTCCTCGATCTCCTCGCGCGACAGGCCCAGGGCGAGGCCCCCGATGATGATGTTGCGCTCGCCCGAGAGCTGCTTGACGAGCGCGGCGTTGACGCCCAGGAGGCTCGGCACGCCCGAGATGTAGACCGAGCCCTGCGTGGGCGGGTGCAGACCGGCGACGGCGCGCAAGAGTGTCGACTTGCCCGAGCCGTTCGTGCCGATGATGCCGATCGACTCACCGTGGTGGGCGACGAAGGACACGCCGCGCACGGCGCGCACCTCGGTCACGGCTCCTGCGTAGGCCGATCCCTTCGCGACGAGCCGCTTGAGCCTCGAGCCACCCACGGGCTGCCGCTTGGACCCGAACACGCGGTACGTCACGTGCAGGTCGTGCACGACGACGGACGGCGCGCCGAGCTCCGCGGTCGAGTCGTCTCGCTCAGGGAGGTCCTCGGGGTCGGTCTCGAAGTCGATGTCCTCGGTGGCCTTACTCACGCCCGTACCTCGCCTCCGCGCGCCAGAAGAAGATGAAGCCGAGGACGAAGGCGAGGACGGCCCAGCCGAGGCCGAAGAGCCACATGGTCCCGTCGAGCGGGATGTTCGGCTCGTTCAGGAGCGCCTGTCGCGCGAGGTTGAGGTACACCGCGACGGGCTGGTACCCCATGACCGCCGCGAGCGTCTCGTTGGGGATGTAGCGATCGATCGCGAAGATCACGCCCGAGGCGTAGAGCAGGACGCGCAGCACGAAGGGCAGCAGGTTCCCGAGGTCCGGGATGCGCTCGACGACACGCGCGAGGATGAACGCGACGCCGAGGTTGAAGACGTACAGCAGCGCGACGGCGGGCACGATCAGGAGCCACTCCCAGTCCACGCCGCCGAAGGTCACCGGGGGCAGGAAGCCGCTCAGCGCGACGATCACGCACATCACGAAGATCGCCGGCACGAGGCTCGCGAGGTTCGACATGACGGTCGAGATGGGCAGCAGCGAGCGCGGGAAGTGCAGCGCGCGCACGAGGTTGAGGTTCTTCTGGACCGACTTCGCCCCGCCCGACGCGGACTCCGAGAAGAAGCGGTACATGAAGGTGCCGACGACGATGAACCCCACGCCGTTCTCCTGGCCGCGCGTGATCTTCAGGATGAGCCCGAAGATGAGCACGTACACGAAGGCGTTCATGAGCGGTGTGAGCACGGCCCAGATCTGACCCAGGTAGCTGTTCTGGTTCTCGGCGATCGCGTTCGAGGTCGCGAGCGTGCGCGCGAAGTCCCGGCGCTGCCACGTCGAGCGGATGTACTCGCGCAGCGTCGGGCGCACGCCTACCTGGCGAAGCCCGTTCGCCTCGGCGAGCGCAGCGGCGGCCTCGGGGCTCTCGGGGGGCGGGAGCGGCGCCGACGTCGTCGTCATGCCTCGGAGTCCGTGACGTGGGCGTTCGCGCGCTCGAGGTCCTCCGCGAAGTCGACCTCGACCGCGAACAGGTCGGAGATGTCGACCGGGAGCACGCGCATGCCGTCCTTCTCGATCGCGAGCTCGATGCCGCGCTCGAAGTAGT
>JAAYBZ010000209.1 GCA_012744445.1 Myxococcales bacterium | reverse complement strand
GATCATCGCCCTAGGTGGCCACGGCGAAGACGAGGCGCTCGACCCGCTCCGCGCCGGCCGCGTAGAGCGCGTCCTCGGCGACCGAGAGCGTGGTCCCCGTCGTGCAGACGTCGTCGACGAGCAGGACACGCGGGCGCGCACGATCGGGCCTGGCCTCGAAGGCGCCCTCCAGGTTCCGCCGCCGCTCGAATTGCGAGAGCTCGGCCTGCGGCGGCGCCGGGCGCACGCGGCGGAGCCTCGAGAGATCCAGCGGCACACCGAGCCTCTTCGCCACCGGGTGCGCGAGGAGCGCGCTCTGGTTGTAGCCGCGCTCCTTCCGCCGGAGCGGGTGCATCGGCACGGGGACGACCACGTCGACGCGCCGCCCGAGACGGAGCGCGGCCTCGGCGAGCTCGGCCCCGAGGCGAGCGCCGAGGTCGGTCCGTCCCTCGTACTTGAGCCGCTTGATCGCGTCGGCCACCGCGCCCCCGTACTCGTAGAGGCCGAGCGGGCCGTCGTGCATCTGCGTCGTGGCCTCGCAGGTGTTGCAGAAGAGCGCGCCCTCGCTCGGCGCGTCACAAGCCGCGCAGCCGAGCGGCGCGAGCAACTCGAGGATCGAATCGAGGATCGTGGAGCCCATGCGCGCTCCATCGACCGGTGACTCCGACCGTTGTCAGTGCGAGTAGGGCTCGCCGCGGAGGATGGTGAAGGCGCGATAGATCTGCTCGGCGAGGAAGAGGCGCGCGAGCCGGTGCGGGAGCGTCATGCGCGAGAGGCTGAGCTCTTGTTCGGCGCGTGCGCGCACCGCCTTGGGGAGCCCGTACGAGCCGCCGATGAGGAAGACGAGGTGCCGCACGGCGGTGTCCTCCGCGCTGCCCACGAGCTTGGCGAAGCCGTGCGAGTCGAGCGCCTTCCCCTCCACCTCGAGCGCGATGACGCGCGCGCCCTCGGGGATGGCCTTCTCGAAGCGCCTTTCGACCTCGGAGGGGTCACCGTCCTTGAGCTCGATCTCCTCGAAGCGCGCGTAGTGCCCGATGCGGCCGTAGTAATCTTCGAGCGCCTCGCGGATGCCGCGCTCCTTGATCTTGCCCACCGCGACGATGCGGACGAACACGGGCTCAGTCGGCGGCGGAGACGCGCGCGGCGTCGAGCCACAGCGCCTCGAGATCGTAGTAGCCGCGCGTGTCCTCGTGGAAGACGTGGACCACGACCTCACCGAAGTCGATGAGCGCCCAGTGGCCCCGAGGGAGCCCCTCGACGCCCACCGCCCTCACGCCGTGCTTCTCGCGGAGGTGATCCTCGATGCCGCGCACGATGGCGTTCACCTGGCGATCGCTGCGGCCGCTCATCACGACGACGTAATCGGCGTAGTCGACCTTGCCGCGCACGTCGATGATCTCGGCGTTGAGCGCCTTCTTCTCGAGGGCCGCCTCGACCACGGCGAGCGCCACGGTCTTGGGATCCACCGTCGCCCGGCGCGTCGCACGCTTCTTCGTCGTCGTCTTTTCTTCGCTCACGGATCGTCCGAGCGTAGCAGAAGCCGGGATCTATTCCACGGCCGGTTTGGGCGCGAGGACCACGAGCTCGTCGCGATGGACCACGGCCGTGGACTTGCCCTTGCCGTTCTTGGGCTTCTTGCCCGCCATCCGCGCGACCTCGTTCATGGGGAAGCGCGAGAGGCCGCGTGCGATCTCGCGCTGCTCCGGGTCGACGATGGCCACGGGATCGCCCACGTCGAAGTCGCCGCGCACGCCGACGACGCCGCCCGGGAGGAGGCTGGCGTTGCCCTCACACACCGCACGCGCCGCGCCCGCGTCGACGACGATCGTCCCCTTGGGCTTGAGCGTGTAGGCGATCCAATGCTTCTTGCTCGCGAGCGGCGAGCCGTGCGGGAGGAAGAGCGTGCCGCAGTCCTCGCCGCGCACGAGCTTGGAGAGCAGCTCGGGGTCGCGTGCGTCGCCGATGATCACGGGCACGCCGCTCATCGTCGCGCGGCGCGCCGCCTCGATCTTGGACGCCATGCCGCCGAGGCCGACGTCGTCGGTCGGCGGGCGCACGAGCTCGAGCACCGCGTCCACGTCGGAGACGAGCGGGATGCGCTTCCCATCGGCGTCGAGCACGCCCTCCACGTCGGTGAGGAGGACGAGGAGATCCGCCGAGGCGAGCGCCGCCACCATCGCGGCGAGCTGGTCGTTGTCGCCGAATCGGAGCTCGTCGACCGAGACGGTGTCGTTCTCGTTGATGATGGGGACCACGCCGAGCTCGAGCAGCGCCTCGAGGGCGTTGCGCGCGTTGAGGTAGCGCTCCCGCGCCGCGAGGTCGGCGTGCGTGAGGAGGATCTGCGCCGCACGGAGGCCATGGGGCTCGAAGGCGAGCTCGTAGGAGCGCATGAGCGCGCTCTGTCCCGCCGCGGCCACGGCCTGCAGGAGCGCGAGCTGCTTGGGCCGTTCGGCGATCCCGAGGCGCTTTCGTCCCGCCGCCACCGCGCCCGAGGAGACCAGCAGGACCTCCTTGCCCATCGCGACGAGCGAAGCGATCTGCGCGGCGATCTCTTCGAAGCGTTCCTTCTCGCCGATCAGCGATCGGCTCCCGATTTTCACGACGATGCGCTTCGCCGATTCGAGCGAGCGCCGTTCGGCCGAAGTCACGAGCCAAGCCCTCCGAGCGCGTCGAGGAAGCGCGCCTCGATGGGCGCGACGGCGTCGGCCGGAAGGTCGGCCGAGAAGTCGAGGAGCGTGTCGATCACGCGCTCGAAGGCGGCGCGATCGTCGCCGGGCTCGCCGCGGCGGATGGAGGCGGCGAGATCCTTGAAGCGGGCGGCGAGCGCGTCGCGCACCCCGGAGAGCCCCACGCGGAGCGCCTCGTCCATCGCGGCACGCACGCGCGCCGCCTCGCTCGCGCCGAAGGGCGCGCCTTCGCGGCGATCGGCCGTGCGGAAATAGGCGTCGAGGAGGCGCGTCTCCACGAGCGCACGCGCCGCCATCTCGAGGCGGGTGGCGACGCGCGCCGGGAGGAAGACCCGCTGCGCGATCGAGCGCGCGGCCCGGGCGATCACGCGCCCGCGCGGCTGCGACGGGAGATACGACGTGGCGACCAAGGCGCGCCGGGCCTCGGACGAGAGCCGGACGCCGCGGCCCGCCGCGACGCGACGAAAGGCCGCCCCACGCGCCGTGTCGGAGAGCAGCCCGTCGAGCACGGGGATGGGCAGCCCGGCGAGGAAGGCCGCGGCCGCCGCATATACCCCGAGGTTGGGATCGTTTCGCTTCTGGTCTTCCACTCGCGCGCGATTGTACGACCAGGGCGCGAGGCCAGCGAGGCGAAAAGCCCGGCGGTCGCGCGGTTTCTCGCGCAGGGCGGACGAGTCCATTACCTTCGCCTCCATGCTCGCGGCGGATTTCCCGGAGTGGTACGTCCGGATCGTGGCGCTCGTCGTCGGCGCCCTCTTCGGCAGCTTCTTCAACGTGGCCATCTACCGCTGGCCCCGCGAGATGTCGGTGATCTCGCCGCCGAGCCATTGCCCGAGCTGCGGCGCGCCGGTGAAGCCGTGGTGGAACGTGCCGATCTTCGGCTACCTCTTCCTCCGCGGGAAAGCGCGCTGCTGCGGCGCCCCGCTCTCGCCGCGCTACCTCGTGGTGGAGATCCTCGGCGCCGTCCTCGGTCTCGCCGTGGCCGAGCACTTTTTCGTGAACGCCCTCCCCGACCGCGAGGCGCTCCTCGCCGCGCTCGACGTCTCGCTCTACTTCGCCTTCGTGGGCGGGCTCGTGATCGCCACCTTCGTCGACCTCGAGTGGATGGAGATCCCCGACGAGGTGAGCCTCCCGCTCGTCGCCCTCGGGCTCGCCTCCTCGCCCTATCGCACCGGGCCCGAGGTGGTGGATCTCGCGGTGGGCGCCGGCGTGGGCTTCCTCCTCGTGCAGGTGGTCTTCGTCTGGTCGTACGAGCACCTCTTCGGCCGCCGCGGCATGGGCGAAGGCGACTCCAAGCTCCTCATGGCCATCGGCGCGTTCCTCGGCTGGCAGGCGGTGCTCTTCGCCCTGGTCGCCGGCTCGATGCAGGGCCTCGTCGCGACGGGCGTCGCCATGGCCACCGGGAGATCGCTCACGCCCACGCCGCCCGAGCTCGGCGAGGACGATCGCCAGGGCGACGAGCCCGAGGACGCGGAGCTCGAGGAGGACGATGACGCGCCCCGGATGAAGCTCCCCTTCGGGCCCTTCCTCGCCCTCGGCGCGCTCGAGTGGCTCTTCTTCGGCGATCGGATCCTCGACGCCTACCTGGGCATCCTCGCCCCCTGAGGGCGATCGCCGGGCGCGCGGATCCTCGCCTCGGGCACGAAAAAAGCCCGCGTCGCCGCGGGCTCTCTCTGCTCTTTGCGGGGGCTCGACTCAGCCGGCGCGCTTGACCGCCGCGCGGTAGTAGTCGAGCAGGCGCGGGGTGGGGAAGCGCTCGAGGCGGCTCTTGTAGCCCTCGTCCTTGGTGCGCTTCTCGGCCTCGAGGATCTTGCTCACGAGCGCCGCGCGGCCTCCCTGCTCCTTGACGGCCTTGAGCACCGCCTCGAGACGAAGGAGCTTCTTGTTGGAGACCTGCTCGAGGTTCTCGAGCGAGCGATCGAGGAGCCCGTCCTTGCCGGCGAGCTCGCGCACGGCGGCGACGAGCTTCTGCTTGGCCGCCTTGCGGTCTTCACCGAAGCGTTCCTTGACGATGGCGAGCGGGGACTTCTTCATGGCGTTCTCGTGATGCGCGGGCCCCGGGGGACCCGAAGAATTGGGGTCGGCGCTTCTAGCACGCGATTGAACCCGGGTGCAAGTCGGGCCGAGGCGCCCCCTTTCGTAACGGAATCTCCCGGGGGACGCAAAAGGGAACGTCCGAGGCGGCCGAGATGGCGCCCCGGCGCCCCCCCGAGATCAGCTCGGGACGGCGCTCGGGTCCATCCACATCACCTCCCAGTGGTGACCGTCGAGGTCGTAGAAGGTGCGGTAGCGCATGAAGCCGTGATCCTTCGGCGGCATCGCCTCCTTGGCGCCGAGGGCGATCGCCTTGTCGCAGAGGGCGTCCACCTCCTCCGAGGTTTCGCATGAGATCGCCAGGAGCGCCTCGGAGACGCGCGTGCCGTCGGCGATCTCGCGCTCGGTGAAGGTCTTGAAAAAGGGCTCGGCCAGGAGCATCACGAAGGCGGCCCGCTCGTCGAGGACCATGCAGTGGGCGTTGTCGTCCGAGAAGCGCGGGTCGAACTGGAAGCCGAGCTCCCGGAAGAAGGCCACCGATCGCGGGAGGTCCTTCACGGGCAGGTTGACGAAGAGCATGCGGGGCTTGGACATCGAGTCCTCCTCGGGGCTGGGGCGGGCGATCCCGCCGGTTCGACGATTGGACTCCGGCGAGGGCTCGATCTCATCGGTGGCGGCCCGAAAAACCTTCAGAGGGTGAGCGGGAGGCCGAAGCGCGGGAAGAGGGTCTCGACGTCGAGGAAGGTCGTCCAGCTCGAAAGCCGCCCGTCCTCCACCTCGAGCACGACGAGGCCCCAGGCGTGATGCGGCTCGCCGGGCGCGCCCGCGTGGTATTGCGCGAAGGCGGGCTGGCCGTTGGCGCTCACGGGGACGAGCCGGGAGCCGCGGCAGATGCTTCCCCGGCCGTGGAGCCAGCCGCGAACGGCCTCGGGGCCCTCCAGCCAGAGCGCGTAGGGCGGCATGGAGAACTTCACGTCGTCGCGGAGCGTCGCGACGAGGGCGTCCACGTCGAAGCGCTCGAAGGCGTCGACGTAGCGCGCGAGGAGGGCCTCGTCTTCGGGCGAGAGCTCGTCGCGGTGCGGCGCCGACGCCTCGCGCATCGTGGCCCGCGCGCGCTGGAGGGCGCTGTTCACGGCCGGGACGGAGAGCTCGAGGGTCTCGGCCACCTCCGCCGCCGAGAAGCCCATCACCTCGGCGAGGAGGAGGACGGCGCGCTGTCGCGGGGGGAGCGCCTGGAGCGCGGCCACGAAGGCGAGCCGCACGCTCTCCCGCCGGATCGAGCGATCGACCGGATCGAGGCTCGCGTCGGGCACGGGCTCGAGCCAGTGCGCCCGCTCGTAGGAGACGAGCTCGCCGTCGACGGTGCCCGGCGGGTAGGCGTCCACCGGGCGGACCCGCTTCTTCCGCCGGGCGAGCTCGTCGAGGCAGACGTTCGTCGCGATGCGCACGAGCCACGTGCGGAGCTGCGATCGTCCGTCGAACCCGGCGAGGCCGCGGTAGGCGCGGATCATGGTCTCCTGCACGGCGTCGTCGGCGTCGGCGATCGAGCCGAGCATGCGGTAGCAGAGCCCCGTGAGGAGGGCGCGGTGAGCTTCGAGCTCGGCGTGGGCGGGTGCCATGGAGGGAGTCTGCCACGACCGGGTGCGACATCGGAGCCCCTCCGCTTGACCCTCACGCGCCGAACGGGAAAAGTCGGCTCGCGCATGTCGGTCCACGTCTCCGTCGTCATCCCCGTCTACAACGAGGAGGCCATCCTCCACGCGGCCGTCGTCGAGCTCGTCGACCAGATGCGCGAGCTCGGCAAGAGCTACGAGATCCTCCTCGCCGAGAACGGCTCGAGCGACGCGACCGTGGCAAAGGGCGAAGAGCTCGCGGCGCGCTTCCCAGAGGTCTCGATCTTCAGCCTCGGCGAGCCCAACTACGGCGCCGCGCTCAAGGAGGGCATCCGCCGCGCGCGCGGGCGCTACGTGATCTGCGAGGAGATCGACCTCTGCGACGCCGACTTCCATCGGCGCGCGCTCCAGATCCTCGAGTCGGGCGAGGCCTCGCTCGTCGTGGGCTCCAAGGCGATGGCCGGGGCGAGCGACGAGCGGCCGCTGATGCGCCGCGCGGGCACGATCGTCCTCAACGGCCTCCTCCGCGTCACGCTCGGCTTCAAGGGCACCGACACGCACGGGCTCAAGGCCTTCGATCGCGAGGCGCTCCTGCCCATCGTCGACGCCTGCCTCGTCGACAAGGACATCTTCGCCTCCGAGCTCGTCATCCGGGCGGAGCGCGCGGGCGTGCCCATCCGCGAGATCCCCGTGCGCGTGCTCGAGCTCCGGCCGCCCACGATCGGCCTCGCGCGCCGCGTGCCCAACGTGCTCCGCAACCTGGCGAAGCTCTTCGTGGCGATCCGCATCAAGGGCCAGGGGTGAACGCGACCGCGCGCGAAAGACTCGCGAGCTTCAGCGTCGATCTCGACGAGATCCCCTGCTACGCGGCCATCCACGGCCTCCCCCTGCCTTCGGGGCGCGCGCGGCACGCCATCTACGACGAAGCGCTCCCCCGCTACCTCGACTTCTTCGACGAGGCGGGGATCCGCGCGACCTTCTTCGTGGTCGGCGCCGACCTCGAGCGCCCCGAGAACCTCGCGCGCATCCGCGACGCGCACGCGCGCGGCCACGAGATCGCGAGCCACAGCCACACGCACCGCTACGATCTCACGCGCCGCGATCGCGCCTTCGTCCACGAGGAGATCGAGTCCTCGGCGCGGATCCTGGCGGACGCGACGGGCGCCCGCCCCGCCGGCTTCCGCGCGCCCGGCTACACCGTGGACGAGGTCGTCTTCGAGGCGCTCGAGGCGAGCGGCTACGCCTACGACTCGTCCGTCTTCCCCTGCCCTGCGTACTACGTGGCGAAGGCCGCGGCGATGCTCGCCATCCGCCTCCGCGGGCGGGAGAGCCGCAGCATCCTCGACCACCCGCGCGTGCTGACGGCGCCGGCCGATCCCTACCGCGTCGGCGCGCGCTATCACCGCCGCGGCGACGGAATGCTCGAGCTCCCTGTGGCCGTCACGCGCGGGCTCCGGCTGCCCTTCATCGGCACCTTCGTCGTGCTCGGCTCGGAGCGCGCCGCGCGCTCCCTCGCGCGCGGCATGGTCGGGAGGCCCCACGTCTGCTTCGAGACGCACGGCATCGATCTCGCGTGCGCCGAGCGCGACGATCTCGCGTGGCTCCGGCCCCACCAGCCCGATCTCCGCGTCTCCCTCGAGACCAAGCG
The DNA here is from genome assembly GCA_012744445.1 of Myxococcales bacterium. Lineage (GTDB taxonomy): Bacteria > Myxococcota_A > Polyangia > Polyangiales > Houyiibacteriaceae > JAAYBZ01. The sequence continues at coordinate 25,285 of JAAYBZ010000209.1, read as the reverse complement.
CGCGCGGCTCCTCGCGGTCGTGGAGGAGCTCCGCTCGCACGGCTACCGCTTCGTCCGCCTCGACGAAGCCGCCGCGCGCTTCTAACGGCGACGCCAGCCCGACGAGGCGCGGCGCTTCACGGCGTCGACGGCGAGCTCGTCGGCGCGCTCGTTGAGCGGCACGCCGGCGTGGCCTCGGACGTGGTGGAGGCGGACCTTGCCGTGCTTGCGGATGGCGTCCTTCACGCGGGCGACGAGATCGACGTTGGCCTTGGCCTTCCACCCCTTCTGGAGCACGCCGATGGCGTAGCTCGAGTCGGTGTAGAGCCGGAGCGGCCGCTTGGGATCGCTCGCCTCGACGGCGCGGAGGATGGCGGTGAGCTCGGCGATGTTGTTCGTGGCCTCGCCGAGGTACTCGGAGAGCTCGCGGAGCCCTTCGCCGTCGAGGAGGACCACCCCGAGCCCCGCCGGGCCGGGGTTGCCCTGGCACGCGCCGTCGGCATAGACGAGCGTCTCGTCGCCTTCGGGCGCGACGGGATACGAGGCGGCGTCGACCTTCTCCGACTTCTTCTCGCCGTTCTTCTTCTCGACGCGGCTCGCCTCGCCGAGCTCGGCGTCGGAGAGGATGGGACCGTCGGTCACGGTGAGGTTCCGCGCCGCGGCGAAATAGGCCTTGCCGTCACCGGCCTTGTAGCGGATCTCCACGCGGCCGCCGTCCGCGAGGAGCGTCCCGTCCTCGAGGCAACGCGCCCACACGTCTTGACCCCGGAGCTTTGCGCGACGAAAAGGCATCGCCGAGGGATAGCAGGCCACGCGCCATGCAAAAGGGCACTTCCGCTGGACTCGGTTCGGGGCGGCGGCCTACGCTCCGCCCCGTGAAGAAGACCCTCGCCCTGACCGCGTCGGCCGTGCTCCTGGCCGTGGCCATCGCCGCTTCCGCGTACTTCCTCCTCATCGAACGAGGAGGCCTCCCCGACGATCCCATCCTCATCGCGCCCGAGGACACGAGCGTCATCCTGCGCGCCGACGTCAAGCGCGTGGTGCGCTCGGAGGTCTTCCAGAAGCTCGTGGAGGGTCGGGGGCTCGACGCCGCGGTGAAGGAGCTCGCCGAGGAGTGCGGTTACGACTTCGTCCGCGCCGTGGACGAGCTCTTCGTCTTCGTGCGGCCGGAGGGCGAGACCAACACCATCGCCCTCGTGGGCGCCGGCCGATTCGACGTCGAGGCGGCGAGCCGCTGCTTCAAGACGCGAATGGAGAGCGACGCCAGCCTCGAGCTCGAGGAGATGACGCTCGAAGGCTTCCGCGCGCTCGGCCACGAATCGATCCGCGCGCGCGTGGCCTTCGTGGGATCTCGCGGCATCGTCCTCGGCGAGGAGCCGATGGTGATCGACATCCTCAAGCGCGTCCGCGGCGAGATCCCGCGGCTCGACAAGGACTCGCACCTCGCCAAGCTCTACCGACGCATGAGCCCGCGCCGCGACCTCGTGCTCGCCGCTGAGCTCCCCAAGGGCTGGCACCTCGCCGCGCACGACGTCCTCGAGCCGCGTCACGCCTACGAGCTCGCGCCGACGCTCATGCACCTCCACGAGTTTGGCCTCGGTCTCACGCTCCGCGAGGAGCTCTCGTTCGGCTCGGTCCTCGTCTTCGACGAGGAAGCCGAGAGCGCGCGCGCCCACGAGGCGGCCGAGCGCACGCTCGACGCGATGAAGAAGAACTTCTTCCTCTCGCTCACCCCCGTGGCCCCGGCGCTGGCCGCCATCCAGCTCGAGCGCGAGGGCAAAGAGGTCCGCGTCGGGCTCGAACTCACCGCGGAACAGATCGCAGACGTCGCGCGCGTCGCCAAGGCCCTCGGCGAGGACGACGAGAAGGAGTGAGGGGCGGCGCCGGCGCCCCAGACGACGGAGGCGGCCCGCGGGCGGCCTCTCGCGTTCTCGTCGTGGAGGACGACGGGCTCAGACGCGGTAGTTGGGCGCCTCTTCGGTGACCACCACGTCGTGGACGTGGCTCTCGCGGAGGCCCTGCGAGGTCTGCCGGACGAACTGCGCGTTCTGCTGGAGAAGCTCGATGGTGCGGCAGCCGGTGTAGCCCATGCCCGAGCGGAGGCCGCCGACGAGCTGGTAGACGACCGTGGCGAGCGAGCCGCGGTAGGGGACGCGCCCCTCGATACCCTCGGGGACGAGCTTGTCGACCGCGAGATCCGACTGCGCGTAACGGTCGGCCGAGCCACGACGCATGGCGCCGAGCGAGCCCATGCCGCGATAGCTCTTGTAGGTGCGGCCCTGGTAGAGCACGAGCTCGCCGGGGCTCTCGTCGGTACCCGCGAAGAGGCTGCCGAGCATCACGGAGTTGGCGCCGAAGGCGAGCGCCTTCACGACGTCGCCCGAGTACTTCACGCCGCCGTCGGCGATGATGGGCACGCCGGCCGCGCGGGCGACGGCGGCGCAATCCGAGATGGCCGTGATCTGGGGGACGCCGATGCCGGCCACGACGCGCGTGGTGCAGATGGAGCCCGGGCCGATGCCGACCTTCACCGCGTCGGCGCCGGCCTCGATGAGCGCCTTGGTGGCGGCCGCCGTGGCGACGTTGCCCGCCACGACCTCGACGCCCGGGTGGCGCGCCTTGATCGCCCTCACGGCGTCGATGACGTTCTTGCTGTGGCCGTGGGCCGTGTCGACGACGAGGACGTCGACGCCCGCCTCGACGAGGTAGTCGACGCGGATGTCGCGGTCGGCGCCGGGGCCCACGGCGGCGCCGCAGCGGAGGCGGCCGCGATCGTCCTTGATGGCCTCGGGGTGCTTCTCGGCCTGGAGGAGGTCCTTGATGGTGATGAGGCCGACGAGGTGCCCCGCGTCGTCGACGACGAGGAGCTTCTCGATGCGGTGCTTGTGGAGCAGTTCGCGCGCCTCCTCTTGGCCCACGCCCGGCTTCACCGTGACGAGGCTCTGCGTCATGAGCTGACGCACGGGCTGGTCGAGGTTCTGCTCGAAGCGGACGTCGCGGCTGGTGATGATGCCGACCGGCTTCTGCTTCTCGACGACCGGGAGGCCCGAGATGTCGTGCTGGCGCATGATCTCGAGCGCCTCACGGAGCGAGACGTCGGGAGAGATGGTGACGGGGTCGACGATCATGCCCGTCTCCGCCCGCTTCACCTTCTCGACCTCGCGGGCCTGGGCCTCGGGGGAGAGGTTCTTATGGATGATTCCGAGGCCGCCGAGCCGCGCCATGGTGATGGCGGTGCGTGACTCGGTCACGGTGTCCATCGCGCTCGAGACGATGGGGATGTTCAGCGTGAGGCCGCGGGAGAACCGGGTGCGGACGTCGGCTTCGCTCGGCACGAAGTCGCTGTAGCCCGGGACAAGGAGCACGTCGTCGAACGTCAGTGCTTCACGGATGATCTTCTCGGACACGCGGGCCTCCTCCACCGGGGTCCGCCATGAGAGCGTGCGGGGGGTCCCGGTGCGATAGGCCGCGTAGTATAGCGACGGCCGGGCCAGGCGCATTCCGACGATGCGGTCTGGCCGACGGAAAACGTCGCGGAACCGAGCTGGGCGCACATCGCCCTTCGTCCACGGACGCGGATGGGACGTGCGCCCGGCGGGCGATCAGACGTCGAGCTCGTCGGCGGAGGCGCGGGGCGCGTGCTCCATGATGTATTGGTAGCGCGCCTGCGGATCGCGGCCCATGAGCTCGTTGAGCACGCGGTCGGTCTCGAGCTCGCCGTCGATGGTCACGCGGAGCGCGCGGCGATGCTGGGGATCGAGCGTGGTGCTCCAGAGCTCCTCGGCCGTCATCTCGCCGAGACCTTTGAAGCGCGAGATCTCGGGCTTCACGTTCTTGGGGAGCTTGGCGAGGATCTCGTCGCGCTCGCGATCGTCGAGGGCCCAGTAGGTGTCCTTGCCCGCGTCGATGCGGTAGAGCGGCGGCTGCGCGAGGTAGACGTGCCCGCCCTTCACCAGCTCCGGGAGCATCCGGTAGAAGAAGGTGAGGAGCAGCGTGGCGATGTGATGGCCGTCGCTGTCGGCGTCCATCAAGAGGAAGATGCGGCCGTAGCGGAGCTTCGAGATGTCGAAGTCCTTGCCGATGCCGCAGCCGAGGGCGCTCACGATGTCCTGCAGCTCGCGGTTGGTCATCACCTGCGCGCCGGTCGCGCGCTCGGCGTTGAGGACCTTGCCGCGGAGGGGGAGGATCGCCTGGAAGCGCCGATCGCGGCCCATCTTGGCGTTGCCACCGGCCGAATCACCCTCGACGAGGAAGAGCTCGCAGATGCTCGGATCGGTGCTCGAGCAGTCGTTGAGCTTGCCCGGGAGGTTCAGGCGATGGCTGACGGCCGTCTTGCGGCTCACCTGCTGGCTCGCGGCGCGGCTCGCCTCGCGGGCGCGGGCCGCGATGATCACGCGCGCGATCACCGCCTCGGCCGAGGATTTGTTGTGGTTGAGCCAGTGCTCGAGCGCCGCCCGGATGGCGTTCTCGACGGGCGTCGCCACCTCGGGGTTGTTGAGGCGATCCTTGGTCTGGCCCTGGAACTGCGGCTCGGGGACGAAGACGCTGAGCACCGCGACGAGCCCCTCGCGGATGTCCTCGGCCGTGATCTTCACGCCCTTGGGGACGAGCTTGTGCGCCTCCATGTAGGCGCGGACCGCCTTGCCGAGCGCCGCTTTGAGGCCTTGCTCGTGCGTGCCGCCGGCGCTCGTGGGGATGCCGTTGGCGTAGGTGCGGATGACCTCCTCGGTGCCCTCGGTCCACTGGAGCGCGACCTCGAGGCGCGGCCCCTCCTCGCGCTCGTGGACGAAGGGCTCCGGGTGGACGCGCCCCTTCCCCTTCTCGGCGACGAGCTTCTTGAGGTAGTCGGCGATGCCGTTGGGGTGCTCGAAGACCTCCTTGGTGCCGGCCGAGTGGTCGACGAAGGTGATCTGCAAGCCTTTGTGGAGGTAGCTCTTGGCCTCGAGCGTCTCGCGCACGACCTGCGGATCGAAGTGCGCGCGCTTGCCGAAGATCTCCGGGTCGGGGCGGAAGTGGATGCGCGTCCCGCGCTTTCGCGTCTCGCCGAGCTTCTCGAGTTTGCTCGTGGGGACGCCGCGCGAGAAGGACTGCTCGAACTCGGCGCCGTCGCGGCGGATCGTCGCCGTCATCGACTCGCTGAGGGCGTTGACGACCGACGATCCGACGCCGTGGAGGCCACCCGCGATCTGGTAGCCCTTCCCCTCGAACTTTCCGCCCGCGTGGAGCGTGGTGAGGATGAGCTCGAGCGCGCTCTTCTTGAACTTGGGGTGGATGTCGACGGGAATGCCGCGGCCGTTGTCGGTGACGGTGGCGCCGCGGAGGTCTTCGTCGAGCGAGACGAGGATCTTGGTGGCGTGCCCGTTGATGGCCTCGTCGACCGAGTTGTCGACGATCTCCCAGAGGAGGTGGTGGTAGCCGCGCGCGTCGGTTCCGCCGATGTACATCGCCGGGCGCTTGCGGACGGGCTCGAGCCCCTCGAGGACTTCGATGTCTTTCGCGGAATAAGCCATGATCAACCCTCCGCCGTGAGATCGGGGACGACGACCTCGGGGCGATCGGCCCGCTCGATGCGGCCGCGCCGGAACATCGCGTGGCCCTTGCCGCCGCGGGTGTGCGCCTCGTATTTGCGGAGCGAGACGCGGTACTCGGTGCCGCTCTCGTTGTAGGAGATGAGCGCGTCGTTGTGCTCGCGGAGGATGCGCGCGCCCACGATGGCGTCGCCCTTCTCGAGCTTCATGAGCATCACGCCCTTGCCCGCGCCGCCGAGGACGTTGATCTCCTCGGCGTTGCAGATGAGCGCGTGGCCGCTGTGGCTCACGGCGGCGACGTGATCGCCGTCGCGCGTCTCGCCGACGAACACGACCTCGTCGCCCTCGCCGAGGCGCGCGTAGCGACGGCCGCTCTTGGTGGAGGGCTCACGGTGCGCGCGCAGGCTGAAGCGCAGCGTCTGGCCGAGCTTGGTCACGGCCACGGCGAAGGGCGGCTCGGGCTCGCTCCCCTCGGCGGGGGGCGGCACCTCGAGGACGCGCGGATCGAAGCTGAGCATGGCGATGATGCGCTCGCCGTCGGCCAGCTTGAAGAGCGTCTGGATGGGATTGCCGTGACCCGTCGAGGGCGGGATCTCCGCGATGCGGGTGACGTAGCAGGAGCCGTGGTTGGAGAAGAAGGCCACGGGGTGGCGCGTGGAGCCGCCCGTGACCGCGAGGATCGCGTCGCCCTCGCGGAGGCGGACCTTCTCGAGGTCGCGGATGCTCTGCTGACGCTTCACCCAGCCGTGCTCGGTGAGGATGACCATCGCGTCTTCGTCGACGATGAAGGCCTCGGCGTCGTACTGCGGCTCGTCGAGCTCGGTCTTGACCTGCGTGCTGCGCGGCGTGGCGTACTGGCCCTCGAGCTCGTGGAGCTCGGACTTGATGAGGTTCCAGCGCGCCTCCTCGCTCGCGAGGAGCTTGCGGATCTGCTTGGCCTCCTTCTGCTTCTCGTCGAGCTCCTTCTGGATGAGGAGGATCTGGAGCCGCGCGAGGCGATAGAGCTTGAGCTCGAGGATGGCGTCGACCTGCTCCTCGTCGAGCTCGAAGCGCTTCATGAGCTTCTCGGCCGCGTCGGCCTTGTCCTCCGAGCGCCGGATGATGCGGATCGTCTCGTCGAGCGCGTCGTAGACCTTGGCGAAGCCCTCGAGGATGTGGATGCGCTCCTCGAGCTTCTCGAGATCGAACTCGAGCCGCTTGGTGACGACCTCCATGCGGAAGTCGAGGAAGTGCCGGATCATCGCGCGCAGATCGAGGCGCTGGGGCGCGGTGACCTCGGGGTGCTCGGTGGGCACGAGGCAGGTGAAGTTCACCTGCACGCTCGTCTGGAGCGGCGTGTGCTTGTAGAGGTAGGTCATCACGAGGTGCGGATCGGTGCCCTTCTTGATCTCGCAGACGATCCGGCACTCGTCGGTGCTCTCGTCCCTCACGTCGAGGAGGACGGGGAGCTTCTTCTTGATGATGACCTCGGCGATCTTCTCGACGACCTGGCAGCGCTCGGTGGCGTAGGGGATCGAGTCGATGACGAGCAGCGTGTTGCCCTTGCCCTGCTCCTCGACCTTCCAGGTGCCGCGGAGCTTGAGCGAGCCCTGGCCCTCTTCGTAGACGCGGACGATCTCCTCGCGCGAGGAGACGATCTCGCCGCCGGTGGGGAAGTCGGGGCCCTTGATGCCACGCATGAGCTGGCGGACCGAGATCTCGGGATCCTCGATCATCTTCATGGCCGCGCGGACGATCTCGCCGAGGTTGTGCGGCGGGATCGAGGTGGCCATGCCGACGGCGATGCCCTGCGAGCCGTTGACGAGGAGGTTGGGGAAGCGCGCCGGGAGGACCACCGGCTCGAAGCGCGTCCCGTCGTAGTTGGGCCGGAAGACGACCGTGCGCTTGCCGAGCTCGTTGAGGAGCTCGTCGGCCACGGGCATGAGCTTGGCCTCGGTGTACCGCATCGCCGCGGCCGAGTCGCCGTCGGGCGAGCCGAAATTGCCGCGGCCGTCGACGAGGGGCGCGCGCATGGTGAAGTCCTGCGCCATGCGGACGAGCGCGTCGTAGATGGCCGTGTCGCCGTGCGGGTGGAACTTGCCCATCACGTCGCCGACGATCGCGGCGCTCTTGCGGTACTTGGCGTCGCTCCGGAGGCGCAGCTCGTTCCACATCGTGTAGAGGATGCGGCGCTGGACCGGCTTGAGGCCGTCGCGCACGTCGGGGAGCGCGCGGCTCGTGATGACGCTGAGGGCGTAGTTCAGGTACCGGCGGCGCGTCTCCTCGGCGAGGGAGGCGTCGTCGAAGCTCAGGGCGGAGAGGTCCATTTGGCTCCCGGCTCCGCCTTTACCGCGTTTACGTGTCATGGGGTCCGAGCTCGCGTTGCGCTGGAACGAGGCCCGCGAGTGCGTGCCATGCGTTCAGGGGCGAACCTGATAGCAGGGGGGCGACGCGGGCGGCAAGGATTTTCAGGGTCGTCGGCGTAGCTCTCGGGCCATCGCGACGCGTGGCCAGCGATCGAGCCCCTCACGCGCTTCCGCGCGACGGATCTCGGCGAGCCAGGCGGGGAGCGCCGAGGGATCGAGCCGGACGAAGCCGTGGCGTTCGTAGAACGGCGCGGCGCCGAGGCCGCGACGGCGGATCGTCGTGCTCATCCCCTCTCGTCCGAGGCCTGGAAATCGAGGAAGGGCGCGCCCTCCCCGAGCCTCTCCGCGCGCGCGATGGCGCGGCTCACGTAGGACTTGGCGTCACGGATCGCCTCGCGCAACGGGCCGCCGAGCGCGAGCTCGCAGGCGATCGCCATACTGAGCGCGCAGCCGGTCCCGTGCGGCGAAGGGCCGTCGAAGCGCGGCGCGTCGAAGCGCGCCTCGCCCTCCCCGTCGACGAGGACGTCGATCGAGCGATCGCCCTCGGCGTGGCCGCCCTTCACCAGCGTGGGGACTCCGAAGCGCCGGAAGCTCGCGTCGGCGAGCGCGCTCGCGTCGTCCTCTTGCGCGCCGAGCAGCAGCCTCGCCTCCACGAGGTTGGGCGTGAGGAGCACGGCGCGCGGCACGAGCTCGCGCGCGAACACGGAAAGAGCCGCCTCGTCGAGGAAGGGCGCGCCGCTCGAGCTGGCGACGATCGTGTCGAGGATCACGGGCGCGTCGGTCGCCGCGAGGGCCGCGGCGAGCGAGGCGATCACCTCGGCCGAGGCGAGCGCGCCGATCTTCACCGCGCGCGGGCGGAGATCGGCCAGGACGACGTCGAGGCTGCGTCGGAAGACGCCGGCCTCGAGCGAGACGACCTCGCGGACGCCGCGCGAGTCCTGGACCGTGAGGAGCGTGGGGACGGCCGCGCCGTGCACGCCGTACGCGGCGGCGACCTTCAGATCGGCCTGGAGCCCCGCGCCCCCGCTCGGATCGGAGCCCGCGACGCTGAGGACCACCGGCCGCGTCATTCAGCCTTGGGACGGCTCGAACTCGAGCGAGAGCGAGTTGATGCAGAAGCGCTCCCCGGTGGGCGGCGGGCCGTCGGGGAAGACGTGGCCGAGGTGTCCGTCGCACGTGGCGCAGCGCACCTCCACGCGGACCATGCCGTGGGAGCGATCCTCGAGGCGCTTCACGAGCGATTCGTCGACGGCCTCCCAGAAGCTCGGCCAACCGCTCCCCGAGTCGTACTTGGTGGACGAGTCGAAGAGCACGGTCTTGCAGCCCGCACAGCGGTAGACGCCGGGGCGCTTCTCGTTCCAGTACGCGCCGGTGAAGGCGCGCTCCGTCCCGCACTCCCGGAGCACGTGGTACTGCGCGGGCGAGAGCTCACGGCGCCAATCTTCTTCGGTCTTCTTCATGATCGTCCTCTCGAGCCGAAGTTGCGGCCCTCACCTCTCGACGAATTGGAGGGCCTTCTTGAGGATGGTCCAGTAGCGCACCGGGGCCGAGCGCTGGATCTTCTCGAGGAGCTTCGCGTCGGCGCCGATGAGGATGCGGGGCTCGCGCCGCTCGATGCCGCGGAGGATGGTCTCGGCGGCCTGGGTCGGCGTCGTGCGCGCGGCCTTCTGGAAGCGGGCCACGCTCGCGTCCTTGTCCGTGGTGCCGTCGGGGCTACGCCGATGGCGCGAGTTCCGGACGATGTTGGTGTCGATGCCGCCGGGGTGGACGACGGCGACGTGCACGCCCGTGCCCTCGAGCTCGTGGCGGAGCGCCTCGGTCATGCCGCGCACGGCGAACTTGGTGGCGTTGTAGAGGCCCTGCGTGGGCACCGCGATGATCCCGAAGATGCTCGAGACGTTCACGATGCTGCCCGTGTTCCGCTCGACCATGTGCGGGAGGAAGGCCTTGGTGCCGTGCACCACACCCCAGAAGTTGATGCCGACGATCCAGTCCCAGTCCTCGTAGCGGCTGTCGAGGACGGTGTCGGAGACCGAGACGCCAGCGTTGTTCACGACGAAGTCGACCTGACCGAAGTGCTGGAGGACCTCGCCCGCGAAGGCGTGGACGGCCTCGCGATCGGAGACGTCGACCCGCCTCGTGAAGACCCGACGGCCGAGCCTCTCGACCTCGTGCTTGGTCTCCTCGAGGCCCACCTCGTTCACGTCGCAGACGGCGACGTCCGCGCCCCGCTGGGCGAAACCGACGGCGAGCGCCCGGCCGATGCCCGACGCCGCACCCGTCACCACCGCCACTTTTCCTCGAAACGTCACGCGCACCTCCAAGGGGGACTCCCCTCGTCGAAAGGACGTGGGCAGCTTATCGCGCCAGGGCGGCAGCCACTAGCCGACGCGTGGCGCCTCTCGTGATCACGCGGTCTTCTTCTTCTTGCGGCGCGGCATGATGGGCTTTCGCGCCGGGTTCTCGCCCTCGAGGTGCGGCGAGAAGAAGTTGTCCTTGCGCGTGTACTCGTCGACGCGGAAGGCGAATTTGTAGCTCGGCGCCGATCGCATGTTGCAGTTGGTGCGCTCGCAGAAGCGGCACGTGGTGCCCACCGGCACGGCCATCCGCTGGGGATCGGCGAAGGGCAGATCGTCGGCGTAGACCAGGTGCTTGGCCGCGTCGGCGTGCGTGCCGAGGCCGATGCTGTGCACGGTGCCCTTCACGAGGCTGCCCGAGTCGGGCTCGCTCACCACCTTGGCGAAGCAGAAGTACGTCTCGCCGTCGGGGAAGGCCGAATACTGCTTGGTGATGACGTTCGGCGTGAGGAAGGCGAGGTGCACGGCGAGCTTCGGGCACGAGCCGTCGTAGTGGCTGAAGCGGATGCCGTCGCCCGAGTAGCGCTTGGAGATGTTCCCGGCGAGGTCGACGCGGATGAAGTGCATCGGCAGGCCGCGGAGGTTGGGCGCCGCGAGATTGCACATGCGGTGCGCCACGGTCTCGTAGGAGGTCTCGAACCGCCGCGCGAGCACCTCGACGTCGTAGCGGGTCTTGGTGACGGCCTCGTAGAACTCGCGGTACGGGAGGAGCACCGCGCCGGCGAAGTAGTTCGCGAGGTGGATCTTGATGAGCCGCCGCGTCTCGCCGTAGTGGCCGCCGTAGTCGGCGAGGATGCCCTTGTGGAGCTTCTCCTCGTCGAGGACGCGGAGGCCGATGGCGTGCGCGAGGTGGAACTTGAGCCGCTGCTCGTGCGTGTCCTCGGCGATGAAGAGCTCGTCGCGCGTCTCGTTCCACGCGGAGACGATGCCGTCCTCGCTCATGGGCACGCGCGTCACCTTCACGCCCAGATCGCGCTCGAGGCATGCCTCGAGCTCGCCCGCGCGCACGCTCGTGCCGAAGCCGGCGTCGACGCGGAGCTTGTTCGCGCGCTCCTCGAGCGAAGGAAAGTAGTTCTCGTTCTTCTCGAGGAAGTCCGTGACCTCGTCGAAGGGCGTGTAGTCGAAGCGGAGCTCGTCGTCGTTGCGGTTCTGCTTGCGGATCCCGGCAAGGACGTTGTCGAGCTGGCCCCGGGTGTTCTTGTAAAGGTTGAAGAGCCCGGTGACCGTGGTGACGACCTTCGGCTCGCCGCTGAACGACGCGAGATCCTCGGCCGAGAGGTTGAGCGAGCGGAGGAGTGGCTCGTCGAGGAGACGGGCGAGGCCGTCGTCGACGTGCCGCTCGCCGAGGCTCTTCATGAACGCGTCCATCTGGACGCCGTAGAGCTCGAGCGCCTGGAAGAGCAGCGGGAGCTGGATGGCCCGCTTGCCCTTCTCGATGAGGCTCAGATAGGCCGGCGAGATCTGCAGCCGCCGAGCTACTTCGCTCTGCTGCAGACCTCGTGCGAGCCGTAGCTCGCGGAGCCGCTGAGCCATCGCTGCGTTGTTCGCCGTCATTTCCATCGTTTGGACGGCGGCGCTCTTGACCTCGACGGCTCGTATGTTAGGTCCAGGCCGCCGTCGCCACCTGTGAAGTTGTAAAGCATCCCAGGGGCCGATGGGTCAAGCCGACCGATGCGAGCGACGATGCATCGAGGCGGTGGGTCCGCTACGACGACGATGGGAGAAACGAACCATGAGTGACCGACCCAAGCACGTGCCCGTAGGCAAGCTCCCCGAGCTCGGGGTGGTACCCGAGACCATGAGCGCCTACGTCATCCGCCCTGAGCGGTTTGGCGAGCCCAAGAAATCGTTCGTGCGCGAGGACGACGTCCCGGTGTGGGACATCGGGCCGGACGAGGTCCTCGTCCAGGTGATGGCCGCGGGCGTGAACTACAACGGGATCTGGGCCGGTCTCGGTAAACCGGTGAACGTCCTCAAGGGGCACGGGCTCGACTACCACATCGCCGGCTCGGACGCGTCCGGCGTGGTGTGGAAGGTCGGCGAGCTGGTTCGCAACTGGAAGGTCGGCGACGAGGTCGTCCTCCACTGCAACCACCTGCTCGAGCCGGGCGTCTCGGATCTCCAGACCATCTGGGGCTACGAGACCCCCGACGGCTCGTTCGCCCAGTTCTGCCGCGTGCAGGGGCAGCAGCTCCTCCCCAAGCCCAAGCACCTCTCGTGGGAGGAGGCGGCGAGCTACGGCCTCACGTACTTCACCGCGCACCGCATGCTCGTCGACCGCGCGCGCGTCGAGCCCGGCAACGACGTCCTCATCTGGGGCGGCGCCGGCGGCCTCGGCGTGTTCGCGACGCAGCTCGTGGCCGTGATGGGCGGCCGCGCCATCTCCGTCGTCTCGAGCGAGGAGAAGGCGCAGCTCGCCAAGGATCTCGGCGCGTTCGCCACGATCAACCGCAAGGACTTCCACAACATCGCCTACAAGCCCGGGATGACGCCCGAGGAAGAGAAGGCGTGGTTCGCCGAGGTGAAGAACTTCGGCAAGAAGATCTGGGACATCCTCGGTGAGAAGAAGGGCGTCGAGATCGTCTTCGAGCACGTGGGCCAGCAGACCTTCCCGACGAGCGTCTTCCTCGCCGAGAAGTACGGCAAGGTCGTCATCTGCGGCGCGACCACGGGCTACGACCTCAACTTCGACGTGCGTCACCTCTGGATGCGCCAGAAGCAGATCATCGGCTCGCACTTCGCCGACGCCGACTCGGCGCGCCGCGCGAACCGCCTCGTGCAGCAGGGCAAGATCCGGCCGGTGATGACGCGCTTCTTCACCTGGGACGAGATCCCCACCGCGCACCAGCTCATGTACGAGAACAAGATCCACGGCACCGTCTCGTGCCTCGTGGGCGCGCCCGTCCCCGGCCTCAAGAACTACGAGGAGACCGTCCGGGCCATCAACGCGGGAGCCGGCCGGTGAGCATCCAGAACGCCATCTCCGCCATCGAGGGCCTCTACGCCCGGGCGCACGCGAACCTCAAGGCCAAGCTCTCCGACTCGAAGGGTCGCATCTCGAACGACCTCCTCAACCGGAACCAGCTCGGCGCGCACGCGCTCGCGTACCTCGCGACCGAGCTCGAGGCCTGCCGTCAGATCGCCGGCTGGGCCGAGCGCGTCGGTGGCGAGTTCGAGGGCAAGATCGCCCGCGCCTACGTGGGCGAGGTCGCGCGCAGCCTCCGCGGCGGCGTCGATCTCGGGGCCTGCGAGTCGATCCCGCTCTCCGAGATGGGCCTCACCGAGGCCGACGTGGCCGCGACGATCGGCGCGCCCGAGGTGGTCGCGTTCGCCGACACGTACGCGAACGGCGACGTATTCCTCGAGATCGCCAACCACGGCGCCGAGCACGGCTTCGGCGATCCGGGCCTCGGCGACGAGACCCTCGAGGAGATCCGCCAGCAGTTCGCGCGCTTCGCCGACGAGAAGGTCATCCCCCGGGCCCAGGAGATCCACCAGAAGGACATCCTGATCCCGATGGACATCGTCGAGCAGATGAGCGAGCTCGGCGTGTTCGGCCTGACGATCCCCGAGGAGTACGGCGGGCTCGGCCTGAGCAAGGTCGCGATGTGCGTCGTCACCGAGGAGCTCAGCCGCGGCTACATCGGCGTCGGCTCGCTCGGCACGCGCGCCGAGATCGCCGCGGAGCTCATCCTCGGCGGCGGCACGGAGGAGCAGAAGCAGAAGTGGCTCCCCAAGCTCGCGGCGGGCGAGGTGCTCTCCACGGCCGTGTTCACCGAGCCCAACAACGGCTCGGATCTCGCGAACCTCACCACGCGCGCCATCAAGCAGCCCGACGGCAGCTACGTCATCCACGGTCAGAAGACGTGGATCACCCACGCCGTCCGCGCCGACCTCATGACGCTCCTCGCGCGCACCAACCCGGCCGAGCCCGGCTACAAGGGCCTGTCGATGTTCCTCGCGGAGAAGACGCGGCTCGATCCGGCCCCCGGTGAGCCCGAGTTCGTCGACGAGGGCCTCACGGGCACCGAGATCCCCGTGCTCGGCTACCGAGGCATGAAGGAGTACGAGCTCGGCTTCGACGGTTTCCGCGTGCCGGGCGACGCGCTCCTCGGCGGCGAGGAGGGCGCGGGCTTCAAGCAGCTCATGCGCACCTTCGAGAGCGCGCGCATCCAGACGGCGGCGCGTGGCGTGGGCGTGGCACAGGCGGCGCTCGACTGCGCGCTGCAGTACGCCCAGGAGCGTGAGCAGTTCGGCGGGCCGATCTTCCAGTTCCCCCGCGTGAAGCGGAAGATCGGGCGCATGATCACGCGCATCCAGGCCGCGCGTCAGCTCACCTTCTTCTCGGCCCGCGAGAAGGATCAGGATCGACGCTGCGACCTCGAGGCCGGGATGGCCAAGCTGCTCGCGACCCGCGCGGCGTGGGAAGCGGCCGACGCCAACGTGCAGATCCACGGCGGCAACGGCTTCGCCATCGAGTACACGGCCTCCCGTCTACTCGTCGACGCGCGCGTCCTCTCGATCTTCGAGGGCGCCAACGAGATCCAAGCGCAGGTCGTCGCACGGCGCCTGCTCGAGGGCTGAGCCATGAGCAAGACCAACCCCGGCAACTTCTTCGAAGACTTCGTGGTGGGCTCGGAGCTCGTCCACGCGGTCCCGCGCACGATCACCGAGGGTGATCAGGCGCTCTACGTGGCGCTCACGGGCGATCGTTTCCCGCTTCACTGCTCGGCCGAGTTCGCGCGCAGCCTCGGCTTCCAGCGCGAGACGGTGAACGATCTGCTCACCTTCCACATGGTCTTCGGCAAGACCGTGAACGACATCTCGCTCAACGCGGTGGCGAACCTCGGCTATGCGGCCGTGCGCTTCCTCCGCCCCGTCTACCCGGGAGACACGGTCCGCACGGTCTCCAAGGTCGTCGGCAAGAAGGAGAACCGCGACGGCAAGACGGGCGTGGTGTGGGTGCGCTCCACCGGCACCAACCAGCGCGGCGAGGAGGTCCTCGACTACTACCGCTGGGTGATGGTGCACAAGCGCGATCCCGAGACGCCGACGAACGCGAACGACGTGCCGGATCTCCCGAAGGCCCTCTCCGTCGAGGACCTCGTGGTGCCCAAGGAGCTCTCGCTCGAGGGCTTCCAGAATTGGGCCACCGGCGGCCGCGCCCGCTTCGACGACTACCAGGTCGGCGAGCGGATCGACCACGTCGACGGCATGACCATCGAGGAGAGCGAGCACATGCTCGCGACGCGCCTCTACCAGAACACGGCGAAGGTCCACTTCGACCAGTTCCAGGCGCGGAACACCCGCTTCAAGCGGCGCCTCATGTACGGCGGCCACGTGATCAGCGTCGTGCGCTCGCTCTCGTTCAACGGGCTCGAGAATTCGCTCGGCATCCTCGGCTGGAACGGCGGCACGCACGCGAACCCGACGTTCGCGGGCGATACGCTCTACGCCCTCACCGAGGTCCTCGACAAGCAGCCCATCCCCGGCCGCGACGACGTCGGCGCCCTCCGGCTCCGGCTCGTCGGCGTGAAGGATTGGGACCGCAGCGAGGGCGAGCTCTCGATCAAGATCGAGAAGGACGGAAAGCAGGTCTACGATCCGCGCGTCGTCCTCGATCTCGACTACTGGGTGCTGATGCCGCGCTGAGCGCGCTCGTCACCCGCGCACGAGAGAGCCCCTGCCTTGGCGGGGGCTTCTTCGTTCCGTCTCTCAGACGACGAAGAGATAGGCCGTGTACGCCGCGTAGGTGGCGAGGAGCACGAGCGCGCTCCACCGTCCGAGGCGCCACGGCCTTCCGCCCACGAGGACGAGGGCGACGAAGAGGAGCGTCACCGCGACCAGCACGCTCATGTCGCGCTCCATCATGAGCTCAGGAGTCTCGCCGGGATGGACGATGCCGGGCATCGCGAGGACGGCGAGGATGTTGAACATGTTGGAGCCGAAGACGTTGCCGACGGCGATGTCGTGCTCCCCTTTCCGTGCGGCCGCCACGGAGGCCGCGAGCTCGGGGAGGCTCGTGCCCACCGCGACGATGGTCAGACCGATGACCACCTCGTCCACGCCGAGCGCGCGCGCCGCCGTGGATGCGCCCCAGACGAGCACCCATGAGCTCGCGATGAGCGCCGCGAGCCCCGCGAGCGTCCAGAGGATGGCGGGCCGGAGGGGGAGAGGCTCGGGCATCTCCTCCCCGAGCTCGCCGAGGACCTCGTCCTCGGGCCGCGACCTCGAGAAGAACGGTGCGAGGAGGCTGAACACGAAGATCGAGAACAGGATGAGGCCGTCGACCCGATCGAGGCTTCCGTCGGCCATGAGCGCGGCCGCGAACGCCGTGAAGCCGAGGAGCTTCGGGATCTCGCGCCGGAGGACGCGCGGGTTCACGAAGAGCGGCGCGGCCAACGCCGACGCGCCGAGGATCAGCGTGGTGTTGGTGATATTCGAGCCGATGGCGTTGCCGATGCCGATGTCCCGGCTGCCTTCGAGCGCCGCGACGGCGCTCACGAGGAGCTCTGGCGCCGAGGTGCCGAACCCCACGATGGTGATGCCGATGACGAGCGTGGAGACGCCGAGATCGCGCGCGATGCTCGCGGCGCCGGTGATGAACTTGTCCGCCGCCCAGGTGAGCACCACGAGCCCGACGACGATCGCCGCGATGGATTGGAGATAGATCAGGGGGCCCTGCCTCGGTTACTCATGGGGCGCGGATCCCCCGCGCCCCCGCCGATATACACCACCCGGGCGTGCAGGCACGTCGCCCTCGCCCCCTCAAGGAGTCACCGCATGCACGAGAACAAGGGCCGCCTCGAAGGCAAGGTCGCCATCGTCACCGGTTCCACCCGAGGCATCGGACAGGCCATCGCCGAGGCCTTCGCGCGCGAAGGCGCCAAGGTCGTGGTCGCCTCGAGGAAGCCCGAGGGCGTGGAGGCCGCCACCCGGAAGATCGTCGATGCCGGCGGCGACGCGATCGGCGTCCCCTGTCACGTGGGCAAGCCCGAGGCCTGCAAGGAGCTCGTCGAGAAGGCCATCGCGCGCTACGGCAAGGTCGACGTCCTCGTGAACAACGCGGCGACGAACCCGTACTTCGGCCCCATGCGAGGGCTCTCGCTCGAGGCGCTCCGCAAGACCTTCGAGGTGAACATCGAGGGGCCGTTCACGCTCACCCGGATCGTGCTCGATCATCTCATCGAGCGAGGCGCCCCCGGCTCGATCATCAACACGGCGAGCGTGCTCGGGACGATGGCCTCGCCGCTCCAGGGCGCCTACGGCATGACCAAGGCCGCGCTCATCTCGATGACCAAGACGCTCGCGATGGAGCTCTCGGGGACGGGGATCCGCGTGAACGCGCTCGCGCCCGGGCTCGTCGAGACGCGCTTCGCGAGCGCGCTCGTAGAGAACGACGAGATCCGCGAGTCGATCGTCGCGAAGACCGCGCTCGAGCGCGTCGGCGTGCCCGAGGACATCGCGGGCGGGGCCGTCTACCTCGCCTCGGACGAGTCGAGCTACGTCACGGGACACGTGCTCGTCATCGACGGCGGCTGGACGATCGGCTGAGCCACGCGTCGATCACGACCAATGGGCGTCGACCTCGCAGTAGGCGCCCCATCCGCCGCGGACGATCTCGAGCCGGGGATCCTTGGCGCCCGCGAGGCGGAGCATCTCCTCACCGCTGCCGAGGAGCTCGACCCACATGGTGCGATCGAAGCCCTCGCAGCCCGTGTAGACCACGCGCGCCTTCACGTGCTCGGCGCGCAGGACCTCCACGGTGCCCGTGTCGTAGTACTGGCTGTAGAGGCGCGCCGTGATCGAGAACATCGTCTCCGGCGAGAAGACGCGGAAGACCATGCGATAGACGCCCGTCATGTCCCTTCGCACGGACGCCGCGCCGATCTCCTTCACGAGGTCGTCTCCGCGGCCGGTCACCTCGAGGAGGGCGGCCCAGAGCGCACGGTAGAGCTCGATGGGGTACCAGCCCGTGTGCAAGACCTTGTAGCGGAGCGTCTCACGCGCGTCCTCGGGCAGCGTAGCGTAGACGCGCTCCACCGTCTCTCCCCCGAGGATCTCTTCGGCGACCGTCAGGACGGATCGAAACGCGACGCCTTTGACCTTCGGCCCCGACGCGTCATTCGTCATGAAAAACCCCCTTGCGCAGGCCGAGTTTGCGCGCACTGCGCGGAAGTTCAAGCGTGTTCTCGGGGGAAGCGAGAGCGAGGGCCTTTCGGCGCCTACGCCGCACGTGTTTTTGGTAACCTGCCGGGCCGAAGAACGATGGAGGAATCGCAGCCCCAGCGCGCCGCGCTCGAAGCGCGGCTCGAGGCGCTCCGTGCCGAGCGGTCGCTCGAGCGCCTCGACGCCTCGAGCGCCGTGCTCGACTACGAGATCGGTGCGCTGCTCGAGCACGGGCTCGCGCAGCCGGCCGAGGCGCTGCAGCACTACCTCCTCGCGCAACAAGAGTCGCCGGCCTTTCGCCCCGCGTTCGACGCGGTCACCCGCATCCTCGAGGAGCGGCGCGCCTTCGATCGGCTCGCCAGGCTGCACGCCGAAGAAGTGAGCGCCGCGATGAGCCGTGGCGGGCGGGCGTCCGCGCGGCTCGCGCTCGGCAGCGTGGAGGCCGCGCGGGGCGCGTGGGATCGCGCCACGGAGGCCTTCCGGGCCGCGCTCGACGAGGATCCCAGCTCGCAGGCAGCGGCCGCCTTCCTCGAGCTCGCCGCGCGTCGCACCGGCGACGAACGCTCGCTCCTCGTCGCGCTCGACCGCGCCATCTCGACGTCGAAGGCTCCCGCCCTCGCGTCCATCCTCCAGGTCGATCGGGCCGAGCGCTCCGATCTCTCCCTCCTCGAGCGCACGCGGCGCCTCGCTTCGGCCGACGACGGAGAGGGGCTCGCCTCGCTCGCGCTCGCCGACGCGCACCTCGAGCTCGGCGATCACGCCGCGCGCGCCCGCGCCCTCGCCGACGCGGCGCAGAAGCTCGCCGAGGGAGGCTTCGCCGCCGAGGCCGCCGCGCTCTTCGCCGAGGCCGCCGCCGTCGAGCTCGAGGTCCTCTTCGCGCCACGCTCGGCCTTCGCCCATGCGCGGAAGGCGGCCGAGATCGCCGACGCCGACTCACTCTGGCTGCTCGCATGGGAGGCCGCGCGGCGCGGCGGGGATCGCGAAGCGCAGGCCGAGATCGAAGCCGCCATCTTTGCACGCGAAGCTCGCGGCGTGCGCGCCGAGGTCCTCGTCGAGTCCGCGCTCGCGTCGGTGGACGCAGGAGATCTCGCCGAGGCGAGCCGCCTCGCGGACGCCGCCTTCGAGGCCTCCCCTTCGGCGCCGCTCCTCCTGCTCTGCGATCTCCTGTCCGCGAAGCGCGGCGCCCATCGCGAACGCATCGAGCGCTTGCGCGCCTTCGCGCAGCGCGGCGCCGAGGACGCCGCGTGGGCGCTGGTATTGGCTTCCGACGTGGCCGAGCAGCAGCTCGGCGACGTCGAGCTCGCCGCCTCCCTCGCCCGCGAGGCCCGCGCGAGCGAAGCGCGCTCGGCCGAAGCCTCCGCGCGCGCGTTCGACCTCGCCAAGCGTAGCGGCGATCTCGCGGCGCTCGACGTGGCGGCCGCGAACCTCGCCCGCGCGACGGCCTCGACGGATGTACGACGCGTCGCCCTCTTCGAGCGCGCGAGCGCCCGGCTCCGCGCCGGCTCGGCCGCGCTGGACGCGAGCCTCCTCGAAGACCTCCTCTCCATGGGCGAGCCTTGGGCGGCGGAGCTCGTCCGGGTCCACGGCATCGCCGCGCGGAATCCCCTCTGGGCGGCGCGCGCGCACGAAACGCTCGCGCGGCTCGAGAACGACGCTCCTGCCCGGGCGGCCCATCTCGCCACCGCCGCGCGCCTCCGGATCTTCGAGGGCGACGTCGACGGCGCCGCCGCGCGCGTCGACGAAGCGCTCGAGGCACGGCCGCATCACCCCTATGCCCTCGCGCTCGCCGCGGAGATCGCGCGCCTCCGAGGCGACGAAGCCGCCGCCGAACGCTTCCGCGTGAGGCGTGCCCAGGGACGTTTCGCCCACGGAGACGCCGAGCCCCTCGCCGAAGCGCTCGACGCCGAGGCCCGCGGTGACCTCGAGCGCGCCGCGGCGCTCTACGCCGCGCGGGCCGACGACCCGCTCGCGCTCGACGGGCTGCGCCGGCTCGCACCCCTCGTCTCTCCGGCGCTCGCGTCGAAGTGCTACGCGATCCTCGACGCCGAAGGTGCGCCCGGCGCCAAGACCGCGGCCCTCGAGCTCTCGCTCCGCGGGCACGGCGAGCGTCGGCCCGGGCTCGATCCCCAAGATCTCGAGATGGCGTGGGACGTGATGCTCTCGGAGCGGACCGCGAGCGCGCGCGTCGAGGCGAGCGAGGCGCTCGGCGGCGGCGATCCCAAGGTCGTGCCGCTCATGAAGGTCGCGCGGCACATCGACGGGCTCGCCGGCGATCGCCGCTTCGAGCCGCGCGACGAAGGCCTCCTCGCGCGATACGTCGAGGCGCGGTACGCGCCGCCTGCCGCGCGCGCCGCCGCCCTCGGATCGCTCATGGCCCCCGGCGACGAAGGGCACCGCGAGCTCGGCGCGCTCTCGGCGGCCTTGCTGGCGCAGATGGGAGAGGATGCGCTCGCGGACGCGTTCATCGCGGCGCAGGCCCTCCTCGACGAGGCGCGCGACGTACACGCCGCGCTCGCGATCGAGGAGACGGTCTCCGTGGCCGACGAGCCGGGACAGCTCGGCTGGGCGATGGCCGAGCGCATCGCGCACTCGCCCGAGCTCCGGGGACACCTGCAGGC
Organism: Myxococcales bacterium; assembly: GCA_012744445.1. Classification (GTDB taxonomy): domain Bacteria; phylum Myxococcota_A; class Polyangia; order Polyangiales; family Houyiibacteriaceae; genus JAAYBZ01. Next base: position 4,289 of record JAAYBZ010000209.1, on the reverse strand, counting down.
CGCGGCGGCGCGCGCGTTCGTCCTGGCCGGGCTCGGGCAGGACGCGCTCGACGCGGCACGGCGTGCCGTCACCGAAGACCCCGAGGATCTCGCCTCCTGGGACGCGCTCCGCGTGGCGGCCCACCTCGCGGGCGACGCCAAACGACACACGCGGGCCTGCGAGGTGCTCGCGGACGCCGCGCCGCCTCGCTGGTCGAGCGCCCTGCTCGAGGAAGCCGGCGTGTCCTACGCCGATCTCCTCGGTGACTTCGGCGCCGCCGAGGCGACGTTCCTCCGCGCGCTCCGCACCGACGGCCGATCGCCCGTTGCGCTCCAGCGGCTCCTCGCCCTGTACCGGAGCGAGGGCCGCGACGACGCCCGCATCGAGCTCCTCGCCGATTGGGTGAGCCGCGCGCGTGACGACGACCCCGAGCTCCCGCACGCCCTCTACGAGCTCGCCGGGCTCCTCCGCGTCGCCGACCGGCTCGAAGAAGCGTCGGTGCACGTCGAGCGGCTCACCTCCATCGCGAGCGAGGACCCCGCTGCCCTCGCGCTCGGCGCCGAGATCCACGTCGCGCGCGGGCGTTGGGAGGACGCCGTCCGCTTCATGCGTCGCCTCGCCGTCGCGAAGGTCCCGGCGTCGCAACAACGCATCGCGCGCCTCGCTGCGGCCGATTTCCTCGAGAAGAAGCTCGATCGCCCCGAGGCGGCCCTCGCCGAGCTCGAAGAATTGCTCGCGGCCGGCCTCGCCGACGCGAAGACGATCGAGCGCATGGCCAAGATCGATCTCCGCCTGGGGCGGGTCGAGGACGCGGCGCGCGCCTACGAACATGCCGGCCGGAGGCTCACGGGCCCCGAGGCCGCGCGCCTCCTCGTCCTCGCCGGTCGGCTCCGCGCCAAGGAGCTCCGTCAGCCCGCCGAGGCCGAGGCGCTCTATCGCCGCGCGCTCCAGCTCCACCCCTTGGCCCTCGACGCGGTCGTCGGCTCGATGGAGCTCACGGCCGACTTCGCGGAGACCAAGCGGCTCACCGATCGCGCGAACGAGATCATCCGCGCCTCGCTCCCGCTCACGCGTTGTGACGTCTCGCTCCTCCGTGCCGTCCACGCCCTCGCGACGCTGCGCGGCGACCACGAGCGGGCCTCCGCGATGCTCGAAGCCCTCGTCGCGCTCGGCAACGCCTCGCAGGAAGAGCTCACGCGCGTCACCGAGGTCACGACGATCGTGAAGCCCCGAGGCTATTCGGTGGAGGCGCTCGTCGACTGCATCGGAGAGCTCGCCACGGACCACCCCCTCATCGGGCTCGGCGCGCAGTACATGCCCAAGCTGCTCGAGGCCATCGGCGTCGGCCTCGAGCCGCTCGGCTTCTCCAAGAGCGACAAGCTCACCGCGACGAGCCGCTCGCCCGTGCGCGACGAGCTCAACGAGATCGCGGCGCGCTTCGGCCTCGGGCCCTTCGACCTCTACCGCGGAGGAAACGCCGAGCGTGGGATCCACCTCGTCCCCACCAAGAAGGGCGCCGCCTGGCTCGTCGGCGAAGGCGTGAGCGCCCCGCTCTCCCCGGCATCGCGCTTCTCGGCGGCCGCGCAGGCCTTCGGGCTCTTCCGGGGGACGCTCCCCTTCGTGCTCCTCGACCAGGCCGGCAGCGAAGCGCTCGTCGCGCGACTCGCGCACGTGGATGGGCGCGCGCTCCCGGGCCTCGGGCCCGATCCCGCCCTCCTCGCCGCCTTCGCCTCGCTCGACGCCTCGATCGGCTTCTTCGAGCGCCGCGCCCTCCGCGAGACGATCTCCGCGCTCGGCAGCGGGAGCGACGTCTCGCGCGCCATCACGGGTGCGCGTCGCGAAGCACAGCGCGCCGCGCTCTCCGTCGTCGTCGAGCTGCACGAAGCCCTGCGCGCGATCGTGGGCGGCGAGGTGAACCCCGCGAGCGTCGAGGCCTCGCCCGACGCCCTCGCCCTCCTCTCGTTCTGGATCCGCCCCGAGGCAACGAGGCTCCGGGCCCTCGTGGGAGCGCACGCATGACTCGACCTCATGAGCCTCCCATGCCGAACGACGAGCTCGACTCCTTCGACATCGAGCTCGACGGCGCCGAGGAGAGCCCCTCGTCGATCGAGATCTCCTACGACGAGCGCGAGGTGACGGCCGTGCACGACGCCTTCGTCGACGCGCGCGAGGTCGCGCGGCGCGCGGCGGTCCGGAGCCGCCCGAAGATCGAGCGCCTCCCCCTCGTGGGCGAAGACCGCGAGACGCGCATCCGTCGCGCCGAGCTCCTCCGTGCGCTCTCGGAGAACGCGCGGGGCGGGCATCGCGCGAGGCTCCTCCTCTCCACCGCCGAGCTCTTCGAGACGGTCGGCGATCCGCGCGCCGTCCGGATGCTCGACAACGCGCTCGCCGAATCGCCCGCGGATCCCGTCGCCCTCCGCGCGCGCCGCCGCCTGGCGAGCCGGGCCGGCCGGATCCAGGAGGCCATCGCCGATCTCCGCGCAGAGCTCGAGCTCCCCCTCGGCCCGATCGATCGCGCCTTCGCCCTCGCCCTCCTCGCCGATCGGCTGGAAGCGGCGGGTGAGCCCGTGGGCGCCGTGGACGCGGCGCGCGAGGCGCACGAGGCGGTGCCCGACTCGCCCGCGACGGCGCTCCTCTGGGTGAACACGGCGGCGCGTGCCGGCAATGCGCCCGAGACCGTGCGCGCGCTCGTCGCGGCCATCCAGAGCGTTCGGTCGCCGAGCCTCCGGGGCCTGCTCGCGCTCGAGCTCGCCCACCGTGCCGAGCTGGCCGAGAAGGCCGACGCCGCGCTCGCCTGGGCCGAAGCGGCGCTCCACTCCTCGCCGGATCTGCTCGCGGCGCATCTCGTGGCCATCCGGGCGTCGCGCAAGATCGGCGACGCGGCGTCGGTCCGATCGCACGTCGCCGCGCTCGCGGCGCGGCTCCCCGACGGCCCCGCGCGCTCCGCCCTCCTCCGGTGGACGGTCCGCTACGCACGCACCGGCGGCGAGCGCCCCGACGAGGTCCTAAAGCTCCTCAAGCTCCCCACCTCCTCCGCCGATTTCCGCCTCCTCGCCGAGCTCGCGCTCACGGCCGGCGACAGCGACGCCGCGCGCCGTCACCTCGCACGCGCCGCGGATCTCGGCTCGAGCGCGCAACGCGCCGCCGCCCTCCGCGACCTCGCCATGCTCGAGCTGCGCCTCGGCCACCGCGAGCGCGCCATCGAAGCGCTCCGCGAAGCCTCGCGCGCCGATCCGGGCTCTCCGCTCGAAGCACGGCTCCGCGCGCGACTCGGCGACACGCGCTCCGACGACGATCCGCTCGAGCGGGCCGCGTCGTGCGTCCCCACGCGCGCCATCGACGCCGAGATCGGCGCCCTCACCGAGGCCCGCGATCGCGGCGATGCGCCCCTCGCGGCCGCGCTCGTGGCCTCCGATCTCGTCGGCTTCCGCGGTGACCGCGCGGCGCTCGTCGACTCGCTCTCCCTCGAGCACACGCGTCGTCCTCGCGCCGAGCGCCCCGGGCTCGCGCTCGCGATGGCCGTGCTGCGCCTCGGCGAAGGCGACGTCCGTGGCGCGCTCGCCGCGCTCGGCACCGCGGGCGACGATCCGATCGCGGCGCGCTTCGCGGCCGAGCTCCGCGGCGAGCCCGTGGAGAGCCTCGCGGCCGATTCCGGCGAAACGCGGCACGGCCGGATCCGCGCCTTCCTCGAGCGGCTCCTCGACGCGAAGCGCGGCGCGCCCTCGCTCCACGGTCTCCTCGAGCTCTTCGGCGACGAGCCTGCGCTCCTCACGCTCGCGCGACGCCTCGCCGACACGCCCGCGATCCTCGACGCGAGGCGCGCTGCGCTCGAAGGCGGGAAGCTGCCCACGCTCGCGCTCGCGGAGGCCGCGATCCTCGCCCTCGGCCGCGGTGAACGCGGGGAGATGAACCCCCATGCCCGCGCCGTGCTCGAACGCTCCGACGCGAGCGAGCTCGATCGGCTCCTCGCGGCGCGCGTCGTCGAGCTCTCGCACGCTCCCGCGGAGGCCGCTCGCATCCGCGCCCCCCTCACCGTCCAGGGAGCCACGCTCGTCGGGGCGCGGCTCGCGCTGCGCGGCGGGGACGCGCCCCTTGGAGAGCACCTCGCGCGCGCCGCCCTCGCCTCGCACCCGCGATCGCTCGCCGCCGCACGCACCCTCGCCGTGGCCGGCATGGAGGCCGACTCGCCGGAGTCGCTCGCGCTCGCGGGCGCGGCGCTCGTGGACCTCCTCGCGCCCACCGAAGACGGCGTCGTCGCCGCCCGTCTCCTCCACCACGCCGCGCGCTTCACCCCGAGCGCGCGCCCCGG
>JAAYBZ010000208.1 GCA_012744445.1 Myxococcales bacterium | reverse complement strand
TCTGCTCCACGACTCTTGTCGCGTTGCTTCGGTTTGTTCGTGCAGCCCCTCTCGGGGCTGCGGGACCCGCGCGCACACTCGTGATTTCTCACGAGTCGAGCTCCGATTCGGTTTTCAAGGACCAAGTTTCGCGCCGCCGGGCGGCGTGAAGGGGACAGACACCGTAGTACCTTCGATTGCGGTTGTCAACCTCGGTTGACTCGGCGTCCGTTTTCTTGTCAGCGCGACCGCTTGGTGGCGACCGCGTGGGGCCGGTAAGTAGCACCGCCTTGGAGGCGTGCAAGAGATTTTGTCGAGATCATTTCCGAGGCCCGAGCGGAATCGCGAGAACCTCAATGGTTTCGTCGATTTGCAGATCGCGCGCGGCGGCGTCGATCCGCGCTCCGGGCCCCGCTGGAATCCGGACCGCGCACATCCACGGAGCGGAATCGACGAAGTGAGCCACGAACCAGCTGGTGTCGGAGGCGAGCTCGCGCATCTCCCGGAGGTTGGTGCGGATGGCTCCCCGTATGGGGACGATGGCGTCCGTACGGGCGATCAAGTGGGGACCGCCGTCGAACGGGTCCACCCGCGGCGTCTCTTCGAAGCCGATGGAGAGGAGGAGCGCGCGCGCTGGCTCGGTCGCCGGTCCGACCTTTCCGACCAAGGCGCGGGCCTCGGGCGGGAGGAGGGAGAGGTGGATCTCCGCCTCCGGGAAGAGCTCCCGGATGAAGTCCTTCGACGTACGCGAGAGGCGATCGGCCTCGAGATAGTCGAGGCGCGTGAATCGGTGGCCGACGGCGTCCCAGAAATCGTTCCCTCCATCGCGACGGCGAGGAGGGAGGAGCTCGGCCAGCACTTCGTCCCGGAAATCGGCGCGGTGCGCGGCCATCCATGCGAAGCGCGCGTAGGAGACCTGCCGGCCGAGACGCGCAGGATGCGCGCGTAGCTCGGGGAGGACCACGAGACCTCCGATCTCGGTCGGGCCGTCGTAGACGTGGCGGATCCGCAACGTCTCGTGCCGGAAGTGGAGACCGAGCGTCTTGGAGTATCGCTCGTCCACGGCGCGCTCGAAGTAGACGTATGGGGACGTGCGCGTCCCGAGTTGCCCGATGATCATCGACGCGCCCACGACGCGCCGTTCGTCGACGGCCTCGAGGACGAAGACGTAGACCCGATCCGTGGGTGGCTCGAGCCTTCCCGAGAACGAGGCCTCGCTCCGCTCGAGGAGCTCGGCGAGCGCGGCGGGATCGTGCGGGAGGTTCACCGTGTCGAGCACGCGCGCGAGCTCGACGATGGCGTCGAAGTCTTCGCCTCTCGCGGCGCGAACGCGGAATCGCTCTCCCGTCATCCCCCTCAGAACAGCTTACGGCTGTCGAGGAGGATGGTCACCGGGCCGTCGCCGACGCTCGAGACGCGCATGTCGGCGCGGAAGCGCCCGGTCGCGACGCGGAAACCCAGCGCGCGGAGCCGCGCCACCACCTCGAGGTAGAGGGCTTCGGCGCGCTCCGGCGCCGCCGCGCCGTCGAAGCTCGGCCTACGTCCGCGGCGGAGGTCGCCGAAGAGCGTGAACTGGGAGACGACGAGGATCTCGGCGGAGACCTCCGCGGGGCCGAGGCTCATGCGTCCACGATCGTCGGGGAAGATCCGTAGGCCCGCGATCTTCTGCACCACGTACTCGACGTCGTTGGCGTCGTCGCCATCCGCCGCGCCGAGGTAGACGAGGAGCCCGCGCCCGATCGCGCCGACGACCTCGCCCTCGACCGCGACGCCGGCCTCGAGGACTCGCTGCACCACGGCTCGCATGGCGGCGGTGTTACCACGGCGCAACGGTCGGCTCCGCTCGAAATGCGTTGGCCCGCGCCGCGCGCTCGCAGGTAGGCTCGTCGTCGCATGAAGAACGTACTCGGACTCACCGGCGGGATCGCGTGCGGCAAGAGCACGGTGGCGAAGCTCTTCCGCGAGCACGGCGTGGAGATCGTCGACGCCGATCAGGTGGCGCGCGACGTTGTGGCGAAGGGCACACCGGGGCTCGCGGCGATCGTCGAGGCCTTCGGCGACGAGGTGCTCCTCCCGGACGGCACGCTCGATCGAAAGAAGCTCGGCGCCATCGTCTTCGCGGACCCGGAGAAGCGAAAGCAGCTCGAAGCCATCACGCATCCGCTCATCGCGCGGGAAGGGATGCGGCAGCTCATGGAGCTCCAGAAGAGCGGGGCGCCCTACCTCCTCTACGAGGCGGCCCTCCTCGTCGAGGGAGGGACTTACAAGAATTTCCCTGGGCTGATCGTGGTCACCTCCTCGCCGGAGGTGCAGCTCAGGCGGCTGATGGCGCGTGACGCCTCCACGGAGGAGGAGGCCAGAGCACGCATCGCGTCGCAGCTTCCCCTACGGGAAAAGGAGGCCCTCGCGGACATCGTGATCCGTAACGACGGTGACTTGCACGCGCTGCGTGAAGCGGTGGATGATGCTCATCGACGGATCATGGGGAGGTTCGTCGAGGGGGAATCGTAGATGCAGCAGGCGTTCGAGCCGGGCCTTTCACTCGTCGTCGGGGCACCGCGTCACGCGCTCGGGGCGCTGCTCGCCGAGCGGATCGCGGACGAAGGACGCCCCGTCGTCCTGCTCGCCACCGAGAAAGAAGCGCCGATCGCGCGCGCGATGGTGTCGCGGATCCGAGAGCGCGGCGGGTGCGGTCGCGTGCTCATCGGCCATCCGACGGCGATCGACCTCGGCGTCTCCGGCGCCGAGTACCTCGCGCTCGGGCGGGCCATCCGCGAGATCCACCACCTCGTGTCGATGCCCGAGCGGTTCGGGGCGCGCCAGGCAGACGACCCCGTCCGCGCGGTGCAGGAGGTCCTCGAGCTCGGGGAGCACTCGCCCCAGCTCGAGCGCCTCACGGTGTGGTCGTCGGTGTTCGCGAGCGGACGTCGCACCGGGTCGCTTCGCGAAGAACCCTTCACGCGCGAGCTGGCCGAAGGAGCCGAGGCGGCGAGTCGTGCCGCGGTGCGCGCCGACGCGATCGCCGCCGAGGCGCGAGCGAGGCTTCCCGTCACGCTGCTCCGTACGGGGACCATCGTGCTCGAGCCACGCCTTACGGGGGAGCTCACGCTCGGTCCCGCACAGCTCCTCGTGCTCTTCCTCCTCTCGCGCGGAAAGGAGCAGCTCTTCCTGATGCCGGGACGGGCGGACGGCGTGCTCTCTTTCTTGCCCGCCGAGTATGCCGTGAAGGCGGGGCTCGTCATCGCGCGTCATCCACGCGGGGCTCGCGGGATCTTCCACCTCGTCGACTCGGATCCGCCGACGGTGCGCCGCGCGATCTCGATCCTCTGCATGCTCACCGGGCGGGAGCCGCCGCACCTCTTCGTGCCTTCGCTCGCGGCGAGCGCGCTCCTCCGCGCACCCGGCCTCGCGCCGCGCGTGGAGCATCTCCGGAACCTGCTCGAAGAGCTCGGCTCGAGCCTCGAGGTGAGCGACGCCGAGGCGCGCGCGATCCTCGAGCCCCTGGGCGTCGTGTGCCCTGCCTTCGAGTCCTACGCCGAGCAGCTCGTCGACGAGGTCCGCGAGAAGGTCCACGACGTCCGCATCGACGCACGGAGCCTCGAGCGCGCCGTCTGATTCAGGTGCCGGAGACCGTCATCCGCGAGACGCGGAAGGTCGGCGTGATGATCGACGAGCGCGGATCGGGATCGTCGGCCACCGCGTCGATGCGCGCGAGGATCTCGCCGAGGTTGAGCGAGATGGTCACTTCGGAGACGGGGGCGCCCAGCTTCCCGTCCTCGATCAAGAACCCACTCGCGCCGCGGCTGAAGTCGCCGGTCACGGCGTTGAAGCCGAAGCCCATCATCTGCGTGACGTAGAGGCCTCGTCCCGTGTCTCGGAGGAGCTCGTCGTGCGAGAGCGTCCCCGGCTTCATCACGAGGTTGGTGGTGGACGCGCTCACGCCGCCGCTCGCCCCTCGCGCCGCGCTCGCGGTGGACTTGCTCGAGAGCCGCCGGGCCGAGTAGCCGTCGAGGAGGAAGGTCTCGAGCACGCCGTCGCGGATGACGGTGTTCACGCGCGAGGGGAGCCCCTCGCCGTCGAAGAGGCGCGAGCCGTGGCCCTTCACGATGAAGGGATCGTCGACGAGTGTGAGCAGGGGCGAGGCGACGACCTCGCCGAGGCGCGTCGCGAGGAAGCTCTGCCGGCGATAGACGGCGCCGCCCAGGATGCACGAGGCGACGAGCCCGATGATGGAGCGGGCGGCCTCGCGATCGAAGACGACCGGCATCTCCCCGGAGGCGATCTTCTTGGAGCCGAGCGTGGCGATGGCACGGCGCGCCGCCTCGCGGCCGACGGCCTCGGGGTCGAGGAGATCGGCGAGGTGGCGCGCCGCCGAATGGTAGTGCCCACGACGGCGCTTCCCGCCGTCGTCGAGGGCCACGGGGACGGCCGAGATCGACGCGAACGAGCCGCGGCTCACGCCCTCGAATCCGCCGCTCGTCACGAGGGCGCGCGCGCCGGAGACGCGCGTGAACGTGGCGCCCTCGCTGTTCTCGATGCGCGGATCGAACGCGCGGGCGGCGGCCTCGGCGGCGAGCGCGAGCTCGATGCCACGCGCGCCGTCGACCGAGTCGACCGCGGGATCGACGAGCTGGAGATCGCGCTCGTCGCCGCCGCGGTGGAGCTCCTCGGGATCGGGCACGCCCGCGTATGGGTCCTCTTCGCTCAGGCGCGCGAGCTCGAGCGCGTCTTCGACGAGGAGGCGGAGGCCGTCGTCGCTCACGTCGTTGGTGTGCGTGTGCGAGACGCGCTTGCCGATCATCACCCGCAGGCCGAGCCCGCGCGAGCCAGCCTCTTCGAGGTGCTCGGGCTCGCCCATGCGCACGCTCGCCGAGAGGTGCATCCCGCGGCTCGCCACGGCCTCGGCGACGTCGGCGCCGCCCTTTTTGGCGAGCTCCACCGCCCGGGCGGCGCGCTCGAGGAGCTCCTGCTCGATCGGCCTCACGACGCGCCCCCTGCGAGCTGGGTGCCGCCGACCGTGATGGAGCGGATCTTGAGGGTGGGGCAGCCGACGCCGACGGGCACGCTCTGCCCGTCCTTGCCGCACGTCCAGATTCCGTCGGACGCCTTGAAGTCGCTGCCCACCATGACCACCTCCCGCATCACCTCGGGGCCGTTGCCGATGAGGTTCACGCCCTTGAGGGGCGCGGTGATGACGCCGTCTTCGATGAGGTAGCCCTCGGTGAGGTTGAAGACGAAGTCGCCGTTGCCGATGTCGACCTGGCCGCCGCCGAACTTCTTGGCGTAGATGCCGCGCTTCACGGAGCGGATGATGTCCTCGGGATCGGACTCGCCCGGGAGGAGGAAGGTGTTGGTCATGCGCGGCATGGGGGCGGAGCGGAAGTCCTCCCGGCGCGCGTTGCCCGTGGGCTCGACCCCAAAATGCGCCGCGGAGTGACGGTCCTGCATGTAGCCCGCGAGGACGCCGCCCTCGATGAGCGTGGCGCACGTGGGCACGCGGCCCTCGTCGTCGACGTTGATCGAGCCGCGGCTCCCGACGACCGACGCGTCGTCGACGACGGTGCAGAGCTCGCTCGCGACCTTCTCGCCGACGCGTCCGCTGTAGTGGCTGGTGCCCTTGCGGTTGAAGTCGGCCTCGAGGCCGTGGCCCACGGCCTCGTGGAGGAGGATGCCGCTGTCGCCCGCGGCGAGGACGACCTCCATGGGGCCGGCAGGCGCCTCGCGCGCGTCGAGCATCGCGACGGCGTGCCGCACAGCTTCGCGCGCGTGCTCCTCGGGCGGGTGCGCGTCGAAGTACTCGAGCCCGAAGCGGCCGCCTCCGCCGGAGCTCCCCGACTGGCGGACGCCCTTGGACTCGACGAGCACGTGGACGCCGAAGCGGATGAGCGGCTGACGATCGCGCATGAACCGGCCATCGCTCGTGGCGACGACGATCTCGCGGAGCTCCTCGAAGAGGGACGCATCGACGCGGGTGACGCGCGAATCCGCCGCCCGCGCCGCGCGATCGGCGCGCTGCAGGAGCTCCCGCTTGATCTCGCCGGAGTGCGCGAGCGAGGGGATCTCGACGCGGTAGCGCCGCGCGGGATCGCCGCTCGTGAGGTCGATCGGCGGGTGCGACTTGCCGGCGTTCGCGATCTGTCCGGCGATCACCGCCGTGCGCTTCATCGCGTCGAGGTCGAGGTCCTCGGTGAAGGCGTACCCCGTCGCGTCGCCCTTCATCACGCGGACGCCGAGGCCGAGCGAGACGCTGCGGCTCGACGAACGGAGGATGCCGTCCTCGAAGCCGTAGCTCCCGCTGATCGAGTACTCGAAGAAGAGATCGGCGTAATCGCCCCCGCGCTCGAGGGCCGCGCGGAGCAGCTCTTCGGCGATGGCGACGTCGATCGCGTAGCGCCCGTCCGGGTCGAACGGCGAGGAGAGTCGAGCGTCCATCCCGACGAAAATAGCAGCCCGAGGGGCCGCCGCACGGACGATCAGCGCGCCATCAAACGGCAATCCGAGACGAAGGACCCCTCGCCCTGCTCGACGCACGCGCGATAGGCGGCCTTGGCCTCGTCGCGCCGACCGAGCGCCTGGAGCGAGGCGCCGAGCGTGATCCAGGCCTTGGAGCTCTTGGGATCGAGCTGCGTGCCCTTCTCGGCGAGCTCGCGCGCTTCGGCGTTCTTGCCGCGCTCGAGCTGGAAGAAGGCGAAGTCGATGATGGCCTCGGGCCGCGAAGGATCGAGCGCGATCGCCTCACGGAAGAGCGCCTCGGCCGCCGCGCCGCGCTTCTTCCGCGCCTGGCCGAGGAGGCGCGCGTATTCGGCGCTCACGTCGACCGCCGGCTTGGGCGGCTCGGGCTCGACCTTGGCGGGCTCGGGCTTGGGCTCGGGCTTGGGAGGCTCGACGTTTGCCGCGGGTTCGGGCGCCTTGGGCGTCTCGGCGGCCGCCGGAGCCGACTCCGCGGGCTCCTCCTGCGTGGCCTCGACCTCGGCCACGTTCGTGTCCTCGGACGGGGAGAAGACCTTGAAGTAGAAGTAGAGCCCGGTGATCAACACACCGACGGCCATGCCCACGAAGAGCGCGCGGCGCGAGCTCTTGGGCGAGGAGAGGCCCGCCGGGAGCTCGTCGTCGTCGGGATCGACGGGCGCGGCCGCCACGGGGGCGGGCCCGAGATCGACGCTCGCCTGGCGGGGCGCGGGCGCCGGGGCCGCCTCGAGCGGCGCACGCGCCTCGCTCGGCATCGGCGGCGGCGCCGGGATGGAGATCTCGGAGAGCCGGAAGCCGGGGGCCGTGGTCTCGGAGGTGTCGAATTCGGTGGGCTCACCCGCGTCGATGGGCTGGAGGGGCGGAGGCGGCGCGCCGACGCTCAGGGGCCGGGCGTATTCGCTCGAGGCCGCGGGGACCGGGTCGGTGGTGCGGCTCGGCCGCTCGTCCTCGTCGAAATCCGGAGACTCGGCGGGCGCCGGATCCGGAGGCGCCGCAGGCTCGGGAGATGGCGCCTCGGACGCCGGCGCCTCGGAGGCCAGCGCCTCGGCGGGAGGCTGCGGCTCGCTGGGGGCTTCTCGAGACGACGCGGCGTCGGTGGCGTGCGCCTCGCTCGCGGGAGGCGGCACGCTCTCGGTGCCCTCGTCCTCGCTTCCGGGCGGAGGCTGCGGGAAGGGGTGGATGCCGCTCCCCGGCTCGGCGCCGGGATGCCCCGGGACGACGGCCTCGTCGCCGATCTCCTCGCCCTCGGCCTCGAAGCCCTCCGCGCGCTCCTCGCCCGCGGGGTCGTCCGCGGTGGTGCCGCCGCGGAGGCCGGAGTCGATGATGAGGCCCTCGAAGAAGAGCTTGGAGATCGCGCTCAGCGTCTCGAGGTCGTCCTTGGCGAGCTCGTCGACCACCTCGAGGAGCGTGCGCTTGCCGTCGAAGAGGCGGAGGATGTCGTTGATCTCGTCGGGGATCTCGGCGAGGCGATCGAGGAGCTCCTCGTCGTGCACCTCGAAGATGCTGTCGAGCGGAGGGAGCTGCTCGAGCAGCCGGCCCCACTCGTCGACACGGCGCATGCCCTCCATGAGGAGGCCCTGCGTGCTCGTGTCGATCGTCTGCTCGTCGACGCGGACCTGGCGGAACTCGAGGTCGAACTCGCCCTCGTTCCAGACGAGGAAGCGATAGACCGCGGCCTCGCCGCGGAGCTTGCCGAGCTCGGCGTGCTGGAGCGAGCCGTCCTTGAAGTAGATGGCGCCGCGCCGTCCGCCCGAGGAGAGGTAGAGCACGCCGCTCTTGCGGCTGATGTCGATCGTCTGGAGCAGATCGACCAGGCCCATGTCGGAGAGGGACCCGCTGAAACGGGTCTTGGTCCCCATGGTCTTGCGCTCGAGGGCTTCGCGCTCGTGGCGCTGGAGCTGGAGCTGGACCCGCGTGAGGATCTCTTTGATGTAGATGGGCTTGGTGAGGTAATCGGCGACGCCGAGCTCGAGGCCGCGGACCTTGCTCTCCACCGAGGCGTCGCTCGAGAGGAAGATCAGCGGGATGTCCTGGAGCTCTTCGTCTTCGCGGAGCTTCTCCACGAAGGCGAAGCCATCGAGGTCGGGAAGGACCGTGTCGGCCAGGATGAGATCGGGCCGGGCGAGCGAGACCATCTCCAGCGCGCTCGTCGCGTTCTCACAGGTCGCCACGCTGAAACCGGCCTTGCGCAGGCTGACCTCGAGAACGCGGAGACTGCGCTGATCAGCGTCGACGAGGAGGAGGTTCTGCTTCGCCACGAGAAGAGGTCCGCGAGGTACGTGAGTGTGGAGAACGCGACGCCTGCGTGTCAAGCGTCGCGGAATCCGAGATTCTGTTCGGAACACTCGGAAATGTCACGCTTGACCTCGCGCAAACCACGTGCGTAACGTTCGGTACCGAAAGACGAACCTCGAACGGTTGGACGAAATGAAGGACGCCTTCCCTTTCCGCGGAATCACGCGCGCAAGCCTCGCGCTCCTCGCTCTCCTCGCCGCATGCGACGGCTCGGGCGAGCTCTCGATCCGCTCCCTCGAGCCCGCCGCCGGGCGCGTACAAGGGGATGAGCGCGTGACGATCGAGGGGAAGAACTTCCGGACCGACATCGGCTACACCGTTTACTTCGGGCCCAATCGCTCGAGGAAGGTGGCGGTCGCGGATCCCTCGACCCTCGTGGCGTTCACGCCGCGCGCCGACGGTCCGGGCGAGGTCGACGTCTACATCCGCGGCGAGGATGGAACGGCGCTCGTGATCCGCAAGGGCTTCACCTACGCGGACATCACCGGCGAGTCGAAGCCGAGCGCCCCGGCCGCGGCCGAGCCCGGCAAGCCCACGCTCGCGTACTGAGCTCAGCGGGGCCAGCCGAGGAGCACGACCACCGCGATCGAGCTCGGCGGGACGTCGGGGCGGTCACCCTGGGCGATGCCGATGCCGATCGCGCGCGCGTCGGCGTCGAGGGCCGACTCGACGCGAAGGGCGTCCTCGATGTCGTCGACGACGATCATGACGCTGCCCACGCGAGCGAAGGTGAGGGCGTGCATCTGCGCCGTGCGGCTCGCGCGTGAGACGACGCCGCGCTGATCGAGCGAGGGATCCGCGAAATAGGCCTTGGCTCCGTCGTCGGCCGCCGCCTCGAGGTTGGGATCGCTCACGAGCGGCTTCTGGCCCTTGGAACGGCGCGAGGCGTTGATGGCGTCGAGGAGCTTCTTCCGCGCGTCGGCGAGATCGATGGCGGCGGCCTTGCGGACGAAGATCTGCGTGACGAGGAAGTCGCCCTCGCCGTCCGGTTCGACGCCGATGCCCACGTGCGTGACGTCGGGGTGGAGCATGTTGCGGCGGTGGCCGGGGCTCTTCTCGAGGCCGCGGTGGATCGAGCCCGCGTCGGGGCCGCGCCCGACGTTCTCGAGCACGAGGCCGCTCCGGATGCCGGCGCGCTCGGCGCGGTCGGAGGGCGTCCCATAACGCGGGCTCGTATGACCGAGGTACGACGCCTCGCGCATGTCGAGGCTGTGTGCACGCGCGAGGGAGGTGAGCTCGGGATCGACCTCGAGGGCGGAGACACCGGCTTGGCGCCGTGCGGCGGCGAGGAGCTCGAGGAGCTCACGCTCGACGGTGGCGGCGTCGGTGGAGACGGCCCCGCCCTGCGCGGGCGCCTCGAGATCGAGGCGCGTCGCGTGACGCACGCCGACGGCGATGGGCATCGTGGCCACGGGGAGCGATCCTCGCGCGCCGACGGCGAGGAGCTGGAGCTCGTGCACGCCTCGCTCCTCGAGCCGGACGCGCGCGTCGATCCGAGCGCCCTCGCCGAGGGAGAGCCGCTCGCTCTCGCCGCTCGGGCGGATGACGACGAGGGCCGGGCTCGAGAGGCCCTCCGCGAGCTCGCCGCGGAGGTGGACCTCGCCCGGGGCGTCGAGCTCTCGAGGCAGCGGCTCGAGCGCGGCGCGGTGCTCGGCGAGGAGGACGATGGCGATCACGAGACCATCGCGCTCGAAGGCGTAGGCGCCGTAGCGATCGTATGGCGCGCGCTCGAGATAGGAGGCGACGCCGTCGGTCACGCGCGCGCCGATCTCGGAGACGTGGGGCGTGCCCACGAGGAAGCTGTGGATCTCGGGGTCGGTGAGCCCGAGGTGGCGCGCGAAGAAGGCGGTGACCTCCTCGGGCGGGAGCTTCCCGCCCGGCCGGAGGTGGGACGCGAGGGTCTCCGCGAGCTCGGCGAGGCGCGGATCCCCGGAGAGACGCACTCCGCGCCGCTCGGCGGCGAGGTAGACGGCGTCCTGGAGGGTCCCCACGTAGAGGCCGCGCGCCGGCTCGCCGTCGGCGTCGGTCTCGTAGCGCACGGCCGTCCCGCCCTCGAAGCGCACCGACGTGGCGTCGCTCCCTCGGAGCGCGCCGGAGGGAGCCCCTCCGCAGGCCAAAAGCCCCGCGAGGAGCGGCATCAACACGAGGCGTCGCATCATTCTCCCCAGGGATCGACGACCTCGCGGCCCATGCGGCGCGACGTCGTGGGCGTCGGCTCCGCCGGCTTGGGGGCGGTCGTCGTGGGCGTCGTCGTGGTCTTGGGCGCGGTCGTCGTGACCGGGCGGGTGGGACGCGGTCGCGGGCTCGGGAGACGCACGAGGAGGCGGTCCGGGCCGTGCGAGTCGAGGGCGAAGACCTTGGGCGGTCGTCCGTCGAGCTCGACCTGGAGCATCTTGGAGCCGTCGTAGGGACGCGGCACGGTCACGGGCGTGATGCCGAGGACGATGCCGTCGAGCGAGACGGCCGCGCCCGGCGGATCGCTCTCGATGGTGACCATCGAGGGCTCGCGCACGGCGGTCGCCGTCTGCACCGGGTGCTCGTCGATCTCGGCCTTGGCGGGCTCGGCGCGGACGGGCGTGGCGGGCGTGGGCTCGGCGCTGCTGGGCGCCGCCGCGCGGACGGTCTCCGCCGTGCTCTGCGAGCTGCCGATCAGCGCCCACGCGGCGGCTCCGAGGCCCGCCGCCGCCAAGACACCCGCGGCGAGGGCGATCATGACGACGGTCCTCGAGGAGGTCTTGGCCTCCGCGCGCTCGAGCGCCTCGATCACCGCGTCGAAGCCGCGGTAGCGGTCCTCGGACTTCTTCTCGAGGCATTTCATGACGATCGGCTCGAGCGAGCCGAGGTCACGCATCTCTGGGCTGAGCTCCATCGCGGGCGGCGCGTCGAACATCTGCTGCGAGAGCAGCCGCACGAAGGAGTCGGAGTCGAAGGGCAGCCTCCCCGTGATCATCTCGTAGAGGATGATGCCGTAGGAGTAGATGTCGCTGCGGACGTCGACGGCGAGGCCCTGCGCCTGCTCCGGCGACATGTAATGGGGCGTGCCGAAGATCGCGCCGTTGCGCGTGAGCTTGGAGACGCCCGCCACCTTGGCGACGCCGAAGTCGAGGATCTTCACGAAGGAGGAGTCCCCGTCGCGGCGCACGAGGTGGATGTTCTCGGGCTTGAGGTCGCGGTGGATCACGCCCGCGGAGTGCGCTGCGGAGAGTCCCTCGGCGATGGCCTTGGCGATGCGGCGGATGTCGCGCGGCGAGAGGCTGTCGTCGCGGATCGCGTCACGGAGGCTCCGGCCCTCGAGGTACTCCATGACGAAATAGGTCACGCCCTCGGCCGTGCGCCCGAAGTCGTAGACCTCGACGACGTGCGGGTGCTGGATGCGCGAGAGCGCCTT
The DNA here is from genome assembly GCA_012744445.1 of Myxococcales bacterium. Lineage (GTDB taxonomy): Bacteria > Myxococcota_A > Polyangia > Polyangiales > Houyiibacteriaceae > JAAYBZ01. The sequence goes on along the minus strand of JAAYBZ010000208.1, from coordinate 5,849 downwards.
CGCCTCCTGGACGAAGCGCTGCGCGACGACCTCGTCGTGGGCCATGTCGTTCCGTAGGACCTTGAGCGCGACCGTCTTGCCGAGCGCGGCGTGCACCGCGCGGTAGACGACGCCCATGCCACCTTCGCCCAGGACGGATTCGACCTGGTAGCGGCCGGCAATGAGCTGGCCGACGAGGCCTGGCCCTGCCGACTCGTCGATGACGCTCATCGGCTCGCCGTCATACGGGCAGAACCGCGCGTCGTTCGAGAATCGGGAACCGCAGACGGGGCACTGTCGCATCGGAAGTCCGCATCATACAAAGCGCACGGCGAAAATTCGAACAATCGCGCTATGCTCCCCTCAGATGGATGCGAGAGACGTGGCCATCCTCGTGGCCGAGAAGATGGGGCTGATGGCGACCGCCGGCCTCGCGAGCGTCCTCTTCCTGCCGATCCGGAACCGCCTCTTGGGCGTGCAGCGCCCACGTGACCACCTCGCCGTCTTCCTCCTCGGCGTGGCGCTCTCGATGTGGGGAGCCCGCCTCGGCGTGGAGTGGCTCGACGTGGCCGTGGACCTGCGGCTCACGGGCGTCTTCATCGCCGGGCTCCTCGCCGGGCCCAAGACGGGCTTCATCACGGCGGTCGTGGCGGCGACCATCTACGACTACCGCGTGGCGCCCGAGGCGGCGGCCGCGGCCTTCCTCGGCACCGTCTTCGTCGGGACCACGGTGGGATACCTGAGCGCACACCGGAAGCGCGCCTTCGAAGGGAAGCGCGAGATCGTCACGGCGGCGGGCCTCCTCTTCCTGGCCACCTCGTTCGAGGTGATCGAGACGGAGCTCTTCGGCATCGGCCACACCCACCTCGCCTCCCTCCCCGCGCTCGCCTTCGAGGTCGCGGGGAACACGGCCTCCGTCTTCATCTTCCACTCGGTGACCCGCGTGATCCTCGCGCGTGAGGAGGGCGCGGTCGCCCTGGTCGAGGCCAAGGCGGCGAGCCAGGCGATGAGTCTCCTCGCCCTGCGGCGCCGGCTCGAGCCCCACTTCCTCTTCAATGCGCTCAACACCGTGCGCGCGACGATCCGCATCGACGCGGAGCGGGCCCGCGACCTCGTGGCGAGCGTCGCCGACCTCTATCGCTACATCCTCCATCATCCCGAGGACGCGACGGTGGTCAGCGAGGTCGAGCACGCCTGCTCGTACCTCGAGATCGAGAACGCGCGCCTCGGCGAGACGCTCGAGATCGAGGTGGACGTCCCCGACGACTGCCGCGAGATCCGCATCCCCGCGCTCCTCCTCCAGCCCATTGTTGAGAACGCCGTGCGCCACGGCGTGGGCCTCCACGAGAACGGCGGCGTCATCCGCATCGAGGCCAGGCGCGACGGGGAATTCATCGAGCTCCGCGTCATCGATCGGGGACGGGGGGAGCGGGTGACGAGCACGCAGAAGGGCGCCGGGATGGCGCTCGCGACCCTACGCGAGAGCCTGAAGCACCGCTACGGAGACGAGGCGACCCTCGAACTCGAGATCGGCGAGGGATCGACGATCGCTTGCATCCGCCTCCCGATCGACGGAATGATCCTGGGCCATGCGAACGCAGGCTGAGAAGCGGAGCTCCCGGCTCGGGGCGCTCGTCGTCGACGACGAGCCGCTCGCGCGCGATGAGCTCCGCTTCCTCCTCGAGCAGTGCGGCGTGGAGGTGTTGGGCGAGGCGAGGAACGCCAAAGAAGCCCTCGCCCGCTTCGACGAGCTGAGCCCGCAGGTGACCTTCGTCGACCTGCGCATGCCGGGCCCCGACGGGATCACGCTCGCCGAATCGCTCCGCGCGAAGAACCCGAACGCCGCGGTGGTGGTCGTGAGCGCCCACGACGACGGCGCCATCCGAGGCTTCGAGGCCGGGGTCGTCGATTATCTGTTGAAGCCCGTCCGACTCTCCCGTCTGCAGAAGACGCTCGATCGCCTGACGGGCCTCGAGCCCCCCGCGGAGCCCGAGCTGGGGGAGTCGGAGCCCCTCGAGCGCCTCGCCGTCCGCCGAAAGGGCGGCTACGTCGTGGTGGAGCTCGAGGCCATCGTCTACTTCGAGGTAAAGGACGAGCTGGTGTGGGCCGTCACGGCGACCGATCGCTTCGCCCTCGACCTCACCCTGGCGGCGCTCGAGCAGCGCCTCGACCCCCAGGTTTTCTTTCGCACTCACCGCGGGGTGATGGTAAGACTCGACCGCATCAAGGCGCTCGAGCCCACGGGCTCGGGGACCTACGAGGTCGTCCTCGACCATCCCGACGAGCCCCGAGTCCCGCTTGCGCGGGAGAGGGCCCGGGTCCTTCGGACCCGGATCCCGTTCACCGGCTGAGGACACCTGGGCGCTCCCTTCGGGGAGATGGTCCGGACGCGCTTGACGAGGCCGAGGGTGGCTCCCATACTCGGCCCCTCGAACCACTGGAAGATTCGCTGAAAGGGCTCGCACGGGCGACCCATCCTGGAAAACGATGGCTTTAGCATCCGATCAGAAGACCGCGCTCATCGAGAAGTTCCGCGTCCACGAGACCGATAGCGGGTCCCCCGAGGTCCAGATCGCCCTCCTCACGGAGCGCATCACCTACCTCACCGAGCACTTCAAGACCCACAAGAAGGACCACCACAGCCGCCGTGGTCTTCTCAAGCTCGTCAGCCGGCGGCGCCGCCTGCTCGACTACGTCCGGTCCAAGGACGTCGAGCGATACCGCAAGATCATCAGCGAGCTGGGCATCCGTAAGTAAGCCCCGTTCGCGAAGAAGCGACGTGGAATGGTCCACGTCGCTTTTTTCATACGTTAACACCCCGTCGTCTCACGGCTGCGCCGGATCGTGGATCGTTCGCTCTTCGATTCGAGTCCTCGAAGTGATTCGAGGCTTCGAACCGAGGGTCGAGCCCCGCTCCCGACGCCAGGAGACCGTTCCAGATCGAGGCACGGCCTCACGTGAAGACGACCCATTGGGAGCAGCCGGGGGGCTGCTCCGGAGTCGTTCATGAACATCATCAGAGAATCCGTCAAAATCGGGGACAAGGTCGTCACCCTGGAGACGGGTCGTATCGCCAAGCAGGCCCACGGCAGCGTGCTCGTGACCTGCGGCGACACGGTCCTCCTCGTCACCGTCTGCGGCGCCAAGGAAGCGCGCCCCGGCACCAACTTCATGCCGCTCACGGTCGACTACATCGAGAAGACCTACGCGGCGGGTAAGATCCCCGGGGGCTTCTTCAAGCGCGAGGGCAAGCTCCGTGACAGCGAGGTCCTCACCTCGCGCCTCATCGACCGGCCCTGCCGTCCGCTCTTCCCCGACAACTACTTCAAGGAAGTGCAGGTCATCGCGACCGTGCACTCCGCCGACGACGAGAACCCGAGCGACGTCCTCGCCATGACGGGCGCCTCGGCGGCGCTCCACCTCTCGCCGATCCCCTGGGCCGGCCCGATCGCGGGTGTCCGCGTCGGCCGCGTCGACGGTCGTTTCGTGGCGAACCCGACCTACCAGGAGCTCGCCGTCAGCGACATGGACATCGTGATCGCCGCCTCGCGCGACGCGATCATGATGGTCGAGGGCGAGTGCGACGAGATCTCCGAGGCCGACATGCAGGCGGCCCTCGAGTTCGGTCACCAGGCGGTGCAGGACACGATCACGCTCATCGAGAAGATGCGCGAGTTCGCCGGCGCCGAGAAGTGGCCGCACGAGGCCCCCGCGACGGACGAGAACCTCATCCGCCGCGTGCGCGACGTCGCGCTCGCCGGCGTGCGCGAGGCGTGCAACGTCACCGAGAAGCACGCGCGCTACCAGAAGTTCGCCGACGTGAAGAAGGCGACGGTCGAGGCGCTCGCGGCCGAGTTCCCGGAGCGTGAGGCCGAGATCAAGGAGGCCTTCTCGAACCTCCAGTACGAGACGATGCGCGCGCAGGTCCTCGACGATCGGCGCCGCGTGGACGGCCGCGACCTCAAGACGGTCCGCCCGATCAGCATCGAGGTGGGCTTCCTCCCGCGCACGCACGGCTCGGCGCTCTTCACGCGCGGCGAGACGCAGGCGATCGTCACGGCGACGCTCGGCACCCGCCAGGACGAGCAGCGCATCGACGGGCTCATCGAGGAGTACTGGAAGTCCTTCCTCCTCCACTACAACTTCCCGCCCTACTCGGTCGGCGAGACGCGCCCGATGCGCGGCCCCGGCCGTCGCGAGGTCGGCCACGGCAACCTCGCCGAGCGCGCGCTCAAGAAGATGATGCCGAGCCGCGAGGAGTTCCCGTACACCGTCCGCGTGGTCTCCGAGATCACGGAGTCGAACGGCTCTTCGTCGATGGCGACGGTCTGCGGCGGCTCGCTCGCGCTCATGGACGCCGGCGTGCCGCTCAAGAAGCCGGTCGCGGGCGTGGCGATGGGCCTCATCAAGGAAGGCGAGAAGTACGCCGTCCTCACCGACATCCTCGGCGACGAAGACCACCTCGGCGACATGGACTTCAAGGTCTGTGGCACCGACAAGGGCATCACCGCCATCCAGATGGACATCAAGGTCGAGGGCCTCTCGGCGAGCATCCTCCAAGAGGCGCTCGAGCAGGCTCGCGAGGGTCGTCTCCACATCTTGAGCAAGATGAACGAGATCCTCGACGCGCCGCGCCCCGAGCTGAACCGCTACGCGCCGCGCATCACGACCATCAAGGTGAAGCCGGATCAGATTCGCCTCGTCATCGGCCCGGGCGGCAAGATGATCAAGGCGATCGTCGATCAGACGGGCGTGAAGATCGACGTGGCCGACGACGGCACGGTGAGCATCGCCTCGGCGGACGCCGAGTCGGTGCAGAAGGCCATCGCGATCGTCGAGAGCCTCACGACGGAGCCGGAGATCGGCCAGAAGTACAAGGGCATCGTGCGCCGCGTCGAGCGCTACGGCGCGTTCCTCGAGATCGCGCCCGGCACCGACGGCCTCCTGCACATCACCGACATGTCGTGGGATTTCGTCGACAAGGTCGACGACATCATGAAGCTCGGCGACGAGATCGAGGTCATCGTCTCGGACATCGACCGCGACGGTCGCATCCGCCTCAACCGCAAGGCGCTCCTCGAGAAGCCCGAGGGCTACGTCGAGCGCGAGCCCTCGCCGCGCAACGGCCGCGACAAGGGTGAGCGTCGTTCGCGCGACGATCGCGGCCGCGACAAGGGCGAGCGCCGCGAGGGTCGCGAGCGCGACGAGAAGCGCGGTGAGGACAAGCGTTCGCGCGAGCGCGACGAAGAGAAGCCGCGCCGCGACGAGGAGAAGCCGCGCCGTGACGAGAAGCGCGGCCGCGACGAAGATCGCCCCGCGCGTTCGGCCGAAGCGGAGCGTCCGCGCCGCCGCGACGAAGAGGAGGAGCGCCCGCGCCGTCCCCGCGACGAGGACGAGGACCGTCCGCGCCGCCGCGACGAAGAGGAGGAGCGCCCGCGCCGTCCCCGCGACGAGGACGAGGACCGTCCGCGCCGCCGCGACGAGGACGAGCGCTCGAAGCGCGCCCGTGGCGAGGAGCGCTCCGCGCGCACCCTCGAGGACGAGAGTCCGCGCCGCAGCCGCGACGAGGACGAGCGCCCCCGTCGCGCCCGTGACGAGGACGAACGCCCCCGCCGCGCCCGTGACGAGGACGAGCGCCCCCGCCGCGCCCGTGACGAGGACGAGCCCCCCCGCCGCAGCCGTGACGAGCTCGACCGCCCGCGCCGCGCCCGTGACGAGGACGAGCGACCCCGTCGCGTCCGCGACGAAGACGACCGGCCCCGCCGCGTCCGTGACGAGGACGAACTCCCCCGCCGCAGCCGCGACGAGCTCGACCGTCCGCGCCGCGCCCGTGATGAGGACGAGCGACCCCGTCGCGCGCTCGACGAGGA
>JAAYBZ010000031.1 GCA_012744445.1 Myxococcales bacterium | reverse complement strand
GCCTTGAGCGAGATGAGGAAGATCGGCGCCTTCCCCTCCTGGAACGCCTTCACGAGGCCCTCGCGGGCGCTCTGGGGCGTCGCGCCGTCGAGGTAGAGGCAGGGCACGCCGAGGGCGTCGAGCCGCTCCCGCGCGAGCTTGAGGTGGCCGGTGAACTGGCTGAAGACGAGCGCGCGGTGCCCCTCACGCAGGAGCTCGGTGACGAGCTCGGTGAACGCCGCGAGCTTGCTCGACTCGATGCGGCTGCCCGGATCGACGAGGCGCGGGTTGCACACGAGGCGCCGGAGGCGCGTGAGCGAGGCGAGCACGGCGAACCGACGCTCGGGCTCGGGCGCGTCGCTCGCCTTGAAGCCATCGAGGATCTCCCGGCGCGCGGTCTCGTAGAGGAGACGCTCGGCGTCGCTGAGCTCCACGGGGTGGACCACCTCGATCTTGGGCGGGAGCTCGGGCGCGACGATCTGCTTGGTGCGTCGGAGGAGGAAGGGGCGGAGCACCTCGAGGAGCGCCTCGCGCCGCTCTTCGTTGCCCGCCTTCTCGATGGGGAGCGCGTAGTGATCCCGGAAGTGGCGCGCGTTGCCGAGCAGGCCGGGAAGCACGAGGTCGACGATGGAGTAGAGCTCGCCGAGGTGGTTCTCGAGCGGCGTGCCCGTGAGCGCGAAGCGGAACGACGCGTCGATCCGCGCCGCGGCCTTGGCGCGCTGGGTGCGCCGGTTCTTCACGCTCTGCGCCTCGTCGAGGACGAAGCCGACGAAGCGCACCTCGGCGAGCGCGTCGACGTCGCGCACGAGGAGGTCGTAGCTGGTGATGAAGAGCTTCTGCGGCCCCGCGTCGTCGAGGAGCTTCCGACGATCGCGGCCGTGGAGGATCACGACGTCGAGCGATGGCGCGAAACGACGCGCCTCCTCGGCCCAGTTGGCGAGGACGCTCGTGGGCGCGACCACGAGCGAGGGACCTTCGGAGGCGCGCTCGACGAGCACGGCGAGCGTCTGCACCGTCTTGCCGAGGCCCATCTCGTCGGCGAGGACCGCGCCCCCCGCCCAGCTCGCGAGGTTGGAGAGGAAGCGATAGCCGTCGCGCTGATAGCTACGGAGCTCGGCTCGGAATTCGGGCGGGAGCTCGGGGTCGCGGGCCTCGGCGTCGCGAAGGCGCGAGAGGAGCGCGCGGTAGGCCTCGTCGCCCTCGAGCGATCGCACCTCGGATGCGAGGCTCTCGAGCGCCCCCGCGGCCGCGATGCCGGCGATGAGGCCCTCCTCGTCCTCGTAGACCACGCCGCGCGTGCGCTCGAGGAGGCGCCGGAGCTCTTCTTCGATGCGGGAGAAGCCGCCGTCGGAGAGGCGCACGTAGCGCCTGCCACGCTTGACGGCGTCGAGCAGGGCCGCGAGCGGGATGCGGGTGCCCTCGTCGTCGACGGTGGCCTCGCCCTCGACGGAGAGCAGGCGGCCTAGGGAGCTCACGCGCACCCGGAGATCGTCGGCGCCGAGCGTACGGTGGAGCGAGAGGCCCACCTTCCCCTCGGGCCACTCGACGGGGACGCCTTGTTCGTGGAGGCGCTCGAGGAGGAGGAGCGACTCTTCGAGATCGGGGATGCGGAACGCCGAGGGGCCGTCGGCGTCGGCCTCGTGGAGCTGGAGCTCGGCGCGCAGGCGCTCGGCGGCGGCGCGTTCGGCGCGGAGATCACGCTCGGCGTGCACGCGCTCGTCGCCGACGAAGCCGAAGACGGTCTCGGGGCCGTAGCCCGCGGGGTTCAACGCGCCGTGACCGAAGGGGCGGACGCCGAGCTCGACGCGGAGCCCGCCGCCGTCGAGGGGGTCGAGCCGCGCGATGAGCTTGGTCTCGAGCTCGACGCGCTTGCCGCGCATCCGCTTGGGGATCTCGATGCGGACGCGCGGCTGGAGCGTGGGTAGCCACTTGAGGATCTCGCGCTGCGCGTCCTCGGGCAGGAGCGCGGGGTAGCGGCGCGCCGCGTCGAGCAAGGCCTCGAGGCGCGGATCGAGCTCGGCCACGAGGCTGCGCGGGCGATCCTCGTCGTGCCGGAGGAGCGGCATCCCCGGCTCGACCTCGCGCGGATCGATGACGTGATCGCCGAGCCGGAACTCGAGCCGCGCGGCGCCGTCGACGGGGACGAGCGCCACGGTGAGGGGCTGCGCCTCCACGACGACGAAGCGCTCGGGATCGTCGGCGTCGACGACGCGGCGATGACCGATGAGCCCGCGGAGCGCCACCGCCTCGCGCGCGCGTGCGGCGGCGACGTCACCGCGCGTCTTCCGCTGCGTGCGCGCGCCGAGGAGCGCGTCGATGATGGGCAGGTCGCGCGGCGAGAGGAGGTCGTCGCGTTCGTGCGCGCGCTCGATGGGCACCACGGAGCCCGCGCTGAAGCGCCCGTTCTTGAGCTTCTTCTGGAGGACGACCTGGATCTGCGGGACCGTCGACTTGCGATCGAGGCGGAAGACCAGGCGCTCTTCGCGCTCGCGCTCGCCGCCGAGGTCGAGCGAGAGCGCGGTCCGCGCCGCCTCCACGAAGCGCGCCCACGTGGGCGTCTCGAGCTGCTCGGCGAGCGAGGTGAACAGCGGATGGGAAGGGTCGTGCACGATGCGGAGCACGTGCCCGAAGAGCGCGATGCGGTGCGCGCAGGAGTCGGACTCGGTGCCGTCGATCCCGTCGCAGTCGCAGCGCGAGCGGATCGGGCCGTCTTCGTAGCCCACGAGGAAGAGGCGCGTGAGCACGGGGTTCCTGGGCCCGCCGCGGGTCCGCGGGAAGTGGAACTCGCCGATCACGCTCGGGCCGTCCTCGGAGACCTCGATGGCGTGGAGCGGCTCGAGGAGGGGCGCGTCGCCGTTCTCGCCGTAGCGCATCTCGCGGCGATGCTCGGCGAGCCGCGCGGAGAAGCGACGGAGCGTCGCGCCCTCGGGCCTCGTCTGGAGCGCGTTCTCGAGCGCCTCCTCGTCCTCGCGGCGCTGGACCTCGTCGCGGATGGCTTCGCGGATCGCCTCGAAGAGCTCGCGCCCGGCGGCGCTGCGCTTGCCCATCCGCTCGGGGAGGCCCCGGCCGTACATGAGATCGACGAGCCGCGACGCGGGCGAGATGTCCTGCACGCCGCGGAAGCCCCGCGCGTAGAGGTAGGGCGAGAGGAGGCGCAGCGGCTCGTGCAGGAACGCCGCCATCCCGCGTTGCTCGCAGAAGCGCTCCACCTCGGCGGCCGTGCGCCCGATCTCGTCGAGGCCCAGCTGGATGCGCGGGACCACCACGCGGCGCGCCTTGTGGGACGCGCTCGACACGAACTTCTCGATCGAGCCGAGCACCCACTCGCGATCGCGCTCGCTCAGGGCGCCGTCGAGCACGCGCTGCGATTCCTGGCTCTCGAGGAACTCGCCGAACGACTCGAGCCCGAGGCGGCGCGCGACGTAGCCGATGATGCGGCCGACCTCGGGCTCGCCGATGGAGCGCTCCACGTCCGAGATGGACATCGCGAGGAGTGGAGCGCCCTCCTGGGCGCGGACGCGACGCGAGAGCTCGGGCAGTGTGACCGAAGGGGCCATGGGCCCCCTCGTTCTATCAGTTACGCCCGAGCGCTCAACGTCTTCAGAAGCGAATGCTCGTCACGCTCTGGGGCGGGAGGGTCACCTGGAGCTCGCCACCGCTCGAGAGCATCTCGGTCTCCACCTCGAAATTCCCTCGAGAAGTGGTGATCGCTTCGATGACCTTGGGCTCCCCACCCACCACGTCGGTGAGCGCGAGGTCCTTGGCCTGGCCGGCGGTGTTGAGGAGGATGAGCGTGCGCTCGCCGTTCGGGTGGAGGAATCCGAGGCTGAGCACGTCGGCGTCGCCCGAGGCGGTGTCCACGAGGCGAGAGCCCGGCGAGATGAAGTTCGCGAAGTGCTTCACGACGTGGAGCGAAGGCGTCGCCGCGCCGGTCCCCGGGTCCACGAGCCCGTCGAAGCCGACGACCGTCCAGTGGTAGACGCGCTCGGCGCGGGACCACGCGATCGCGCGGTAGTAGCTCATCGCGAAGTCCCAGGCGGTCTCCCAGGTCTCCGGTCGGAGATAGTGGCCGTTGCCGCAACCGTTCGGGAGCGCGCAATAGCCGACCTCGGTGGCCCACACGGGCTTGCCGTTCTCCTCGGCGATCCGGCGGAGGCGATCGAAGGACTCGAAGCTGTCCTCCCACCACGTGTGGAAGCTGAGCGCCGCCGTGCGCGCGGCGACCTCGTCGTCGGCGAACCAGACCTCGGCCGCGTTGGCCGCCGCCTGGTTGGGCGCGTGCCAGTTCGGACCGTGGATCATCACGTCCTCGTGGCCCTCGGCGTCGAGCTGCTCGATGAGCGCGCGCGCCGCGTCACGGACGTCCTCGGGCGAGTTGTAGATGAGGCTCGCCTGGATGCCGGGCTCGTTCTGCACCTCGGTGATCGACATGGGGATGCCGTTCTCCTCCATGTTGGTGAGGTAGGTGGCGATCGAGTGCCCGAGATCCGGGTAGCGCGAGGGCGCGACGCGGCGAGGACTCGTGCTCGCGAGCATCCAGTCGGCGACGTTCCACACGCCGAGCTCCACGTCGATTCCCTTCTCGTCGAGGAACTTCGCGAAGCCCACGTCGTGGTTCTCGATGATCCGCGAGCTGTCGTAGACGCCCTTCTGCGGCTCCCAGAACTCGAACCACGAGGCGAGCCGGATGTAGTGGAGGTCGAGCTCGTCGAAGACCCACTTCACGGCGTCCCAGTTCCAGCCGAGGTCGTTGGCGAAGGGGAACGCGTACGCGTTCGCGCCGATGCCGTCGAGCTTCTGGAAGCGGACGGTCTCGTTGAAGAGGATCTCGTCACCGGCCGGCGTGCCGGTCTCGACGATCGTCTCCGGCTCCGCGGGGACGACGCCGTCGGGCGGATCGTAGGGCTTGTTCACGCCGCCGTCGTCACGGCCTCCGCCGGGGTTCTCGCCGTCGAGGGGCGAGCTGTCCGAGCACGCCGAAGCGAGCGAGAGGGCCATCGCGAAGATGGCCAGGAGAGGAAGTCGAATTGCTGCGATGTTCTTCATCGGTCTCCGTGCAGGTGCGAAAGGCACCCTCGGTGGACGCGGGATGTCCGCGGTTTGCACAGGAGACCAAGGCAAACAGTGAGCCAAGTTACACCACGAAACAGAAAAACCCAATGATTTCCATGCGCACGCTGTGCCGAAGCCTGAGCCATCGCGCGCCCGATCATCCCTCCGAGACGACCCATCTCACCCCGTATTCGGGCCCACGAAACGCGTCACCTCAATCTGGATTCTTTCAAGATCGGAACACGCCATTTCATCCATGAAAGAGGCGGTGTCCGAGATGTGCGCAGCGCCGATCAGGCGCGGCGCGCGCCCTCTTCCGGCGGCCGCGCGACCTGCGCCTACGCCCCGTCAGCCGCCCATCAGGCGCTTGAGGCAGCGCTCGATCTCGTCGTCGCTCGCGTACACCTCGTCGACGAGGTCGGACTCGACGAGCGCGCGCGTCATGCAGTCGAGCATCTGCGCCGCCGAGCGCGCGTCGGCCGCGGAATTCGCCATCTCGAGCGCGAGCGCGTCGTGCTCCTTGGGATCGATCTCGATGAGCTCCTGCGCGACGAGCGCCTGGATCGCCTCGAGCGCAGCGGCGCGCATGGACTTCATGAACGGAGTGAGCTCGCCCTCGCGGATCGGCGCCGACGGAGCTTCGTCGTGATCGTCGTCGCCGAAGTCGAGGTCGTCGTCCGCGTCGAAGTCGTCGTCCTCGATCACCGGCGCCTTCTTCTTCGGCGCCACCTTCTTCGTCTTGGACGTGGACT
>JAAYBZ010000030.1 GCA_012744445.1 Myxococcales bacterium | reverse complement strand
GTGCGCTCGGTGAACCTGCCCCCAGGGCAGGCCGCCGCGCTCGAGGCGCAGGCGATCCTCGGCGAGGACACCAAGGTCGTCGCCACGATGCACCACATCAGCTCGGAGCACCTCGGCGATCCCGATCACACCTTCGACTGCGACGTGCTCGTCTGCGGCGACGATCCCGAGGCGCGCGCGACGGTCGCCTCCCTCGTCCAGGATCTCGGGCTCCGGGCCATCGAGGCGGGCGTGCTCAAGAACGCCATCGCGCTCGAGTCGCTCACGCCCGTGCTCCTCTTCATCAACAAGAAGTACGGCGCGGACGGCGCAGGCATCCGCATCGTCGGGCTCCCCAACGCATGACCGAAGCGCGCGTCGGTGAGCGGCTCGAGCTCGAGGCCCTCCGCGGCATCCCGCTGGTGAGGCCCGGGGATTCGATCGCCGAGCTCGTGGTCTCCGCGCTCGAGGCGAGCGGCCGCGCGCTCCAGGATCACGACGTCCTCGTCGTCACCTCCAAGCTCTTCTCCCGCGCCGAGGGGCGCTTCGTGGATCTCTCGACGGTGACGCCGAGCCCCGAGGCGCTCGCGCTCGCGGAGGAGATCGACAAGGACCCGGCCCTCGTGGAGTGCGTGCTGCGCGAATCGGTCGGGATCTCGCGCAAGAGCCGCGGCGTGCTCATCACGCGGCATCGCCTCGGCTTCATCTCGGCCAATGCGGGCATCGACGCCTCCAACGCGGGCCCGCCCGGAGAGGACGTTGGCGCCGGCCCCTGGGTCCTCCTGCTCCCCGCCGACCCCGAGGCGAGCGCCACGGCGCTCCGCATCGCCCTCGAGGCGCACTACGCCGTGCGGCTCGGCGTGGTCGTCACCGACTCGCACGGGCGGCCCTTCCGTCACGGCACGGTGGGCGCGGCCATCGGCGTCTCGGGGATCCCGGCGCTCGTCGATCACGTGGGGCGCAGGGATCTCCTCGGCCGCCCGCTCGAGTACACCAAGACCGCCCTCGCCGATCAGATCGCCGCGGCCGCTGATCTCGTCGCAGGACAGAGCGACGAAGCGCGGCCCGTCGTGATCGTGCGGGGCCTCAGCTTCGATCGGCGCGAGGCGAGCGTGCGTGAGCTCCTCCGCGATCCCGACGAGGACCTCTACGCATGAGCGTGCTCGATCGCGTGGTGCTGCTCTCGGGTGGCGTCGGCGGAGCGCGCTTCCTCGACGGGCTCTCCAAGGTCCTCGGCCCGGAGTCGCTCACCGCCGTGGTGAACACCGGCGACGACTTCGAGCACCTCGGCCTCTACATCGCGCCCGATCTCGACACCTGCATGTACACGCTCGCGGGCCTCGCCGACGAGGCGCGCGGGTGGGGCCTCGCCGGCGAGACGTTCCGCGCGCACGAGCGGCTCGCCGCGCTCGGCGAGGACGCCTTCTTCATGCTCGGGGATCTCGACCTCGCGACGCACCTCGCGCGCACGGAGAAACTCCGCCGCGGCCTGCGGCTCACCGAGGTCACCGCCGAGCTCGCCGCGGGATGCGGCGTCGCACACCGCCTCCTCCCCGCCACCGAAGAAGCGCGCCCCACGCGCATCACGACGCTCGAACGCGGCGAGGAGCCCTTCCAGGACTGGCTCGTGCGTCACCGCGCGCAGGGGACGCTCCGCGCCGTGCGATACGCCGGCCCCGACGAGCCCACGCCCGAGGTCCTCGACGCGCTCGAGCGCGCCACGCTCGTCCTCCTCGCGCCCTCCAACCCCTACGTCTCGATCGATCCGATCCTCACGCTCCGCGGCGTGCGCGAGCGCGTGGCCGAGAAACCCTGCGTCGGTGTCTCGCCCATCGTCTCCGGTCGCGCCGTCAAAGGGCCGCTCGCGGAGATGATCCGCGCGCTCGAGGGCGTGGAGGCGAGCGCGGGCACCGTCGCCACCCACTACGGCGCGCTCCTCGACGGCTTCGTGGTCGAGCGCGGCGACGAGGCGCCTTCCTGCGCGCACGTCCTCGAGACCTCCATCGTGATGAAGGACCGCGCCGATCGCGCACGCCTCGCGCACGAGGTGCTCGCCTTCGCGGAGGCACGCTTCGGATGACGACGGCGGCCTTCGTCCCGGCCAAGGCCTTCGGCCGCGCGAAGAGCCGCCTCTCGGCCGTGCTGGGCGAGGCCGAGCGCGCCCGCCTCGCCAGGGCGTGCTTCTCGCGCGTGATCGAGGCACTCTCCGCGTCGGGCCGTTTCGAGGCCATCTTCGTCGGCACCGACGGCGACGAGGTCGAATCGCTCGCCCGCGCCCTCGGCTGCGACGTCCTGCGCGATCCCTCCCCTCCCCGCGCCTTCTCCGAGATCGTGGACGCGGCGCTCGACGCGATCGCCGCGCGGGGCTTCGATCGCGCGCTCGTGGTGATGGCCGATCTCCCCGAGGCGAGCGCGGGCTCGTTCGAGCCCATCTTCGACGCCGGAGGCGACGTCGTCCTCGTCCCCGACGCCGAGGGCCTCGGCACGAGCGCCCTCCTCGTCCCGCTCCCTCGGCGTTTCGACACAGCCTTCGGCCACCACGACTCGGGCGCGCGGAACGAGCGCGCGGCGAGGGGCGCGGGCTGCGCGGTCACGCGAGCGCACGTGCCCACGCTCGCGCGGGACGTGGATGGCCCTCTCGATCTCGTCGGCCGCGACGCGCTCTACGTCGAAGGGCCGCGCGAGACGTAACCGCGCACGATCTCCGGGTAGCCCTCGCGATAGCTCGGGTAGGCCGGCCGGAAGCCAAGCGCGCGGAGCCGCGCGTTGGAGAGGCGCTTGCTCCCCGAGCGTCCGGCGGCGGAGAGGGGCTCGGCCGCCTTCGCCTCGAGGGGCGCGCCGCGCTCGCGCACGAGCAGCTCGGCGATGTACGCGCGCACCTCGGAGAGCCGCGCGGGCGTGTCGTCGGTGCCGATGAAGAGCGGCCCCGCGCGCCCCTGGTCGAGCAGGAGCGCGATGGCCTGCGCCGCGTCGTCGCGGTGGATGCGGTTGGTGTAGGGGTCGCTCGTGGCGATCTGCCCCTCGTCGACGGTGCGGATCAGGTGGTGCCGCCCCGGGCCGTAGAGCCCCGAGAGACGGAGCACGACCGCGCCCTTCGCCTGCCGCGCCTCGTCCTCCGCCTCGAGGAGGAGGCGGCTCGTCGGGCGTGCGCCGGAGACCTCGGAGGACTCGTCGACCCAGGAGTCGTCGTCCTGCGCGTAGACGGCCGTGCTCGAGACGAAGACGGTGCGCGACGGAAGCCCCGGGCCGCGCTCGAGCGCCGAGAGGACGTTGCGCACGCCCTCGAGGTAGGCGCCTCGATAGGCCCCCTCGTGACGTCCGCCCGCGCTCACGGCGTAGACGAGCGCGTCGACACGCGGGAGCGCGCCCAGCGTGGCCGGATCCGTGACGTCGGCCGCGATCGGATGGATGCGCGCGTCGAGCCCCTCGGGCGAGCGCTTGAGCCCGAAGACCTCGTCGCCCTGCTCGAGGAGCCGCGCGGCGAGCGCCCCGCCGACGTAGCCGCAGCCCGCGATGAGGATCCGGCGGCCCATGGGACTCACTCGGCCGGGTGCGGGAGCGCGCGGTGGGCGGCTCCCTCCTCTTCGGTCCAGGCGTCCCAGTCCTCGCGGAGGCTCTCGTCCACCGGCTCGTAGCCGGCGAGGAGCATGCGGAGGACGCCCGGGAAGACGAGCAGCGTGAGCGCCGTGCTGACGAACATGCCGATGACGACGACCGTGGCGAGCGGTTGCTGCACCTCGGCGCCCGCGCTCTTCGCGAGCGCCATCGGCAAGAAGCCGAGCGCCGCCACGGTGGCCGTGGTGAGCACCGCGCGGACGACGTGCGTCGTGCCATGCACGATGGCGTGCTCGAGCTCCTCGCCCTCGTCGATGCGTCGCCGCACCTCGGACGCGATGACGACGCCGTTGAGCACCGCGATGCCGCCCAGGGCGATGAACCCGACGGCCGCCGGGAGGCTGAAGGAGAGGTCGCGCAACATCAGGCCGATCATCCCGCCGATGAGCGAGAGCGGCACGATCGCGAAGACCGCGATCGCGAAGCGGAGGTTCTGGAACATCCAGAAGAGCATCGCGAAGATGATCCCGACGGCGACGGGGACGACGATGGCGAGCCGGGCTTGGGCGCGCTCGAAGTTCTCGAACTGGCCGCCCCAGATGAGGCGATAGCCGTTCGGCACGTCCACGGCGGCCTTCACGGCGGCCTGCGCCTCGGTCACCCACGAGACGAGGTCACGGCCGCGGAGGTTCACGTCGACGCGTACGGCGCGGCTCCGATCCTGGCGCCTCACCGCCGTGGGGCCGTCGCCCTCCGAGAGATCGACCACCTCGCGGAGCGGCACGCTGAGGCCCGCGGGCGTGGACACGAAGAGCTCGCCGATGGCCTCCGCCGTGGGGGCCGCCGCGGGCTGGAGCACGCGGATGTCGAAGCGCCGCTCCTGCTCGTAGAGCTCGCCCACCTGCACGCCCTCGCGCGCGGCGCGGAGCGCGAGGAACGCGTCTTCGACCTCCACGCCGTGGCGCGCCATCTTCGCGCGGTTGGCCTCGACGTTGATCATCGGCGCGCCGAGCACGCGCTCGACGCGGATGTCGCCCGTGCCGCGGATGTCACGCACCACGGCGCCGATCTTGGCGGTGATCTCCGAGAGCACGTCGAGCTCGGGGCCGTAGACCTCGATCTTCACGTCGGCGCGCGAACCGCTGATCATCTCGTTGGTGCGGTCCTCGATGGGCTGCGAGACCGAGACGAAGGTGCCCGGCACCTGCGACTCGATGGCGTCCTTGAAGGCCTTCGAGAGATCGTCGAAGTCGTCGGCGGTGGTCCACTCGTCGAGCGGCCGGAGGCGCGTGAGGATGTCGGTGTTGTCGTTGCCGACGGGATCGGTCGCCACCTCGGCGCGGCCCGTCATGGCGATGGTGGACACCACCTCGGGGAAGGACTGGAGCACGCGCTCGGTCTCGAGGTCGAGGCGGAGGGCCTCCTCGAGCGAGATGCTCGGCGAGCGGCGGATCGTGACGACGGCGTCGCCCTCGAAGATGCGAGGCACGAACTCGGCGCCCTGCTGCGCGAAGATCCAGCCGATGCCGAAGAGCGCCACGAACGATCCCACGAGCAGCGCCCAGCGGTGACGGAGCGCCGAGGGCGCGATCGCCGCGTACTTCTCGGAGATCCACTCGAGCCACTTGGGCCCGTGTCCCTTCGAGGGCGGGACCATCGTGACCAAGACCGCGGGGAAGAAGACGATGGCGTAGATGAGCGCGCCGAAGAGCGCGCACGCCATGGTGATGGCCATCGGCCGGAACATCTTGCCCTCGATGCCCTCGAGCGCGAGGAGCGGGATGTAGACGAGGACGATGATCGCGACGGCGAAGGCGACCGGACGAGCGACCGAGGAGGCGATGCGCGCGTACTCCTTGGCACGCGCCATGCCGACGAGCTTGCGCCCCGCCGTGGCGGCGATGATCGCCTCGAGGATGACGATGGGCCCGTCGACGAGGAAGCCGAAGTCGATCGCGCCGAGCGACATGAGGTCACCCGTCACGTCGAAGGCGTGCATGCCGAGGAGCGCCACGCTCATCGCGGCGGGGATGCCGAGGACCACGGCGAAGGCGCCGCGGATCGTGCCGAGGAAGAGCGCGAGCACGAGCGTGACGATCAACACGCCCTCGGTGAGATTGGTCATGACCGTGGAGATCGTGCGGCCCACGAAGTCCGCGCGGTCGTAGACGACCTCGATCTGCACACCGGCCGGCAGCTCGGCCTGGATCTGCTTCACGCGCTCGCCGACGGCGGCCACCACGTCGCGGCTGTTGGAGCCGAGGAGCATCATCACGATGCCGGTGACGGCCTCGCCCTCGCCCTTGAACGTGACCACGCCGTGCCGGAGCGCCTTGCCCACCTGCACGTCGGCGACGCTGCCGACGAGGATGGGCGTTCCGTCGGCGTCGGTACGGATGACCACGTGGGCGATCTCCTCGACCGAGCGGAGCATGCCCTGGCCGCGCACGGTGAAGGCCTCCTCGCCGCGCTCGACGTAGCCGCCGCCGGTGCTGAGGTTGGCCGCCTGGAGCGCCTCCACGACCTGGCCGAGCGTGACGTTCTGCGCGAGGAGCCGCGCGCGGTCGACGCGCACCTGGAACTGCTTGAGCTCCCCGCCCATCGTGTTGACCTCGATGACGCCGGGGACGCCGCGGAGCTTCGGCACGATCTCCCAGTCGAGGAGCGTGCGGAGCTGCATCGGCGAGTGGTGATCGCTCTTCACCACGAACTGGTAGATCATGCCGAGGCCCGAGGAGACGGGGCCGAGCTCGGGCGTCTCGGCGACGGGCGGGAGATCGACGCCTCGCAGCCGCTCGAGCACGAGCTGCCGCGCGAACCACACGTCCATCCCGTCTTCGAAGACGACGGTGACGACGGAGAGGCCCGAACGAGAGACGCTGCGGAGCTCGGTCAGCCCCGGCGTGCCGTTGAGCGCGTTCTCGATGGGCATCGTCACCGTGCGCTCGACCTCGATCGGGCTGAGGCCCGGCGCCGTGGTGAGGACGGCGACCTGGATGGTCGAGACGTCCGGCATCGCGTCGATGGGCAAGGAGCGCATCGCGAAGAAGCCGGCCGCGAGCAAGACTCCGAGCGCCCCGAGGGTGATGCCCCGACGACGGATGGAGGCGACGACGATCTTTCCCAGCATCGGGGCCTACCTGAAGAGCTCGCTCTTGAGCGCGAAGACGCCCTTGGAGACCACGCGATCGCCCACCTCGAGCCCGGAGAGGATTTGCTGATCGTCGCCGTCGTTCTTGCCGAGGGTGACCTCGACGACGCGGACCTGGTTCTCCCCGGTGCTCACGAAGACGGTGGGCTGTCCGTCGACCACCGTGACCGCCGCACGCGGAACGAGGAGGACGGGCTGGCTCGCGCCGCGGGTCGCCTGGATCTCGGCGGTGACGGCCTGGCCAGGGAGGAGCTTGCGATCGCGGTTGTCGACCTCGACGCGTACGTCGGCGCTGCGCGTCTCGGGGTTGACCTGCGCGCCGATGTGCGCGACGCGCCCCTCGATGACGACCTCGGGGTTGCTGAGCAGCTTGAGCGAGACGGCGTCGCCCACGACGATGCTGCCGAGGTTCTGCTCGTAGACGGCGAGCTCGACCCAGAGGTGATCGAGGTTGCCGATGCGGAAGGCGACGAGGTTCGACTCGACCGACTGCCCGGTGTTGATGTGGCGGTCGATGATGGTCCCGTCGATCGGCGCGCGCAGCACGTAGCGGCCGAGCTCGCGCTTGCCACCCGGCGCTTCGCCTCCGAGGGCCTGGACGCGCTGCGTGGCGGCGTCGAGGAGCGCTTCGACCTTCTTTAGCTCGGCCGCGGCCACCTCGGCCTCGCGGGCCGTCGAGAGGCGCTGCTCGAGGAGGCTCTTCTCGCGCTCGGCGTTGATGATCGCGGCCTGGCGCTCGGCGCGCAGCATCGACACGGAGGCCTGCGCCTCGCCGAGCTCGGCGCTCTCGATCTCGGCCAGGACGTCGCCGGCCTTCACCACGTCGCCCTCGAACTTGCGGACCGAGCGGACGAGGCCGCGCAGTCGGGTGCCGACGGCCGCCACGTGCTCGGGGTCGAGGGCCACGATGCCCACCACCGACACGACGGGCTTGAGCGGCGCCTCTCGCACCTCGGCGACCTCGAGGCCGATGCGCGAGGCGAAGGCCGCGGAGAAGTGGATGCGATCACCCTCCACGCGGGGGACGTCCGCGACGACCGGCGCCGGCTCGTCGTCGTCTCCGGAGAAGATCGCCACGCCGACTGCCCCGAGGACGACGACGCCGAGCACGACTCCCCACTTCGCCTTCGAGCGCGCCGCTTCCACGGCTGGCCCCTCTCCGCTCGGGGAGGCCTCGCCTCCCGATGCACGTGAGGTGTTCATGGCATCTCTCCCGTCAATTGAACCAACTCCCCGAGCAACGACCACTGCCGTTCGACGACTTCGAGCCGTTGTAGGGCGAGGAGCACCCGTTCGCGGCGACTGACGATCACCACGAAGGCGTCTTCTTTACCGCCGGCCGCGGTCGCCACGGCGGCTTCGACGGCTTCGTCCGCGGCCGGTAGCGCGACCGTCGTGAGCACGTCGTAGGCCTCCTTCTCGCGGCGGAGCTGCTCGAGGATGCCCTCGAGGCGGGCGCGGATCACCGACGCGCGGATGTCGCCTTCGATCTGCGCGCGCTGGCTCTCGGCCTCGGCGAAGGCGCGCTCGCCCTGGTTGGAACGGATGACCGGGATCTCGTACGCGAGGCCAAGACCGAAGCGCCCGTCGCCCGCGTCTCCCTGTCCACCGATGATCATCAGCGACGCAGCCGGCACGGCTTCACGCGCGAGCCGGACCTTCTGCTCGCGATAGAACTGCCCCTGGGCCTCGAGCGCCGCGACGGAGGGCGCGAGCCGCTCGTCCACCTTGGCGACGAAGGCCTCGAGGTCGAGCTCGGGCGGCAGGATGGCGTGCGTCTCGACCCGGTCGTAGCGCTCGCCCGTGAGGCGGAGCAGATCGGAGAGGGCCGAGGCGAACTGCCCCTGGGCCTCGGCGAGGAGCGCCTGGGTGCGCCCGAGGTCCATCCTCGCCATCGTGACGTCGCGCAGGATGGCGTCGCCGACCTCCATCCGTGCCTCGTAGATCCGCGCGGCCTCCCGGGCCACGACGAGCAGGCGCTCGAGGACGCGCACGCGCTCGGCGGCGACGAGCACGCGCCCGTAGGCCGCGATGGCCTCGCCAGCCGCCGTCGCCTGGGCCACCTCCACGCCCAGATCGTGCATGTGGACGTAGGCGTCGGCCTCCTTCATGCGGCGATTCCGCGTGCCCGAGATCTCGAAGGGCAGCCAGAACGTCGCCGTCCACGGCGTGCCCTGCGTCGCGCCGTTCCGCGATCGCTCGGCCTGGACCTCGAAGTGCGGGTTGTACATCGGCGCTCGCCGTGCGTTCACCCGGCTCGCGCGGCTGACCTCGACGGCGGCCCTTCCGGAGCGCACATCAGGCGCAAAGGTGAGTGCTTTCTCGACCACCTCCTCGAGCGGCGGGAGCGCGCGACCGCGCTCGACGAACGTCGCCTCGACGGGCTCACGGGGCGGCTCGTCCCACGTCTCCTCGACGCCCTCGGCCACCGCCCGCGTACGCTGCGCCTCTGCGTTCTCTGGAGCTATCGCGGCGATCCCCGTCAGGGCGATCGCCATCGCGGCGCGAGCGAAGGGACGGGAGGACATCGTTGCGGGCCTCGTTGTACACCCATCGCCCCCCGGAGTCGCGTGAAAAAAAGATGTCGTCGAGATGGCCGCCGGGTTTCGCGCACGGGGAAAAAAGCTCCCCCGAGATCAATTTTCCACGTCGTGGGGGGATTTTTTGTTATCGTCGCGCCGCCGTCGAGAGAACTCGGCGGTGCGACGTCGATCTCGCGAGCCTCGATCGGCGCGCGTCGATCTCAGGAGACCACCGATGACCCTCAAGCGTACCTTCTTCTCTTCCATTCTGGCCGGTGCCCTGGCCTTCGGCACTGCGGCCTGCGGCGATGACAGCGGCGGCGGCGGCGGCGGCGGCGGCGGCGGCGGCGGCGGCGGCGGCAACCTCACCTGCAAGAACCCCGGCTCGGGCGACGAACTCTGGACCCTCACGGCCCTCAAGCTCCCGGGTGATGGCGAAGCGATCGGCTTCAACCTCGACAACCACAACACGGTCGACGAGGAAGAGGGCTGCGGCATCCAGGACCTCGAGGGCGGCATCGACAACGCGCTCGGGATGCTCCTCGGCCTTGCGGGTAACTTCTCCGAGGACCTCGACATCCAGGGGATCATCGACGACGCCATCGCCAACGGCGACATCTCGATCGTGGCCACCGTCACCGGCTACGAGGGTGCGGGCGACGACGAGGTCCTCCTCTCGCTCGCGGTCAACGGCGAGAAGATCTCTGCGCTCCAGGACGTCTGCGGTCGCGTTTCCGGCAACGGCGACATCACGGTCGAGCTCTCGACCCTTCCGCTCACGATCCCCGAGATCAACATCGGTGAAGAGCCCGTCAGCCTGACGCTCAACCTCTCGAACGTTCGCATCGTCATCTCCGCCCCCGGCGCCAACACCTCCACCGACGCGGTGATCGGCGGCGCCGTGCTCTTCGACGACGGCCAGGGCGGCGGTCTCTGGACGGATCTCGAGAGCCTCCTCGGCTCGCTCGACCTCCCGATCGAGCCGGAGGCGATCAAGGAGCTCGCGGCCGGCCTCCTCGACATCCGCTCGAGCGCCAACGGCCCGTGTGACTCGATCAGCCTCGGCGCCACGGTGGAGTTCAGCAAGGCTGAGTGACCGCCCCATCGAGGGCAACTGAGGAGAGGGCGCGGTCTTCGGACCGGGCCCTCTTTTCGTTGGGGGGATTGGCATTCTCGGGGCGGATGTCCAAAGTGGAGGCATGAAGCCCGTGCTCGAGCCCTACGTGACGCGCCTCGAAGACGGACTCTGGGTGCAGATCCGGCCGCTCGGCCCCGACGATCGCGAAGCGCTCAAAGAAGGCCTCACCCACGTCGGCAACCGCTCCCTCTACGAGCGCTTCCTCTCCCCCAACCACAAGCCGACCGAGAAGGAGATCGAGTACCTCACGCACCCCGATCAGCGTGATCACCTCGCGCTCGCGCTCGGCACCCTCGACGATCCCCCGATCGGCATCGGCGTCGCGCGCTGCGTGCGCGAGGCGCCTGGGTCCAACATCGCCGAGTACGCGATCCTCATCCGCGACGACTTCCAAGGGAGAGGCGCCGGCCTCCTCCTCCTCGCGCACCTCGCCGAGCTCGCCCTCGAGAACCACATCGATCACTTCCGCGGCATCCAGCTCGTCGAGAACCACCGCATCCTCAAGCTCACCGAGAAGATCGCCGATCCCGCGGCGCGCACGCTCTGCGAGGCTGGCGTGCTCGAGATGCTCTGGAAGCTGGATCCCGACCGGGTCCGCCTCTTCCTCGGCGAGCGACGTGAGCCCACGTCCCGCTGGAAGGCGCCGCTCGAGTGGCTCGCGTCCAAATTCGGGATGAACGGGAAGCCCTGACGCTCAAGGTGGCGGCGCGAGGACGATCGTCCACTCGGTGACGACCTCGCGCGTCGGCGCCTCGAAGGGGATGAGCTGCGCCGCGCGGACCACGCAGTCGGTGAGCGCTTGCGGGAGCGTGGTGAACGCGAGCTTCACCTCGCGCGCCTCTCCTCGTGGGGTGATCTTCGTCCGGAGGGCGATGCGTCCGGCGAGCCCGGGACTCGCGGCGAGGCGCGGCTCGTAGCAAGCGCGGAACGCGCGTACGGCGCGGGAGCTGGCACGCTCCTCGGCCTCCTTGGTGAGCTCCCCCTGGAGCGCGCGGATCGAAACGAGCACCTGCGGGCTCGGCCGCGTCTCGGGCACCGCGGGCGTGGGATCCTCGCGCTCGTCGAATTCGGGGTCGCCCGGGCCGCCGGTGGCGCGACGCACTTCGGCGCTGGGCGTCCGCTCGTCGCCGACCAGGAGATCGAGGTGGAGGTGGGTGTCGCGGCCGTCGCGAGCCTCGGGGAAGGTCACGGTCTTGAGCGCCTCGGCGAGGCAGCGCTCGATCGAGCGATCGCCGAGGCTGCTCGACGCGACCTCGGTGGCGATCATCGTTCCGTCGGCGACGACGAGGGCGCGGTAGCGCGCGATACCGGAGACGCGCGACTTGCCGTCCTCGCCCACGACGCAGGCGCGGAGCTGGGGCAAGACCTTCGAGATGCGATCCTTCGCGGTCTTCGTGTCGAGCGCGCCGACGCTCTCGAGCTCACCGAGGCGGACGGGCGCGCGCGTCCCCTGCGCGGCGACCGTGACGGGCGCGAGGAGGAGGAGGACGAATGCGAGTCTCACCATGACGCACCTCTCGAGAGCTCGAGGAGCCGCGCGACCACGTCGTGCGGCGCCTCGAGATGGGGATGATGCCCGACGCCGCGGACGACTTCGACCACGGCGTTCGGGAAGAGGGGGCGGAGATCGGCGCCTTCGAGG
The DNA here is from genome assembly GCA_012744445.1 of Myxococcales bacterium. Classification (GTDB taxonomy): domain Bacteria; phylum Myxococcota_A; class Polyangia; order Polyangiales; family Houyiibacteriaceae; genus JAAYBZ01. The sequence goes on along the minus strand of JAAYBZ010000030.1, from coordinate 19,933 downwards.
CGGCTCGGCGGGACGAGCGCGTCGAGCTCGCCGAGGATGAACGCGACGGGGATGTCGAGCCCCTCGGGGCGATCGCCCTCGTCGCGCCAGTTCTGCGTCAGGGGGCGGAGGCAGGCGAGCGCGTCGTCGAAGACGCTCGCCTCGAAGGCCTCCACGTAGCGCGAGCGCCAGGGCTCGTCGTGCAGGAAGTAGCCCGGCGCCGCCGCGGGATCGAAGCGATCGAGCTCGTCGAAGAAGGTGTACTGCGTATCCTCGAAGGGCACGGAGCCGGGGCGCGCGCCGCGGTGGAAGAACGCGAGGGTGCGCTCGACGTCGCGGCGAAGGAGGGCTTCCACGGGGCCCGGCGCCTCGATGGCGAGGAGGAAGAAGCGCGGCCCGAGCGCTTCGCGGAAGAGCGCCACGGGATCGACGGGCATCCGCCCCGTGAGCACCATCGCGATGGAGGCGAGCGCCGAGACGCGCCCAGGATGTCGCGCGGCGAGCTCTCGCCCGAGACGCGCGCCGAAGTCGTGCCCCACCACGAGCGCGCGCTCGACGCCGAGCTCCGCCAGCGCGTCGGCGAGCACCTTCGAGAGCGAAGCGAGCGAGATCGACGTCTCCCCCCAGCTCGGGCTCCGGCCGTGGCCGGGCAGGTCGAACGCGATCACCCGATGGCCCGCCGCGACGAGCGGCGGCACGAGCTCGCGGAAGGAGGCCGCGAGATCCCAGACGCCGGGGAGCACGACCACGGGCCGCCCCTCGCCCGCCGCATAGGCCGCGAGCGTCCGGCCGGAGGCCCGTATCCATCGAGGCTCGTCGAACATGGACGCATCCATACCATTGTCGGGCATACTGATCGTGGCGATGCGACTCACCCGACTCGTCCTCAGCGATCTGCACCTATCGACGGGTCAAGAACCGGGGAAGCCGAATCCTTTCGAGGACTTCTTCTACGACGACCGATTCGCGGAGCTTCTCGACCATCACCGCGGGGGTTCATCGGCGGGGACCGAGCTCGTCCTCAACGGCGACATCCTCGATCTGCTCAAGGTGAAGATCGGCGGGCGTTGGCCCCGCGAGATCACCGATGAAATCGCCGCCGAGCGCGTGCGCCTCTGCCTCGAGGGCCATCCGATCTTCTGCGCGGCCATCCAGCGCTTCCTCGGCAACCCGCTCAATCGGCTCACCTACCTGCCGGGCAACCACGACATCGAGATGTGGCTCCCCGGCGCGCAGGAGACCTTCATCCGATACGTGGCGCCCGAGGGAGGCGAGGGTCGCATCCGCTTCATCACGGCGTCGGACACCTATTACCTGCCGGAGGGCATCCAGATCAGGCACGGGCATCAGTTCGAGCGCGTCCACCGCGTCGACTACCGCAACATGGTCACCACGCGGAAGGACGGCACCACCGTCCTCAACCTGCCTTGGGGCGCGCTCTGGATCACCGACGTGATGAACCCGCTCAAACAGTCGCGGCAGTACATCGATCGCGTCCAGCCGCTCGGCCGCTTCCTCGTCGCGTCGGCCATCTTCGACCCCAAGCTCTTCCTGCTCTTCTCCTGGTGGTCGACCAAGCACTTCCTCCGGCACCGCATCTTCGCCTTCCGGAGCTTCTGGAGAGGGCTCCTCGCAATCCCGTCACGGCTCCGTGAGGAGGTCTTCGAGGTCACGCATGGCTTCGACGAGCGATGCAAGCGCGTGCTCTCGCGCACGCACGGCGTGCACACGCTCATCGTCGGCCACAGCCACGGCCCGCGCTTCGTGCGCCTCCCGAACGGGAAGATCCTCGTGAACACCGGCACGTGGATGAAGATGATCAACCTCGATCTCCATCACCTCGGCCAGGACAGCGGCCTCACGTACGCGCTCATCGAGTACGACGAGGACGGTGCGCCGAGCACGCGCCTCATGCGCTGGCTCGGCACGCGCCACCTCGCCGAGCCCGTGCCCTACCTCGACTGACCGGCCTCGATCGCGCGATATCGCGAGATCATCCGCGCGCTGCACGGATCGCCGATGTGGAACGGCGTGGCGATCGCGATGCGCGCCGCGAAGCCCGCGAGGCGATCGTGGAGCTCCTCGGCGACCTCCTCGGGCGTCCCCACGTAGGCCACACGCTCGAAGAGCGTGTCGTCGATGCACGCGGCCATCTCGCCCCAACGCCCTTGTCGCGTGAGCGCCTGGAGCTCTTCTTGGAGCTCGCCGTAGCCCTCCGATTCGAGCACCGCTCGATACGAGGGCGTCGAGGCGTAGAAGGCGATCTGCGCGCGCGTCGCGGCGCGTGCTTGCTCGAGCTCCTCCTCGGTCTCACCCATCACCACCAAGGCCTGGACGGCGATCTCGAAGGGCGCGACGGCGTGCAGGCGCCGCTGCTTCCCCGCCTCGACCGCGGGGAGCGTCACCTCCTCGAGGAACCGCTTGGTGTGGAACGGGTGCACGATGAGCCCGTCGGCGACTTCGGCGACCACGCGGACCATCTGCTCGTTCACGCCGGCGAGGTGGATGCGCGGCGGGCCGAAGGGGTTCTTGCCCGGGTTGAAGAGCGGCGGGAGGAGGGTGTGTCGGTAGAACTCGCCTTCGAACGCCAGCCTCCCCTCGCCCTCGAAGGCGCCGAAGATGGCGCGGAGTGCGAGGACGAACTCCTTCATGCGCGCGACGGGGCGGTCGTAGGGCATGCTGTACCGCCGCTCGACGTGGGCGCGGACCTGCGAGCCGAGGCCGAGGACGAACCTGCCCTTCGAGACCTTCTGGAGCTCGTAGGCGAGCTGCGCGGTCACCATCGGGTTCCGCGCGAGGGCGATGGCCACACCCGTGCCGATCTCGAGCTTCGGCGCGTGCTCGGCGGCGAGGAGGAGGGGCAAGAAGGGCTCGTGCGGCCCTTCGAAGGTGAAGGTCCCGTCGTAGCCGAGCTCCTCGAGCTTTCGGCACCGCGCCGGCACGCGCGAGAGCTCCGTCTCGAGGAGGGCGCATTCGATCTTGGTGGGCATCGTCCGAAACTTGCCGTCTCCGCGAGCTGCGTGACAATTTTTCATCGGGCTTGCCAGTTTGACAGGCTGCCCCAGAGGTAGAGCCGTTGACTGAACGAATGCCCAGAGTGCTCATCGTCGACGACGAGCACGGAAGCCGCGAGTCGCTCGAGCGCATCTTCGAGAAGGCCGAGTTCCGCACCATGACGGCGCCCTCGGCCGCGCGCGCGCTCGAGATCGTCCGCGAGCGCAAGGTCGACGTGGTGCTCACCGACCTGATGATGCCGGGCGTGAACGGCCTCGAGCTCACGCGCGCGCTCAAGGCCATCGCGCCCGACGTGGAGGTCGTGGTGATGACGGCCTACGCCACGGTGGAGACCGCCGTCGAGTGCATGCGCGAGGGCGCCTACGACTTCGTGGAGAAGCCCTTGAAGCGCATGTCCATCCTCAAGACGGTGCGCAAGGCCGCCGAGCGCCGCGCCCTCGTCGCCGAGAACCGCACGCTCAAGGCCGAGCTCTCGGGCCTCCGCTCGCGCGAGATCATCGGGCATTCGCAGGCGCTCCGCGGCGCGCTCGACATCGCCAAGCAGGCCGCGCAGTCCACGGCGACGGTGCTCATCCTCGGCGAGAGCGGCACGGGCAAGGAGCTGCTCGCGCGCACCATCCACGCCGAGAGCGGCCGCAAGGGCGCGTTCGTCGCGGTGAACCTCGCGGCGCTCCCCGAGGGCATCCTCGAGTCCGAGCTCTTCGGGCACGAGCGCGGCGCGTTCACGGGCGCGGTGCAGCGCCGCGAGGGCCGGCTCGCGCAGGCCTCGGGCGGCACGCTCTTCCTCGACGAGGTCGGCGAGCTCCCGCCCTCGGTGCAGGTCAAGCTCCTCCGCGTCCTGCAGGAGAACGAGTTCGAACCGCTCGGCGGGAGCACCACCCGCGTCGACCTCCGGCTCGTGGCCGCCACGCACCGCGATCTGCGCGCGCTCGTCGAGGCGGGCACCTTCCGCGAGGATCTCTACTACCGCCTCAACGTCATCAGTATCACGGCGCCCCCGCTCCGCGATCGCCGCGAGGACATCCCGCTCCTCGTCGATCACTTCCTCGAGACGTACGCGCGGAAGAACGGCAAGCCGCCGCTCCGGGTGACGCGCGAGGCCATGGACAAGCTCGTCTCCTATTCGTTCCCGGGGAACGTCCGCGAGCTCGAGAACATCATCGAGCGCGCGGTCGTCCTCGCGCGCTCGGACGTCCTCGACGTGGCCGATCTCCCGAGCCACGTCACCGAGGCGGAGCACGTCGTCGACAGGCTGGTCTTCCCCATCGGCACCCCGCTCCACGAGATCGAGCGGCAGGCCATCCAGAAGACCCTCGCCCACACGGGCGGCGACAAGCAGCTCGCCGCGCAGCTCCTCGGCATCTCCGCGCGCACCATCTACCGGAAACTCGACGCGAGCAGCGCCCACGACGATTGACACTTTGTCACGGGCTCGGGCCGTGGACGGCTCCGGGTGACAGCTTGTCGCAAGCGACCGACCGAACCGTAGCCGGCGCGCCCGAAATTCCATGGATTCCACGGGCTTCCGCCGAAGATTGCGCTAGGCACGACGGTTGCTTATCTGAGCACGGACCGCTGCGTCCGAAGGATTCGTAAGACTTGTTCTCGAACCAACATCAGGCCGCCGCGACCGGGATCGTCCTGGTCACCCTCCTCCTCTCGGCGTACTTCCTCGCCCAGGGGTCGATGGGGCTGCTCGCCCACGCGCTCTTCTCGGGCACGTCGAGCGAGACGGTCTCCCTGCCGAACGGTGTGGAGACCTCCCTCAGGCGCGAGACCAAGACGAACGAAGCGATCATCACGCGCAACATCTTCGGTCCCGACGTGACGCTCGTGCCCCAACCGGCCGCGCCCGCCGAGGGGGCCACCGACGAGAACGGCGAGCCCTACGTCGTCGACGACGGCGGCGCGATCACCCGCTGCGACGGCAACGTGAAGCTCGTCGCCGCCGTGGTGAACCCGAAGAACCCCGCGCTCTCCGTCGCGGCGCTGAGCGAGGGCTCGGCCAAGGCCCTGCTCTTCCGCGAGGGGATGAGCGTCGCCGGGCGACAGATCGTGGCCATCTCCCCGCACCGCGTGATCCTCGGGCAGGGCGGACGGCTCTGCGAGGTCCCGATGTGGGCCACCGGCAACACCCAACCGTCGCGCGCGCCCGCCGCGTCCAACGTGGCCGAGGCCATCCAAAAGGCGACCGAGGTCGCCGAGGCGGCCGCTCCCAACGATCGAAACGCCGGCCTCACCACCGAGGAGATGGAAGCGGGCATCACCAAGATCGACGACGAGCACTTCACGGTCACCCGCGATCTCTTCGACAAGGTCTTCGCCGATCCCAACGCCCTCCGCGGGCTCGCGCGCCCCATCGCCCACGAGGAGAACGGCAAGGTCGTGGGCACAAAGCTCTACGGCATCCGCCGCACGGCGCTCCTCGGGCGCCTCGGCGTGCAGAACGGCGACATGATCCGCTCGGTCAACGGCTTCGATGTCGCCACGCTCGGCAACGACGCCGACGCCGCGCTCAACGCGCTCACGGCCCTCCGAGGTTCCAACAAAGTCAGTCTCTCGATCATCCGTCGCGGCAAGCCCGTGACGCTCGAATACACGGTGAATTAGCCAATGCGAAAGACGATCGCGCAGAAGTTCTGGCCGCTCGCGCTCATGGCGGCGCTCCTCCTCGAGCTCACGCCGACCGCGAGCGCGCAGGACACCCCCGCGCCCACGCAGGCGAGGCGGCCCCCTCGGACGCGCCCGGCTCAGCAGCAGCAGCAGCAGCAACAGCAGGCGCCGGCGCCGACGCGGGTCCCAGCTCCTCGCTCGCCGTCCGAGGCGGGGATGCGCGAATTCGAGACGGGCGTGGAGTTCGAGCCGGTCTCGCCGAACACGCGCGTCACGTTCAACCTCGAGGACGCCGACCTGCCCGACCTCGTCCGCCTCATCTCCAACATGACCGGGCGACGCTTCATCCTCCCGGGCAAGGCGCGGAGCATCAAGGCCAGCGTCTTCGCGCCCACGCAGGTGACGGCCCGTGAGGCCTACGAGGCCTTCCTCTCCATCCTCGAGGTCAACGGCATGACGGTCGTCCCCGTCGGTCGCTATCTCAAGATCATCGAGACGGCGGGCTCCGAGAGCCAGCCGCTCCCGGTGAGCACGAGCGGCACCGTCCCCAACACCGACCGCTTCATCACGCGCATCCAGCGCGTCGAGTCGATCTCGGCCGAGGACGCCGCGAACCTCCTCTCGCGCTTCAAGTCCAACGAAGGCGCCGTCACTGCGTACGCCCCGACGAACACGCTGATCATCACCGACACGGGCCGGCAGATCACGCGGATGCTCGGCATCCTGAGCAGCATCGACGTGGCGCGCACCGGCGAGCAGGTGTGGATCGAGCCCGTCCACTACGCGCCGGCCAGTGAGCTCGCCGATCGGCTCCTCCAGATCTTTGCGCCGGCCGGCGGTCAGGGGTCCTCGTCGAGCGCCTCCACCACCTCGCAGCCGCAGCGCCGGAGCGGACGTCAGCAACAGGGCCAAGCGCAGAGCGCATCGACGACGCCGGCCGCGACGCCTTCCACCGAAACCATCGGCTTCCAAGGCGGCGGCGTGCAGTCGATCATCCCCGACGAGCGCACCAACTCGCTCATCATCGTCGCCACCGAGCGCGCCTATCTCCGGGTGCTCGAGATGATCCGGCGCCTCGACATCCCGCTCGAGGGCGAGGGCGGCATCCACGTGCACCACGTACAGCACGCCGACGCGACGGCGCTCGCCGACGCGCTGATGGCCATCGTCGGCGGCGCGAGCGGCGGCGCGACCACGAGCGGCGGCCAAGGCGGCCAGGGCACCGCGACGCGCGGGGCGGCGGCGGCGGCCGCGGGGCGCAACACGATGTTCGAGGGCGAGATCCGCATCACCGCCTACGAGCCCACCAACTCGCTCATCATCACGGCCTCGCTCCACGACTACGCGGCGCTCCGCAACGTCATCAAGCGCCTCGACGCGCCGCGACGCCAGGTCTTCATCGAGGCGGTCATCATGGAGCTCACGGTGAGCCGCAGCTCGAAGCTCGGGCTCAGCTTCCACGGCGGCCTGCCCGACAGCCCCACGGACGGCGCGCTCTCGCTCTTCGGCTTCAACGCGCAGGGCTCCGCCACGCAGATGGGCGTGCAGGACATGCTCACCGGCCTTGCGCTCGGCGTGCGCGGCCCCACGGTCGAGAACTCGCAGCAGCTCATGGGCGTCGCGATCCCGGCCTTCGGCGTGGTCATCAATGCGCTCGCCTCGTCGGGCGACGCGAACGTGCTCTCCACGCCGCACATCATCGCGATGGACAACGTGCAGGCCGAGATCACGGTCGGCGAGAACGTCCCGCTCCAGACCTCGGGCCCGCTCCTCGGCGGCATCGGCGGCCTCGCGGGGCTCGCGGGCGTCACGGGGGCCGCGGGCGCGGCGGGGATGGCGGGCATGGCCGGCCTCAACCGCGGCATGATGGGCGGCGGCATGGGCGTGCCGCGCCAGGACGTCGGCACCACGCTCCGCATTACCCCGCACATCAACGACGCCGACGAGATCCGCATGGAGATCGAAGAAGAGATCTCCGAGCGCGGCGCCTCCGAGGGCGAGTGGGGCGCGCGCTCGATCACGCGCCGCGTGGCCACCACCGAGGTGATGGTGCGCGACCAGCAGACCGTGGTCATCGGTGGTCTGATGCGCGACACACAGGCCACCACGCAGACGAAGATCCCCATCCTCGGGGACATCCCCGTCCTCGGCGCGTTATTCCGGAAGACCGAAAAGACCCGACAGAAGACGAACCTCTTGCTCTTCCTGACGCCCTACATCATCCGCGACCCCTCGGACCTCCGCGCCATCTTCGAGCGCAAGATGCGTGAACGGCAGGAGTTCATCGATCGGCACTTCGTCTTCGCGCAGGACGACTACCGCCCGGCCATCGACTACAGCCGCACGCGCGGCGCGGTCTCCGAGATCATCCGCGAGCTCGCCGTCATGGATCAGGAAGCGGCGCTCCTCGCGGCCGCGGCCGCCGAGCCCGTCCGCGAGCACGTCCCGTCGGCCCCCATCGGCGCCTACCGCGGCGCGGCGGGGAGCGAGCCATCCGCCGGTGAAGAGTCGTTCGATCAGGACATGATCATCGAGCCCGAGGCGCCGGAAGCGCCGCCGGTCGAAGGAGTGAACTGAGCCCATGGAGTCCTCGTTCGTCGGAGAGATCCTCCTGCGCCGCGGAGTGCTCCCCCTCGAGAAGATCGAGGAGGCGCTCGCGACCGCCGAGGAGAAGGGCGTCGAGCTCGAGACGGTCCTCATCGCCACCCGCGCGATCGAGGAGAAGGCCCTCGTGCGCGCGATCTCCGAAGAGCTCGGGCTCCGTTTCTTCGAGAAGATCGACGTCGAGTCGATCCCCGAAGAGTTCGTGGAGATCGTGCCGATCAATTTCGCACGCCAGCACCACGTGCTCCCCATCGGCCGGCAGAATGGCGCGATCCAGGTCGCCATCGCCAACCCGCTCGAGACCTTCGCGCTCGACGATCTCCGCGTCCTCCTCAAGTCCCCGCTCGAGCCCGTGGGCGTGCCCACCGAGGCCATCGACGACGCGATCAACCGCGTCTACGAGCGCAAGGACGAGGCCGCCCTCGGCGACGAGAAGTCGGACGAAGAAGAGGACGAGCTCCAAGACCTCATCGACATGACGGATGAGGCGCCCGTCATCCGATGGGTGAACAACCTCTTCTACACCTCGGTGCGCGAGCGCGCGTCCGACATCCACATCGAGCCCATCGGCGACAAGGTCGTCGTCCGCTACCGCATCGACGGCAAGCTCGTGAAGTGGAAGGAAGCCAACCGCGGCTTCCTCCCGTCCATCGTGAGCCGCGTGAAGATCGAGGCGGGGCTGAACATCGCCGAGAAGCGCCTCCCGCAAGACGGCCGCATCACCAAGAAGATCGCGGGCAAGGTCATCGACGTCCGCGTGAGCACCATCCCCACCGCGCGCGGCGAGCGTGTGGTCATGCGTCTCCTCGACAAGGAGCGCGTCATGCTCGACCTCGCGGATCTGGGCTTCGCCAAGCGCGAGCTCGATCTGATGAAGTTCCTGATCCACCGACCGAACGGCATCGTGCTCGTCACCGGTCCCACGGGCTCGGGTAAGACGACGACGCTCTACGGCTGCTTGAACATCATCAACACGCCCGACCGGAACATCCTCACGGCCGAGGACCCGGTAGAGTACGAGCTCCCCGGCGTGGGCCAGCTCCAGGTGCAGCCCAAGATCGGCCTCACCTTCGCCTCCGCGCTCCGCAGCTTCCTCCGTCAGGACCCCGACGTGATCATGGTCGGTGAGATCCGCGATCACGAGACCGCCGAGATCGCGATCCACGCGTCGCTCACCGGTCACTTGGTGCTCTCGACGCTGCACACCAACGACGCGCCGAGCGCCGTCACGCGCCTCGTCGACATGGGCATCCAGCCCTACCAGATCAGCTCCTCGGTCCTCGCCGTGCTCGCGCAGCGCCTCGTGCGGCGGCTCTGCCCGCATTGCCGCGTGCCCTATTACCCGACCGACGCGCACCTCCTCGAGCTCGGCCTCACGGCGAACACGCCCAAGATCGAAGAGATCCGGCGCGCGGCCGCCACGACCGTCCTCTCGCAGGGCAAGCTCATGGGCATGGCGCCGCCCCCGCCGCCGAACCAGGTGGAGGGCACGCCGCGCGAGGACGGCCTCATCTTCTACCGACCGCAGGGATGCGAGGAGTGCGGGCACACGGGCTACCGCGGCCGGAAGGGCATCTACGAGCTCATGCTCGTCGACGAGCCCGTGCGTCGCGAGATCCTCAAGGGCAGCGACGCCAAGGCCATCCAGAAGGTGGCGCGTGAGCAGGGCATGCGCCTCCTCCGCGAGGACGGCGCGCGCCAGGTCATGGCCGGCATCACCAGCATCGAGGAGGTCCTCGCGGCCACGCAGGCCGGAGAGGAGGGCTGAGGCGCGTGACGGTCTACGCCTACAAGGGAGTGAACCGCGCGGGGAAGACCGTGAAGGGCGTGCGCGACGCCGACAGCCCGCGCGCGCTCCGGAACATCCTCAAGCGCGAAGGCGTGATGGTCACGGAGGTCCTCGAGCGCGCCGAGGCCGAGCGGAAGCGCGCCAAGGACATCGATCTCACCAAGATCTTCAAGCGCGTCTCCACCTTCGACGTGGCGATGGCCACGCGGCAGCTCTCCGTCCTCCTCCGCTCTGGCATCCCGCTCGTCGAGGGGCTCACCGCGCTCATCGATCAGATCGAGCACCCCGATCTCGAAGCGGCCTTCACCGACGCACGCGACAAGGTCAACGAGGGCAAGAGCTTCGCCGAGGCCCTCCGCTCGCACCCCAAGGTCTTCACCGGCCTCTACGTGAACATGGTCGCCGCCGGCGAGGCCTCCGGCACGCTCGAAGCGGTCACGGCGCGCCTCGCCGACTTCCTCGAAGGCCAGGCCCAGCTCAAGAACAAGGTCACGAGCGCCCTCGCCTACCCGGGGTTCATGCTCGCCATGACCATCGGCATCCTCATCCTGATGATGACCGTCGTCGTGCCCAAGGTCACCGGCATCTTCGCCGACTTCAACCAGAGCCTGCCCTGGTACACGCAGCTCCTCATCTTCCTGAGCGACATCATGCTCGGGTATTGGTGGCTCCTCGCCATCCTGGCTGGCGCGGGCTTCTACTTCTTCCGTCGCTGGCTCGCGACGCCCGAGGGCCGGAAGAAGTGGGACACGAAGCTCCTCCAGGTGCCCATCCTGGGTGACCTCCTCCTCAAGGTCGCCGTCGCGCGCTTCTCGCGCACGCTCTCGACGCTGCTCGCGAGCGGCGTCCCCGTCCTCCAGGCGATGGACATCACCAAGAACGTCCTCGGCAACGAGCGCCTCATGGAGGTGGTCGAGGGCGCCCGCGACAGCGTGCGCGAAGGTGAAGGTCTCGCGCGACCGCTCAAGGCGAGCGGGGCCTTCCCGCCCATCGTCACGCACATGATCGCCATCGGCGAGCGCTCGGGTCAGCTCGAGGAGATGCTCGAGCACGTGGGCGCGGCCTACGACCAACAGGTGGAGATGCGCATCGCCACGATGACCTCGCTCATCGAGCCGCTGATCATCGTCTTCATGGGCGTCACCGCGGGCTTCATCGCCTTCTCGATCATGATGCCCCTCATCCAGATCAACGAGTTCATCCAGTGAACGGGTGCGATGGCGAAACGACGCAAATCCCAGTCGAACATCGCGCTCCCTTGGGAGAACACCAAGGGCGGGTTCTTCCGCTATTGGATCACGGGGGCTCGCCTCTTCGGCCTCGCGCTCACGATCGTCGTGATCGCCCTCGTCGTGGTCACCTTCCGCGCGCAAGAAGAGCGGGAGCGCGTACGCACCACGCGACAGGCCATCGAGGAGGCTCGCGAAGCCCTCGTGCGCTTCCGAGAGGAGTTCGGACGTTGCCCGCGCTCGACCATCGAGCTCGTGCATCCGCCCTCCTCGAGCCGCCGCTTCCTGCGCGAGATGCCGAAGGACGGCTGGGGACGGGAGCTCTACGTCGAGTGCCCCGGGTACTTCGACCCGGACGACGTGGACGTGATTTCGGCGGGCCCGAGCGGCTCGTTCCTGATCGACGACAACATTCAATGACGACCCACGAGGGGTCGTGCTCGAAGGAGACCGAACGATGAACCAGATGCGTAAGCGAATGATGCGGCGGGCGAAGCGCCAGGCGGGCATGACCCTCATGGAGATCATGATCGTGCTCGTGATCGTCGGCATGCTGGCGACGGGTATCGGCGTCGCGGTCATGCCGATGCTCGAGCGCGCGCGAGTCCGCGACACGGCCAAGGCCGTCCAGGTGGTGAAGAGCGCGGTGAACATGTACCGCCTCGACAACCCGCGCGCCTGCCCCGACGTCAACGAGCTGATCCGCTCGAAGTACCTCGACGGCTCCAAGAGCGCCGTCGACGCCTGGGGCAACGACTTCATCATCCAGTGCGAGCGGGGCGAGATCATCGTGGTCTCGCCGGGGCCGGACGGTCAGACCGGCACCGAGGACGACATCCGCTGAATGACTCGCGCGCCGCGGCGGGCCGTCGAGGGCCTCACGCTCATCGAGGTGATGATCGTGTTCGTCATCATGGCCCTCGCCGCGGCCGGAGCGACGCTCGGCATCGGCGCGCTCACGCGCACCGAGCTACGGTCGAGCGCCATGCGCGTCGCCGCGGCCGCGAGCTTCGCGTACTCCCGCTCCGTCAGCACCGGGCGCACGGTGCGCGTCGTCTTCGACTTCGAGCAGCAGACGATCGGCCTCGAAGAGACGACCGGCAGGGTGGCGATCAGCCGCATCGACGAGCGCGCCCGAGGAGCCGACGACGAGACCGACCTCGGCGCCGTGGATCCCTGGGAGGCGGCGCGCGCCAAGCTCGAGAGCAAGCCGTCGCGTGCGCGCGGCGCCTTCGGCCCCATCACCGATCCGGACGGGGACGAGATCGATTTCTACAAGGCGCAACCGCTCGGGAGCGGCATCCGCTTCGTGAAGGTCACGACGCCCACCTACCCGGAGCCCATCGTCGAGGGGCGCGCGGCGCTCTACTTCTTCCCCGGCGGACGCACGCAGCGCGCGCTCGTCCAGATCGCCGACGCGTCCGAGACCGTCTACACGGTCGAGATCCATCCGCTCACGGGCAAGGCCAAGGTGCACCCCTTCCCCTACGAGCCGCCCGAGCTCACCGAAGGCGACGAGGTGAGGGATCGATGAGCGCGCGCACGAAGACGCAAGGCTTCACGCTCCTCGAGGTGATGGTCGCCATGGCCATCCTCAGCATCGGCCTCGTCGCGATCTTCTCGAGCGAAGTCGGCGCGATGAACATCGGCCTCCGCGCGCGGCGCACCGACATGGCGACGCTCCTGGCGCGCTGCAAGATGGCCGAGATCGAGGAACACGTCGCCAACCAGGGCCTCCCCGCGGTCGACCTCAGCGACGCCGGCGAGTGCTGCGAGGGCGTCGACAACCTCATCTACCGGTGCGAATGGAGCGTGAAGCGCGTCGTCCTTCCGGATGTGGGCGATGCGCTCGGGGCGGGTGACGACGAGACCGTCGACACCTTCGGCGCGGCGAGCCTCGCGGACTTCGTGCCCGGCGGGACGGGCCTCGACGGCATGTCGTCGCTCGCCGTCGAGCTCACCTTCCCGATCCTCAAGCCGCTCATCGAGGAGCAGGTGCGTCGCGCCGACGTCCGCATCTCGTGGCCGGAGGGCGACTCGGTCCGCAGCTTCGACGTGGTGCAATTCCTCGTCGCGGAGCAGCCGCCGAAGCTCCCGGGCGAGGAAGAGGTGCTCGGCGAAGCCCTCAGCGAGGGGACGGTGACGCAATGAAGCGCACGCGCGGCATCACGCTCATCGAGGCCATGCTCGCGATCACCATCCTGGGGATGATCGGCGGAGGCGTCTACACGGCGTTCGTCCAGACGGCCAAGAACAAGGAGCGCATCGAGACGAGCCTCGAGCGGCACCGCATGGTCGCGGCCACGCTCGACCGCATGCAGCGCGAGATCTCGATGGCCTTCGTCTCCGTGCACCTCCCGACGAGCCCTTCGCTCATCCGCGTCCGACCTGCCTTCGTGGGCAAGGGGCGTGGCTGGAACAGCCGCCTCGACTTCGCGAGCTTCAGCCATCAGCGGCTCTTCCTCGGCGCGAAGGAGAGCGATCAGAACGAGATCGGCTATTTCATCGCGCGCCACCCCGAGGACCGCGGGCGCACCGTGCTCGCGCGCCGCGAGCAGAACCGCATCGACGACGACCCCGAGCACGGCGGCAGGGTCGAGATCCTGCTCGAGGACGTCTCGGGGCTCGAGCTCGAGTACCTCGATCCCACCACCAACCTCTGGACCAAGAGCTGGGACACGCGCCAGGCCACGGGGCAGATGAACCGGCTGCCGAAGCAGGTGAAGATCCGCATCAAGGTCCCGGATCCCGCGCGCCCGGAGCGTGAGATCACCTTCGGCACGCGCGCCACCATCGCGCTCGTCTACGCCCTCAACCACGCCGCCTACACGCCATGACGAAGCGGAGACGAAAGCCTGGGCTCACTCCTCCCTCGCGCGCCCCGAGGCGAGGCGCCCGTGCGCGTCGAGAGCGGCGGCGCGGGGTGGCGCTCGTCATCGCCATCACGGCGATCGCGATCCTCGGCGTGCTCCTCGCCGACATGCACCGCTCCACCACGACCGGCTACGTCGTGGCGACCACGCAGCGCGACTCGCTCCGCGCCGAGTACATGGCCAAGAGCGGCCTGAACCTCACGCGCCTCCTCGTCTCCCAGGAGCCAGCCATCCGGCAGCTCGTGGCGCCGCTCTACCGCTCGCTCGTCGGTCGTCCGCCGCCCCAGCTCCCGGTCTGGCGCTACGCGAACCTCGTCCTCGCGCCCTTCTGCCATCACGAGAGGACCGCCGACGAGGTCGGCTCGATCGACTTCCGCACCGCCGAGGGCCTGAGCGATCTCCCGGGGACGTGCGACGTCGTCGCCTTCGCGGAGAACAGCAAGATCAACCTGAACCGCCCGCTCCTCATCGCCGGCGACGACGCGAAGCTCTCGCTCGCGCAACAGCTCTTCGCGATGATGGGCGGCTATCAGAGCCCGAGCCCTTACGACTCGCTCTTCGGCGTCCAGGACGCGCAGGGGCTCTTCAACACGCGGCAGGACATCGTCAGCGCCATCATCGACTGGTGGGACGAGGACGTCGACCAACTCTCGTTCGACCCCGGCGCGAACGCGGTCAGCACGGTCGGCTCGGAGAACGACGTCTACCGCCGCTTCAAGGATCCCTACTCGATCAAGAACGCGCCCTTCGACAGCCTCGAGGAGCTCCGCCTCATCCGCGGCATCGACGACGAGTTCTGGGCCACGTTCATCGAGCCCAACCCGGAGAACCCCGAGAGCCGCATCGTGACGATCTACGGCTCCGGCATGGTGAACCCCAACGAGGCGCCGCCCGAGGTGCTCCTCGCCCGCGTCTGCTCCTTCATCCCCGCGACCACGCTCTGCGTGGATCCGCTCGAGGGGATGCGCTTCGTGCAGCTCCTCCGCACGATCCGTGACCTCGTCCCGGTGCCCTTCTTCACCCGCTCGAGCGACTTCTTGAACTTCATCGAGGGCAAGGGCAGCGCGCGCGACCTCTACCCGATGCTCCAGTCCTACCTCGGCGCCGAGAGCGGGATGCTCTTCATGCCCGTCGAGGTCCCGGCCAACCTCCGCGCCGAGATGAACCGGAGCTTCGTCACCTCCGCGCAGATCCTCACCATCGAGGTCACGGGCACGGTCAACCGGGCGAAGACGAAGATCCGCACCGTCATGAACTTCCACGATCGCTGGACGCCTCCGCCCCCGCTCACGGGCACCATGCCGGGGCTCGGCATCTTCCATTACTACCGAGTCGAGTGAAATGGCACGCACCCTTGGAATCGAGATCACCGCTGATCGCGTACGAGCCGCGCTCGTCCACGCCGGCTTCCGCACCGTGGCGGTGGAGCAGGTCATCGAGCTCGGGATCGACACCGCGAGCCAAGACGCCGAGACCGCCCTCCAGCGTACCGTCGCGAACGTCCTCGCCTCGTTCCACCGTCCCCCCGACGCCATCTCCGTCGCGATCGACGGCCGATTCGTCTCGCTCCGTCCGATGACCTTCCCCGTCGGCGCGGCCAAGCGCATCGCCGAGCTCCTCCCCTTCGAGATCGAGAGCCTCCTCCCGTTCGAGGTCGAGGACGCGATCATCTCGCATCAGATCGTGCGTAAGACCGCCGACGAGATCGAGGTGCTCGCGGCGGCGGTGCCCAAGGAGGTCATCCGCGAGACCCTCGCGCGCTACGAGGCGCTCGGTTTGGAACCGCGTTACCTCTGCCCCGGCGCGGCGGCGCTGGACGGGCTCATCCCGCTCGTCCCCGATCTCGAAGCCGGGCCTCCCACGGTCATCCTCCGGCTCGGCCACGAGACGACCGACGTGCTCATCGTGAGCGAAGGGCGTAACCGGCTCGCGCGCACCATCTCTCACGGCGCGGAGGCGCTCGCATCCCCGCGTCGCGCGCTGCTCGCCTCGGAGCTCAAGGCCACGCTGTCGGCGTATCGGGCCGCCGGCGGCATGCCCCTCGAGCGCGCCTATCTCATCGGCGTCGAGCCCGCGGAGCAGAGCCAGGAGGCCTTCCTCGGCGAGGCCATCGGGCTCCCGCTCGCGCGGATGCCCCTGCCCGGCCCCGAAGGGAAGGAGCCGCCTCCGCCGCGCTTCGGGCTCGCCGTTGCGCTCGCCGGGCGCGGCGCCGTGCGCACCGATCGCATCGACCTCCGGCGCGGGGAGTTCGCCCCACCGCGGACCTCGGGCGCCATCCTTCGGCATTGGAAGCTGCTCGCCGCGTGCATCCCCGTCGTGCTCGTCTCGTTCATCTTCTCCGTGGTGGCGCGGCATTCGGTGCTCGAGGCCGAGGCCGAGATCCTGCGCGAGAAGCTCGCGTCGGTGTCCAAGGAGCTCCTCGGCCAAGAGGTGCGGAGCGCCTCCCGCGCGCGGACGCTCCTCGGCGGCTCGCTCGCGCCCGCCGATCCGCTCCCGCGCTTCGACGCCTACGACGCGCTGAACGCCGTCTCGCAGACCATGCCGGCGGACATCGTCCACTCGCTGCGCAAGCTCGTGATCGAGATCGACGACCAAGCGCGCGAGGGCACGCTCGAGATCCACGGCCGCGTCGCCAGCATCACCGAGCGCGACCAGATCGCCCAAGCCCTCGAAGATCACGACTGCCTGAACCGCGTCGTGCCCGGCCCCACCACGCCGGGCCGCGGGGGCGAAGGCCTGAACTACCGCCTCGAGGCCGAGATCCACTGCCCCGGCGACGAGCCCTTCATCAAGAAGAAGTGAGGAGCGCGCCATGAAAGAGAAACTCGCCCCCTTGATCGCGAACCTCAAGCGCGCCTTCGACGACCTGAGCGAGCGCGAGAAGAAGCTCGTCATCGCGATGGGGTCCATCGCGGCCGCGATGGCGATCATCTTGCCCATGTACCTCGTAGGCTCGTCGGTGGCCGAGCTCGAAGAAGAGAACGCCGAGCTCTCCGCCGTCATCGCCGAGATCGAGGCCTCGCGAAAGGACCTCGTGAAGCGGAAGGCCGAGGCCGAGCTGATGATGTCCCGCTACGACCAGAAGGCGCCGCCCCTCGGCACCTTCATCGAGCAGGAGGCGCGGAAACAAGGCCTCGCGCTCCAACAGGTCGTCGACCAGCCGCGCGAGGCGCTCGGCGACTACACGCGGCGGCGCGTGCGCGTCGATCTCCAGAAGGTCTCGATGCGCCCGATCCTCGACCTCCTCGTGGCGCTCGAGAACAGCCCCTACCCCGTGACGGTCGATCGTCTCCAGATCGATCATCCGCAAGACGGAGATTCGTTCAGCGTGCAGATCGGCCTCAGCACCTACGACCGCGCCGAAGACGACGACGGAGGTGGACGATGAACGCGATCCCGGCCCCCGACGCCAAGACGAGCGAGCGCCCTTCGGTCCTCCGGATCCTGGGCTACGCCGTCTTCTTCGTCGTCGCCTTCCTCTTCTTCTCGTACAAGACGTTCCCGTACCACAAGCTCCGCGACTACATCGTGGATCGCGTGCAGTTCGACCACGTGGGTGGACGCGCTCGCCCCACGGGGAAGCACCTGAGCATCGTCCAGCTCGAGCCTTCGTGGTTCACCGGCGTGGTCGCCACCGGCGTCCAGTACCGGAGCGAGCCGCGCGACCCGCTCGATCCCCCGCTCGAGCTCACGATCCCGGAGGCACGCGCGCGGGTGAGCATCCTGAACCTCCTCATCGGTCGCGCGTCCATCTCCTTCGGCGCCGAGCTCCCGATGGGTGAGCTCGAGGGGCGCGTCGTCACCTCGCTGCTCGGCACGCCCAAGGCGTTCGAGCTCGAGCTCGAGCGCGTCAACCTCCGCGCGCTCGGTGGCCTCCGCTTCCTCACGCAGATCCCGGTCAAGGGCATCCTCGACGGGACGATCGAGCTCGACCTCAGCTCGGGCCTCGAAGAGGCGCGGGGTCAGTTCACGCTCGAGCTCACCGGCACCGAGATCGGCGACGGCGAGACCAAGCTCCGCATCCCCGGTCTCCCCGGGGGCGTCACCGTCCCCCCCGTCGACGCGGGTCGTGTCGTGCTCGACCTCCCGATCGACGGCGGCGTGGGCACCATCCGGAAGCTCGAGGGCCGCGGCGAGCACTTCCTCGTCGACGGCGGAGGGAGCTTCCGTCTGAAGACCCCGTTCGACGCCTCCCTCTTCGACATGCTCCTCAAAGCGCAGTTCACGGACGCCTACAAGAGCTCTCACCCCCGCGCCGAGACCCTCCTCGACATGCTCGAGAAGGCCCCGGTCGCGAGCATGGCGCGCACGACCGACGGGGCGTATCAGATCCGCGTCCGCGGCTCGGTGAAGACCACCCTGCGCGCCACGCCGGCCGCCCGAGACCGCATCGAGGACCTCAAGGTCCCGCCCGCGAACTGAGCCCCTTCGGCGCGAAGTCGGCGCCCCGCTGGCGCTTCGCGCAAAGGGGCCGTAATTTCATCAGAAATGCCAGGCGACGAACACGATCCCAACGAAAGCCTCGAAGAAGAGGACGAGCTCCTCGAAGGCGAGGTGATCGACCCGTCGATCGACGAGCTCGAGGACATCCCCGCAGGTCGCGGCACCGCGCTGATCCGCGAGCGCGACACGAGTTCCGCCCTCGCGCCGCGCGATCCGCTCGCCGCGTACATGCGCGACGTGCAGAAGTACAAGCTCCTCACGCCCGAGGAGGAGCGCGAGCTCTCGATCCGCTACGTCGAGACGGGCGATCTCGAGGCCGCGCGGCAGCTCGTCACCTCCAACCTCCGCCTCGTCGTCAAGATCGCCTACGACTATCGGCAGGCCTACCGCAACCTCCTCGACCTCGTGCAGGAGGGCAACATCGGTCTCATGCAGGCCGTGAAGAAGTACGACCCCTACAAGGGCGTGAAGCTCTCGAGCTACGCCGCGTGGTGGATCCGGGCGTACATGCTCCGGTACATCCTCAACAACTTCCGCCTCGTGAAGGTCGGCACCACGCAGGCGCAGCGCAAGCTCTTCTTCAACCTCAAGAAGGAGAAGGCGCGGCTCGAGGCGATGGGCATCACGCCCACGCCGGAGCTCATCGCCGAGCGACTCGGCGTCACGGAAGGCGAGGTCATCTCGATGGACCGTCGCCTCTCCTCGGGCGAGGCCTCGCTCGACAAGCCGATCCGCAACGACGAGGGCAAGTCGATCACGCGGCTCGATCTCCTCGAGTCGGAAGGGGAGAACTTCGACGAAGAGCTCGCGCGCGTGCAGATCGAGGATCGCCTGCGCGAGAAGATCCACGAGTTCGGCGAGACGCTCACGGGTAAGGAGCGCGTCATCTTCGAGCAGCGCCTCCTCGCCGAGGAGCCCAAGACGCTGCAGGACATCGGCGACGCCGAGGGCGTGAGCCGCGAGCGCGTCCGCCAGATCGAGAAGCGCCTCATCGGCAAGCTCCGCGAGTACCTCGGCAAGGAGCTCGGCGAGAGCGTGCTCGAGGTCTACGAGCCGGCCTGAGCTTCCTCGAGGAGCTTGTAGGCCTCGGCCCCGCTGATGCCGAGGAGCTTGGCGAGGCGCTTGCTCGCGTCGCGCAGCCGCTCCCCCTTCTCGCGTGATTCGGCGAGGAAGGCGACGAGATCGACCTCGGCGCGCTCGCCTTGGATCTCTTCGTCGGAGGCGCCCTCGACGACGAGCGTGATCTCGCCGCGGGCGCCTTCGCGGTAGCGGTCGATCAGGTCGCCGAGCGTGCCGCGGTTCACCTCTTCGTGGAGCTTGGTGAGCTCGCGCGCGACCGCGGCGCGGCGGCCCGCGCCCACCACCTCGGCGAGCTCCGAGAGCGTCTT
>JAAYBZ010000207.1 GCA_012744445.1 Myxococcales bacterium | reverse complement strand
GCGGTCATCGAAGAGGTGGCGCCCGGCTTCCGCGACACGATCCTGGCCCGGCACGCGATGGATCCGCTGGCGCTCGAGCGATACGACGAGAACTACGTGGGCGGCGACATCGGCGGCGGGCGCGTCGACGTGCGCCAGCTCCTCTTCCGCCCCGTGATGCGGCCCGATCCCTACGCCACGCCCGCGCCGAACGTCTTCTTGTGCTCGTCGTCCACGCCGCCGGGCGGGGGCGTCCACGGGATGTGCGGCTACCACGCCGCCCAGAGCGTCCTCCGGAACGTCTTCGAGCGCGACGCGCGCGAGGGCGCCCGCGCTGCCTTCAGGGCGTGAGCACGATCTTCCGGCACTCGTCGGACTGCACGTCGAACATCGCGTAGCCCTCGGCCGCGTCGGCGAGCTTCATGCGGTGGGTGATGATCTCGTCCGGCGCGAGCTCGCCCGCCTCGATGAGCGCGAGGAGCTCGGGCATGAAGCCTTGGACGTGCGTCTGCCCCATCTTGAAGGTGAGCGCTTTGTCGAAGGCGTCGCCGATGAGGAAGGCATGCACGAACCCAGCGTAGACGCCCGGGATGCTCACCGTGCCGCCGCGCCGCACGGTGGCGATGCAATCGCGCAAGGCCTTGCCCACGCTCGGCTCCACGCGGAGCGTCTGGAGGAAGGACTCGGTCTTGCTGCCCTTCGCCTCGAATCCCACGGCGTCGATGGCCGCGTCCACGCCCCGCCTCCCTTCGGTGCGCTCGATGATCGCCTCGGCCACGTCGTCGACCGACTCGAAGTTGAAGGGGATCGCGCCGTAGAGCTTTTCGGCGAAGGCGAGGCGGTAGTCGTGTCGATCCACGATGAAGATCTGATCGGCGCCGAGGAGCCGTGCGCACGCCGCGGCCATGAGCCCCACGGGGCCCGCGCCGTAGATCACGACGCTCGAGCCTTCGGACACGCCTGCGTTCACGACGGCCTGGTAGCCGGTGGGGAGGATGTCGGAGAGAAAGAGGACCTTCTCGTCGGCAAGGTCGTGGGGGACCTTCAGCGGACCCACGTTGGCCTTGGGCACGCGCACGTACTCGGCCTGGCCCCCTGGCACGCCGCCGTAGAGATGGCTGTAGCCGAAGAGCGCCGCCCCGGGCGGAATCTGCTTCTTCTGGACGATGGCCCCGCGTCCGTCGTTCGTGTTCTCGCACGAGGCGTGGAGACCGAGATGGCAGAAGAAGCACTCACCGCAGGCGATCACGAATGGAATCACCACGCGATCGCCCTTCTTCACGCGCGTGACCTCGGGTCCGGCGTCCTCCACCACGCCCATGAACTCGTGGCCGAGGATGTCGCCCGGCTCCATGGCCGGCACCTTCCCGCGGAAGAGGTGGAGATCCGAGCCGCAGATCGCCGTGGAGGTGACACGGAGGAGGATGTCGTCCGGCTCGAGGAGGGCGGGATCCGGCACGTCCTCCACGCGCACGTCGCGCTTGCCCTGGTACGTCAACGCCTTCATCGCGGGCCCCCTTTCGCGCGGCGCGGAACACGCACGCCCTCGATCGGCTCTTGGAGCCGCGGCCCCGGGCCGAAACCACCGCGCGTGGACGGCTCGCGAATGCATCGTTGCGACCGCGCGAGGCCTGGCGGCGAGAGGCTCGCTCCAGCCCACACCACGGCCGACCCTGGCGAGGCGCCGCGTCCGCGCGGGCGTGGTTTGACGCCCCATCCAACCCCCTGCTACAGCGCGAACACGGACCAGATCCTCCGCGTTTCGAGGCCGGCGATTCGGCCACGCGGACGGCCCCCCGCCTGACGCCGCCACGGGCGACGACCTCGACATCGACGACATCTTGGAGTTCCCTTGATTGGCATGAACCGCATGTGGGGCGCCCCGGCGCGAAAGGAGCGTGCATCGTGAAACGTGCGACGATTGCGCTCGCATCGCTCGTCCTCGGCGTGCCGCACCTCGGCTGCACGCGCTACTCCGAGAAGGCGCACGGCGACTACCTCGAGTACCCCGAGAGCTACCCCTCGTCGGGTCGCGAAGTCCCGGCGCCGCGCAGCGACGAGCCCCGCCTCGACGCCGAGGACGTGGAACAGATCGAGGAGATGAGCGAGGCGCTCCCGAGCTACGAGTCGTTCGGCGATCCCGTGCTCACCGCGCTCATCCAGCGCGCCCTCGAGGCGAGCCCCAACGTGGCCGCCACCGTCTCCCGCATCCGCATGGCGCGGGCCGTCGCCGATCAGGCGCGTGCCGCGCGCTTCCCCGTCGTGATGGCCACGGCCGCCGCCACGCGCAGTTCGGCCATCCAGGTCTTCGGCCGGGTCGACGTCCGCGCGATCAACCTCTCGCTCCCCATCCGCTGGGAGCTCGACCTCTACGGCCGCTACGCGAGCGAGCACCGCGCCGCCAAGGACCTCGCCGAGGCGAGCGAGCTGGACTACGAGGCGATGCAGATCTCGCTCATGGCCTCGGTGGCCGAGGCCTACATGGACCTCGTGGGCGTCCGGGCCGAGCGCGCGCTCGTGGAGGAGCAGCTCGCGACCAACACGCAATACCTCGACCTCGTCACGCTCCGCTACGAGACGGGCCTCGCGTCCATCGTGGACGTGCACCAGCAGCGCCAGCAGGTGGCGACGCTCGAGGCACAGCGCGATCTCCTCGAGGGCGAGGAGGCCGTCACCGCGAACGCGCTGATGATCATCGTGGGCGACACGAGCGGCAACCTCGACACGGGCAACCGCGACACGCTCCCCGAGGTCGGCGAGCCGCCGCCCCAGGGGGTGCCGGCCGCGCTCTTCGAGCGCCGCCCCGACGTCCGCGCCGCCGCCCTCCGCATCGAGGCGGCCGACAAGCGGGTCCGGGCCGCCATCGTGGCCCAGCTCCCCGCCGTGCGACTGGAATTCACCCCGGGCTACGTCACCCAGCGCGTCGAGTCGTCCAGCGGGCTCTTCGGCGGGACGGTCTCGGGCTTCCAGTGGACGGCGTCCGCCGCGGCCGACGTGGCCGTCTTCAACGGCCTGCTCGGGCCCGCGACGGCCGAGCTGCGCCGCGCCGAGGTCGATCAGGCCGTGGCCAACTACCGCCAGGCCTTCCAGAACGCCCTCATCGAGGTGGAGAACGCCGTGGTCCTCGATCGCCAGCAGCGCCAGGCCATCGAGAACCTCGAGCGCCAGGTGCAGTTCGCCGAGGAGACGTTGAACTCCGCCCGCGAGCGCTACCAGGCGGGCCTCAGCGACTTCCTCCCGGTGCTCACCGCCCTCCGCACCAAGCAGGCGGCCGAACAAGGCCTGCTCGCGGCCAAGCGAAATCTGGTACAGCTCCGGATCCAGCTCTTCCGCGCGCTCGGCGGAGTGCTCGAACCCGAGAACTGAGAATGACCCAAGGGGGGGATAGACGTCATCGCATCGTCGTCGCCATCGCGTCGCTCGCGATCCTCGGCGGTGCCTTCGTGGTCTTCGCGCTCTTCGTCGCCACGCGCGACGAGCCCCCCGTGAGCGAACGTCGCCCCGTGGGTCCGCTCGTCGAGGTCGTCGAGGTCACGCGGGGGCGCCACGAGATCACGGTCGACGCGCACGGACGCGCCGTCGCGGCGCGGGAGATCGTCATCCAGCCCGAAGTCTCGGGGCGCGTCGTCTGGCACGCGCCCCAGCTCGCCCCCGGCGGTCGCTTCAAGAAGGGCGAGCCCATGTTCAAGCTCGACGCGCGCGACTACCGCATCGCCGCCGACGCGCGCCGCGCCGACGTGAGCCGCGCCGAGCTCGAGCTCCGCATCGAGAAGGGGATGCATGCGGTGGCCCAAAAGGAGTGGGAGTCCTTCGGCGCGAGCTCTCCCACGGCGCGGGAGAACCGCGACCTCGCCCTCCGCGAGCCCCAGCTCCGCGCCGCCCAGGTGGCGCTCGACGCCGCGAAGAGCGGCCTCGACAAGGCCCTGCTCGACCTCGAGCGCACCACGGTGAAGGCGCCCTTCGACGGCGTCGTCGTGCTCGAGAACATCGGCGTGGGCATGGTGGTCGGCCCCGCGAGCCAGCTCGGCACCTTCGTCGCCACCGACGAGTTCTGGGTCACGGTCTCCATCCCCTCGAGCGCCGTCGCGCGCCTCCGCTTCCCCACCGAGTCCTCGCCCGGCTCCGCGGTCACCGTCCGCTACCGCGCGGGCGACGTCGAGGGCACGATCCAGGGCGAGCTCCTCCGCCTCCTCCCCGACGTCGATCCGCAGGGCTCGATGGCGCGGATCATCACGCGCATCCCCTCCCCCCTGGATCAGACGCCGCCGCTCCTCCTCGGAACCTACGTCTCGGTCGCCATCGAGGCCGAGCCCCTGGACGACGCCGCCGAGATCCCGCGCGCCGCGCTCCAAGAGGGCGACGTGGTCTACGTGATGACGCCCGAGGAGACGCTCGAGATCCGCCCCGTGACGGTCGCCTGGGAGCGGAACCGCACCCTGCTCGTCACCGAGGGGCTCGCCGAGGGTGAGCTCCTCGTCACGAGCCCCATCGCGACGCCCCTCCCTGGCATGGCGCTCCGCCGCGCAAGGCCCCGCGCCGAAGCCGAGCTCACTCGCCTCGACGCGGGGGCCCGATGAGCGAGCCGACCCCTCCCTCGTACCGCGGCCCGATCGCGTGGATGGCGCAGAACCACGTCGCCTCCAACGTGCTCATGGCGCTCCTCATCCTCGGCGGCCTCGCGTCCCTCTTCACGCGGATGCAGTTCGAGGTCTTCCCCGAGGTGGACATCGACACCGTGCTCGTGAACGTGGTCTACCCCGGCGCGAGCCCGACCGAGATCGAGCAGGGCGTGGTCCTCGCCATCGAAGAGGAGGTCCGCGGCCTCGACGGGGTGAAGGAGGTCCGCTCCACGGCGGTCGAAGGCTCGGCCATCGTGGCCATCGATCTCCTCCTCGGCGCCGATCCCGATCGCGCGCTCAACGACGTGAAGAGCGCGGTCGACCGCATCACCTCGTTCCCGGCCGAGGCCGAGCGGCCGATCATCAGCCTCGTCAACACGCGCAACGAGGTCGTCACCGTCATCTTCTACGGCGACGCCGACGAGGCGACGCTCCGCAAGCTCGCCGACCGCGCCCGGAGCGAGCTCGCCTCGCGCAAGGGCATCACGCTGGTGGAGGTGGCGGGCGTGCGGCCGCTCGAGGTGAGCGTGGAGATCCCGCAGGAGAAGCTCCGCGCGCATCGCCTCACGCTCGAGGAGGTCGCAAGCGCCATCCGCCTCGCCAACATCGATCTGCCGGCCGGCGAGGTGAAGACGGCCGCGGGCCAGATCCTCCTCCGCACCCAGGAGCGCAAGGACTTCGGGCGGGAGTTCGGCGAGGTGGTGATCCGCGCCAACCCCGACGGGAGCAAGCTCCGCGTCCGCGACGTGGCCAAGGTCGTCGACGGCTTCCGCGAAGAGGACTACCGCTCGGAGTTCAACGGCAAGACGGCCTCGATGGTGCGCGTCTTCCGCGTGGGATCGGAGAGCCCCACCTCCGTCTCCGACGAGGTCCGCGCCTACCTCGACGAGATCCGCGACGAGCTCCCGCCCACGGTGCAGGTGGCCACCTGGATCGATTGGTCGGACATGTACCGCGACCGCATCGATCTCCTGAAGCGGAACGCCTACCTCGGGCTCGTGCTCGTGCTGGTGATCCTCGGGCTCTTCCTCGAGCCGCGGCTCGCCTTCTGGGTGACGCTCGGCATCCCCATCTCCTTTGCGGGGTCGCTCCTCTTCCTCCCCGGGGCCGACGTCTCGATCAACATGATCTCGGTCTTCGGCTTCATCGTGACGCTCGGCATGGTGGTCGACGACGCCATCGTCATCGGCGAGGCCGTCTACGCACGAAGACAGCAGGGGCTCCCGCTCCTCGAGGCCGCCATCGCAGGCACGCGCGAGGTCGCGGTCCCGGTGACCTTCTCCATCCTCACCACGTGCGTGGCCTTCGCGCCGATGCTCTTCGTGCCGGGCCTGATGGGGAAGTTCTTCCGCGTCGTCCCGGTCGTCGTCATCAGCGTCCTCTTGCTCTCGCTCACCGAGTCGCTCTTCATCCTGCCGGCGCACCTCAGCCACAAGATGCCGAAGCCCGTCGAGCTCCTCTTGTGGCCCTTCATCAAGGTCATGGGCCTCTTCCGCGCGGAGAAGGTGAGCCAGGGCCTCGAGACCTTCGTCGAGAAGATCTACCGCCCCTTCCTCGTGAAGATCCTCGAGTACCGCTACGTCACGCTGAGCGCGGGCATCGCCCTGCTCGTGGTGACGGCCGGGCTCGTCGCCGGCGGCCGTGTCGAGTTCACCTTCTTCCCCAAGATCGAAGGCGACGTGGTCATCGCCCGCCTGCGCATGCCCATCGGCACGCCCGTGGAGGTCACCGAGAGGCACCACGAGAGGCTCATCCGCACGGCCCAGGAGATCCTCGACGAGCTCGTCGCGGAGGGCGACGGTGAGAACGGCGTCCTCTCCCGCGGCATCCGCTCCGAGCTCGGCGCAAGCAGCATGTTCGACTCGAACGTCGAGCGCGACGCCGGGAACCGCGGCAGCCACCTCTCGACCGTGATGGTCTACCTCTCCCCGCCGGAGACGCGTCGGATCACCACGAGCCAATTCGCCCATCGCTGGCGCGAGCGCGTGGGCGACATCCCCGGCGCCGAGACGCTCTCCTTCGACTTCAACGTCGGCGCGAACCCGGGCGCGCCCATCGACATCCGCCTCAGCCACGCCGACACCGAGATCCTCGATCTCGCCGCCGAGGAGCTCGCCGAGCGCCTCCGCCGCTTCAACGGCGTCTTCGACATCGACAGCGGCGTCGCCACCGGCAAGCGCCAGTTCGACCTCGAGCTCACCCCGCTCGGCCGCGCGCACGGCCTCACCGAGACCATGCTCGCCCAGCAGATCCGCGGCGCGTTCTACGGCCTCGAGGCGGTGCGTCAGCAGCGCGGCCGCGACGAGGTGCGCGTCTACGTACGGCGCCCCCTCGAGGAGCGCATGAGCCTCGGCGACATCCGCTCGTTCGTCGTGCAGACGCCGGGGGGCGGCGAGATCCCGCTCGTGGAGGCGGCCCATATCGAGCCGGGCCGCGCCTACACGGCCATCCGACGCGTCGACGGAAGGCGCACGGTCTCCGTCACGGCCGACGTCGTCGAGGGCGTCGCCAACGCCAACAAGGTGGTCGCGGCCGTCCTCGCGGAGGACATGCCCAAGCTCCTCGAGAAGTACCCGCGCCTCTCCTATTCGCTCGGCGGGGCGCAGCAGCAGCAGTCCGAGTCGCTCACCACGCTCCTCGGGGGCTACGTCCTCGCGCTCTTCGCCATGTACGGGCTGCTCGCGATCATCTTCCGGCGCTACCTCCAGCCCGTCCTCATCATGAGCGCCATCCCCTTCGGGCTCGTGGGCGCCGTGGGTGGCCACCTGTTCATGGGGTACGACATGAGCCTGATGAGCATGATGGGCCTCGTCGCCCTGAGCGGCGTCGTGGTGAACGACTCGATCGTCCTCGTCGACTACGTGAACACCAAACGCGCCGAGGGGCTACCGACCTGGGACGCCGTCATCGTGGGATCCACCCGACGTTTCCGGCCGATCTTGCTCACCTCGCTCACCACCTTCTTCGGCCTCGCCCCGATGATCCTCGAGACCTCGGTGCAGGCGCGCTTCCTCATCCCGATGGCGCTCTCGCTCGGCTTCGGCGTGATGTTCGCCACCGTGATCATCCTCATCTTCGTGCCGGCGGGGTACCTCGCCCTCGAGGACTTCCACGCCAAGCTCGCGTTCTTTGGGAGCCCCGATCCGGGCCCCCGCATGCCGACCGACGAGCCCAGCCCTGCCGGATCGGGCGATATCGGGTGAAACCGGTAAGAAAAATTACAACAACAGAACGGCCGGACGGGAATTCTATGGTTCGGGCACGAGGGCCCGAACGAATCTTGTATAGTCGGCACTTCCGAGCTTTTGGCCGTGGACGCAAGCCGCAAGAGTGAAGATCAGACGCAGCTCGACGAGCAGCTGGGTCGTGTGCTGGCGGGCCGCTATCGGCTCGAGGCGCCGCTTGGCGAGGGCGGCATCGGCCGCGTCTATTCGGGCACCCACCTCAAGCTCGGCCGTCGCGTGGCCATCAAGGTCCTCAACGAGGCCTACCGCGACAACGACTCGCTCCAGCGCCGCTTCGAGCGCGAGGCGATGGCCCTCAGCGCCCTCTCCCATCCGCACGTCGTCACCGTCATCGATTACGGCACGGAAGGCGATCTCGCTTACATCGTGATGGAGCTCGTGGAGGGTCGCGATCTCGCGCAGATCCTCAATCAGGGACCGCTCCCGCCCGTCCGCGCGATGAGCATCATGCGGCAGCTCCTGCGCGGTTTGGTCTACGCGCACCAGAACGGGCTCATCCACCGCGACCTCAAGCCCGCCAACATCATGGTGCGCAAGCTCCCGGACGGCGCGGAGCACGTGCACGTCCTCGACTTCGGCCTGGCCAAGTTCCTCGCCGAGGAGACCAACGACCAGCTCACCAACGCGGGCCACGTCCTCGGCACGCCCGCGTACATGTCCCCCGAGCAGTCGAGCGCCGAGGCCACCGACGCGCGCACCGACGTCTACGCCGCCGGCCTCATCTTCTTCGAGATGCTCGTGGGCCACGGCCCCTTCCACCCGCTCACGGGCGCCGAGCGCGTCCGCCGCCAGCTCACCGGCCCCGCGCCCAAGCTCGGCGAATTCAAGACCGACCTTCCCGAGCTCGCGAGCTTCGAGGCCTTCCTCGCCCGCGCGCTCGCGCCGAGCAAGAAGGACCGCTTCGCCGACGCCTCGGAGATGCTCGCGGCCTTCCAGGAGCTGCCCGCGCTCGACCTCATGGCCGAGGGCGACAACGAGGGCACGCGCAAGACGCTCACGCTCGGCAACATCAAGCCGCACCGCCCGCTCCGCTTCGCGATGTGGATCGCGCTCACGGGCTTCGTGTGCCTCGCCCTCGGCTGGGGCGTGGGCATCCTCGGCACGCCGCGCACCGAGGAGCTGGTCGCCGCGCGCAAGATCGATCTGCACGAGATGCACGTGCGGCCCGACCCGCGCGATCCGTGGAAGGGCCCCATCCCGCCCGAGCTCGAAGAGCTCAAGCGGCAGATCGACACGGGCGCCGCGCCCTCCAAGAAGGACCTCGGCCCGGTCTATCGCTACATGCGCTTCCACCCGACCGATCCGCGCCCGCACCTCCTCTTGGCGCAGACCTTCTTCGATCGGCAGTGGACCCGGGACGCGGTCACGCAATACGTCCAGGCCTACGAGAAAGATCCCTCCTCGCGCGGCGCGCCCCGCATGCTCCCGGATCTCATCACGCTCGCGATGGATCCCAACCGCGTGAAGGACGCCGCCGCCGCGCTCCGCCAGATCTACGGCGAAGAGGCCCTCCAGGTCCTCGACTCCCGCCTCGCCCTCGAGCGCGATCCCGAGGTGCAGAAGCGCCTCCACGCCGTCATCGCGCACGTCGAATCGGGCGCGAGCCTCGACGAGGTCGCCGACTCCGCCGGCTGATCGCCCGCCTCAGGCGAGGTCGAAGAGCAGGAGCTCGGCCTTCTCGGCCGCGACGATCTCGAGCATCCCGTCGCTCAGCGTGTGCACCGCGTCGCCCGCCTCGAGGAGCACGCCGTTGGCCTGCACCGTGCCGCGCGCGAGCTGCACCCACGCGCCGCGGTTCCTCTCCACCTCGAACGACACGCTCTGCCCGGCCGAGAGCTCGGCCGCGAAGATCCGCGCGTCGGCGCCGATCTCCACCGCGCCCCCGCCGCCCCGAGGCGAAGCGAGCAGGCGCAGCGCGCCGCCCGTGAGCTCGGGCACCCGCGTCTGCTCGTAGCTCGGCGGATCGCCGGCACGGTCGGGGAAGATCCAGATCTGGAGGAGATGCGTCAGCGCGTGCCCGTGGTTGAACTCGCTGTGCCGGATCCCCGTGCCGGCGCTCATCCGCTGCACCTCGCCGCGCCGGATTACGCCGCCATGCCCGAGCGTGTCGCGATGCCAGAGCTCGCCCTCGAGGAGATACGTCACGATCTCCATGTCGCGGTGCGGATGGATCGGAAAGCCTCCGCCCGGCGCGATGCGATCCTCGTTGATCACGCGGAGCGCGCGGTACTGCGTATACGCCGGATCGACGTAGCCCGAGAACGAGAACGAATACCGCGCCTTCAGCCAGCCGAGGTCGCGATACCCACGCTCGTCGCTCGCCCGCAGCTTGAGCGCCGCGTAGCGCGGACCGTCCGTGCCCACCACGCGCGAGGCGTCACGAGGCGCGCACCCCGCGACCACGGCCGCCGCGCCCGCGCCCACCATCGAAACGAACCGCCGCCGATCCATGCCCCGACTCTATCCCATGCCCGCGCGGCCGCCCAAGCGCGGCCGGCGTAGGCTATGCTCCGGAGCTCGACGCGGACGAGGCAAGACGTGAAGCGGGCATCGACGCAAGCGCAAGCGAAGGGACAAAGGACCTCCTCCACGCCCTGAGCGCCGACTCCCCCTGACCTCGTCGCCGCGACGCGCGAGGCTCAGAGTTGACGCCGCATGAGGACGCGCGGAAAGCCATCGAGCACTGACTTCGTGTCGGCGACCTTCACGAAGCCCTCCTGCTCGAAGAGCGCGCGGGTCCCCACGTAGGCCATCGTCAGGTCCACGCGCTCGCCCTCGTTGTCCACCGGGTATGCCTCGAGGATGGGCGCGCCGCTCCGGCGAGCGAACTCGATCGCGCCGCGCACGAGGTGATGCGAGATCCCTTCCCCGCGATGCCCGGGCCGCACGCGGATGCACCACACCGTCCACACGGGCGCGTCGTCGACGCGCGGGATGACGCGGCTCTTCGCGAACGACGTCTCCGCGCGCGGCGCCACGGCCGCCCAGCCCACCACCTCGTCGCCCTCGTAGGCGAGCACGCCGATCGGCCCCTCGGCGAGCAGCTCCTTCACCCGCTCCCCGCGCGCGGGTCCCACGAGCGCTCGATTCTCCTTCGAAGGGATCCGGTAGCTCAGGCACCAACACACGTTGGCATCGGCCCGCTTGGGCCCGACCATCGTCTTCACGTCCTCGAAGCGCGTCGCCGGCCGCACCGTGATGTCCCCGCTCCGATAAACCGCGTCGTCCCGCTTCGCGCCCATCCGTCTCCTCTGAGGCCCAGTTTACCAACCCATCGAACCCGCGAACGCGACTTCATGCACGCGAGCGCCACCCAAGGCGGTCCGCCGGAGGCCCAGCCGAACGACGCCGCCAGCCCGACTCGACGCCTGAAGCCCTCCGAGGAAAACCCAACCAATCAACGACGCCCTCACCCTCGGCGGACGCGCTTCATCTTCTGACGCGCTTCATCTTCTAAGGAGGAAGCCCACCCTCGACCACGCCGCCACCGGCAGCCGCTCGCGATCGTCGCCGATCTCGGCGCGCCTCCGCCCCGCAGAACACCCGACGACGCCGTCGGTCGCTCGCCCCTCGGCCCACCGAGCACGCGAAACGTGAAGGCGTCGGGCGGATGGGCCCCGCCGGACCGCCCCAAACGCACCCACCGAAGCGAGCCCGAACCGATCCACAGGAGCGCCCCCAGCCCACCGAGCCTCGCCACCGAGCACGCGAGCGCCACCCAAGGCGGTCCGCCGGAGGCCCAGCCGAACGACGCCGTCAGCCCGACTCGACGCCCCCCGGCACGCCGAGGAAATCGCAACCAAGCAACGACACCGTCACTGTCGACGCCCGCATCGAGGAAGACGCCACCAGATGCAGGAGACGGAAAGAAAAACGGCTCCCAGGAGGGGAGCCGTTTTGATTCGAGGGCGGAGCGGACGGGACTCGAACCCGCGGCCTCCGGCGTGACAGGCCGGCGTTATAACCGACTTAACTACCGCTCCAATCTTCGACCCGCGTCACCGTGTCCGGCGTCGACGGGCCCCTCATTTAGCCCGGACTCAGGGGGGTGGCAAGGAAGATTTTCACTTCCTCTCACTTCCTGGGTCCAGAGGCGCCCAAGACCCTCCCCGCCTCGATGGAGACGAGGCCCGCTTTGGCCTTGTTCACCGTCTCCTGCCACTCGGCGGTGGGATCGGAAAGCGCCACGAGACCCGCGCCGGCCTGCAGCCGGATCTCGCCCTGAGTGGCCACCACGGTGCGGATCGCGATGGCCATGTCCATGTTCCCGCCGAAGCCGATGTAGCCCACGGCGCCGCCGTAGATGCCGCGCCGCTCCACCTCGAGCTCCTCGATGATCTGCATGGCGCGCACCTTGGGCGCGCCGCTGAGCGTGCCCGCCGGGAAGGTCGCCGCGAGCACGTCGAGCGCGTCCCGCCCCTCGGCCAGATCGCCCACCACGTTGGAGACGATGTGCATCACGTGGCTGTAGCGCTCGACGACCATCTCCTCGGTGACGCGCACCGTGCCGGGCTTGCTGATGCGGCCCACGTCGTTGCGGCCGAGATCGACCAGCATCACGTGCTCGGAGCGATCCTTGGGATCGTCGAGGAGCTCGCGCGCGATCGCCTCGTCCTCGATCTCGTTCTTCCCGCGATGGCGCGTCCCTGCGATGGGGCGCACCGTGACCTGGCCGTCCTCGAGGCGGACGAGCGTCTCCGGGCTCGCGCCCGCGATCGTCACCTCGTCGTAGTCGAGGAAGAACATGTACGGCGAGGGGTTCACCGCCCGCATCGCGCGGTAGACCTCGAAGAGATCCACGCCCTCGGCCGGCACGCGGAAGCGCTGCGAGAGCACCACCTGGAAGATGTCGCCGGCCGCGATGTACTCCTTGGACTTGACGACGGCGGCCTCGTACTCGGCCTGCGTCATGTTGGAAGGCGGGAGCTCGGCCAAGACCGCGCGCGAAGGCGTCGGGGCGAGGCGCACGAGGTGCGGCGCGGCGAGCTTCTCGAGCACGCGATCGACGCGCGCCGTGGCGTCGGCGTAGACGGCCTCGAGATCGCCCTCGTCCACCCAGGCCGGCGCGACCACGCGGAGCGACTGCCTCACGTTGTCGAAGACGAGGACGGTGGCGCCGATGCCGAAGCAGAACTCCCAGTCGTCGTCGCGCGTGAGGGCCGCGCCGATCTTGGGCTCGAAGCGGCGGACGGCGTCGTAGGCGACGTAGCCCACGGCCCCGCCCCAGAAGCGCGGCAGCCAGTCCACCTCGGGCGGGCGATGGCGCGCGAGCTCTTCGCGGAGGCGCTCCCAGGCGGAGACGCCGTCCTCGCGCCGGACCTCCCCGTTTTCCACGATCTCGAAGCGATCGGCGACGCCTCGCACGATGCGCACCGGATCGACGCCGACGAAGCTGTAGCGCGCCCAGCGCTCGCCGCCGACGACGCTCTCGAGGAGGAAGCTGCCCGGCTCGCGGCCGAGGGTCTGCTTGGCGAGCACCGGGGTGAGCGCGTCGGCCATCACCTCGCGGTAGACGGGCACGACCGTGGCATTCGACGCGAGCTCGCGGAATCGTTCAAACGGGGGAAACACCGGACCCATGTCGGCGGATTACCACCGCCCGAGGACGGCTTCCAGGGGTTGACCTTCTGCCTCAGGGTGGATCGTGCTAAGGAGCGGCCCTCCCCCGAGGTTCGAGGACCCCATGAACGACCCGCGCATCCAAGACGCCGACCCCGAAATCGCCTCGCTCATCGAGAAGGAAGCGAAGCGCCAGCACGAAAAGCTCCGGCTCATCGCGAGCGAGAACTACGCGCCTCGCGCCGTGATGGAGGCCTGCGGGAGCGTCCTCAACAACAAGTACTCGGAGGGCTACGCCGGCCGTCGTTATTACGAAGGCCAGCAGAACATCGACGAGGTCGAGCAGCTCGCCATCGAGCGTCTCAAATCGCTCTTCGGTGTGGACCACGCGAACGTGCAGCCCTACTCGGGCTCGCCCGCCAACCTCGCGGTCTACTTCGCCTTCCTGAAGCCCGGCGACACCGTGATGGGCATGGCGCTCCCCTCGGGCGGCCATCTCACGCACGGCTGGAACGTCTCGATCACGGGCAGCTACTTCAACTCGGTGCAGTACGGCGTCCGCAAGGACGACCACCGCATCGACTTCGACGAGGTCGCGCGACTCGCCCGCGAGCACAAGCCCAAGCTCCTCTTCTGCGGCGCC
The DNA here is from genome assembly GCA_012744445.1 of Myxococcales bacterium. GTDB lineage: Bacteria > Myxococcota_A > Polyangia > Polyangiales > Houyiibacteriaceae > JAAYBZ01. Next base: position 5,324 of record JAAYBZ010000207.1, on the reverse strand, counting down.
ACCGCCTATCCGCGCCTCATCGACTTCGACAAGTTCGCCGAGATCGCCCGTGAGGTCGGCGCCATCCTCGTCGCGGACATCGCGCACATCTCGGGCCTCGTCGCCGGCGGCGCGCACCCGAGCCCGGTGGGCCGCGCCGAGGTCATCACCTCGACGACGCACAAGACCTTCTGCGGCCCGCGCGGCGGCATGATCCTCTGCGACGAGAAGCACAAGGCCGCGATCGACAAGGCCGTCTTCCCCGGCCTCCAGGGCGGCCCGCACAACGGCACCACGGCCGGCATCGCCGTGGCGGCCAAGCGCGCCGCCACCGACGAGTTCAAGGCCTACGCCAAGAACATCGTGGAGAACTCGCGCGCCCTCGCCGATCGGCTCCTCCACCACGGCTTCGCGCTCGTGACGGGCGGCACGGACAACCACCTCGCCGTCATCGATCTCACCAACAAGGGCGTGACCGGCAAGAAGTACGCGAAGGCCCTCGATCGCGCGGGCATCGTCTGCAACTACAACTCCGTGCCCTTCGATCCGCGCAAGCCCTTCGATCCGAGCGGCGTGCGCATCGGCACCGCGGCCATCACCGCGCGCGGCATGGGCAAGGACGAGATGGTCCGCCTCGCCGACTGGATGAACGACGTCGCCGAGAACCTCGACGACGAGGCCAAGCTCGCCTCGATCGCCGCCGCCGTGAAGGAGATGTGCGACGCCTTCCCGGCGCCGGGCCTCGACGTCCGCTGAGCCGCTGATTTTTTGACCCTCCGAAGGGGCGGGGCGATCGTCCGGCCATGCTCCGGAGATCCATCCCGACGGCGCTCACCCGCGCGCGTGTGCCCGCGGGGATCGCCCTCGTCCTGGTCGCGATCACGCTCGCCGGCGTCAGCAGCCCGGTCTCGATGGGCAGCGGGCGCCTCGAGATGCCCACCGTGCTCGTCCACGGGGAGCCCGTCGAGGGCGCCGACGCGATCGAGAAGGTGCGCGAGATCGCCGCGTCCTTCTTGAAGGAGAAGGTGATCGTCGAGATCGGCGGCGAGCTCAGCTCGTACGCGCGCGAGGATCTCGGCGTGAGCGTGGATCTCGCGCGGCTCGAGAGCCTCGTCGAGCGCGCGCTCACGCCCGACAGCGACGTGATCGAGGTCTTTCGCAAGACGAGCGAAGGGAATGAGCTCCGCCTCGCCCTCCCGATCACGGTCGATCCCGCGCCGATCCGCCGCATCCTCACGCCCGAGAAGGAGCGCATCGATCGCGGCGCCCGCGACGCCTACTACGACTTCGAGCGCAAGATGGTGGTGGAGGATCGCGACGGCCGCCTCCTCGATCTCTACGAGTCGATGGCCGCGATGATCGACGGCCTCTACCGCGGCGAGACGCGCCTCTCGGCCACGATCGTCGAGCGCGCGGCCAAGCGGAGGAAGGCCGATCTCGAGGGCGCGAGCTTCGACGCGGTGCTCGGCGAGTTCGAGACGCGTTACGCGCGCACGGCGGAGGCCAGGCTCCGCACCGAGAACCTCGTCATCGCCGCGCAGAAGATCGACAAGACCGTGCTCCTCCCCGGCGAGGTCTTCGACTTCAACGAGGTGGTCGGCCCGCGGACGGCGGTGAACGGCTTCAAGCCCGCGCCGGTGATCGCGGCGGGCGAGATCGTCGACGGCATCGGCGGCGGCGCCTGTCAGATCAGCGGCACGCTCCACGCCGCGGCCGTCTTCGCGGGGCTGCCCATCGTCGAGCGCAAGCCGCACAGCCGGCCGAGCAGCTACATCCGCATGGGCCTCGACGCGATGGTGACCTACCCGCACCTCAACTTCCGCTTCAAGAACGATCGCCCCTACCCCATCGCGATCCGCATGAGCGTGGAGAACGGCGCCGTCACGGCCCGCATCGTGGGGCAGAAGGCGGATCGCCGCGTGACCTTCGTCCGCAAGATGCGCGACGTCATCCCCTTCACCGAGGTGGAGCGGAAGGATCCGAACCTGCCCGAGGGCGTGCAGGTGCTCTCGCAGCGCGGCGTGCCGGGCTTCCGCGTGGAGCTCGCCCGCATCCTCAAGGACGCCGAAGGCAACGAGCTCTCCATCGAGCGGAGCGAGGATCTCTACCCGCCCACGGTGCAGATCTGGCGCGTGGGCACCGGCCCCGCGGCCCCGGAGGACTACGTGCCGCCCGTGGGCGATACGCACGCCGAGTATCGCGCCGACGAGTACCTCGAGATGACCCAGGGCCCCGGCATCCGCGGCACGCAGGAAATCAAGCGCGCCGGCCGGACGGGCACGCCCGGCTGGACCGAGCGCGAGGGTATGCCCAGGGCCACGCGGTGATCGAGGCGTCGCGCGCGGGCGCCTCGGTTGCTAAGGTGCGGGCCGAATGAGCCTCCGAGACTCCCGGATCGTCGTCGGCGTCACGGGCGGCGTGGCCGCCTTCAAGTCGGTCGAGCTCGTGCGCGAGCTCCAGCGCCGTGGCGCGAGCGTGCGTGTGGTGATGACGCGCTCCGCCGCGCGCTTCGTCGGGCCCATCACCTTCACCGGCCTCGTGGGCACGCCGCCGGTCACCGATCTCTGGGATCCGAGCTATCGCGGCGAGGTCCACGTGGAGCTCGGCGAGTGGGCCGACGCGATGGTCGTCGCCCCCGCCACGATGCAATTCCTCGCGAGCGCGGCGCACGGTTTCGCCGACGATCCGGTGCTCGCCACCTACGCGTGCCTCCGCGGCGAGGCCGTCTTCGCGCCGGCGATGCACACGCGGATGTTCGAGCGCGCCTCCACGCAGCGCAACCTCGCGCGCCTCGCCGACGACGGCGTGCACCTCGTCGGGCCGGTCTCGGGGCCGCTCGCGAGCGGCGAGGTGGGCTTGGGCCGCATGTCCGAGCCCTCCGAGATCGTCGACGCCCTCGAGCGGGTCCTCGGGACGCGCGCCGATCTCGCGGGCAAGAAGGTGCTCGTCTCGGCCGGCCCCACCTACGAGGATCTCGATCCGGTGCGCTTCCTCGGCAATCGCTCCACCGGCAAGATGGGCTACGCGATCGCCGCGCGCGCGGCCGCGAGGGGCGCCGATGTGACGCTCGTCTCCGGCCCGAGCTCGCTCGAGGTCCCCAAGGGCGTGAACGTGGTGCGCGTGCGATCGGCCCGCGAGATGCACGCGGCCGTGGTGGGCCGCCGCGACGAGGCCGACGCGATCGTGATGACGGCCGCCGTCGCCGACTATCGCCCCGCCGAGACGGCCGAGCACAAGATCAAGAAGGGCGACGACCTCGTCCTCCGCATGGTGCGCAACCCCGACATCCTCGCCGAGCTCGGCGCGAGCCGGACGGGGCCCCGCCCGGTGCTCGTGGGCTTCGCGCTCGAGACGCAGGACGTCGAGGGCTCGGCCAAACGGAAGCTCGAGAAGAAGAAGGTCGACCTCGTGGTGGGCAACGAAGCGAGCGACGGCTTCGGGGGTGACACCAACAAGGTGGTGATCGTCTCGCGCGACGAGACGCGCACGCTCCCGCTCATGTCCAAGCTCGACGTGGCCGACGCCCTCCTCGACCGGATCCGCGACCTCCTCGCCCGCTGAGCACGCGGACCGGACGCTCGTGCGCGGACCGGTACTGGAGTCTTGATCGGCCGCCCGAAAGCGCGGATCATCCGGGGATGGCAGCGCAAACCCACCGCGCAAGCGTCCTCAGCCTCATCGGGCGAACGATCGACGACCACTACCAGATCCTCTCCGTCCTCGGCGAGGGCAACATGGGCGCGGTCTACAAGGCGGAGCAGAAGGACGGCCCGCCCGTCGCCATCAAGGTGCTGCACGAAGAGCTCGGCGATCAGATCGAGCTCCGCGAGCGCTTCGAGCGAGAGTTCAAGGCCCTCTTCCGGCTCGAGCACCCCAACATCCTCAAGGTCCACGACTTCGGGATCGTCGACGGCTCGCCCTACCTCGTGATGGAGCTCCTCTCGGGCATGACGCTCGACGAGTACATCGAGGAGCACACGACCGACGACGCCTTCACGCTGCCCCCCGAACAGGCGATCGACATCATCAAGCAGATCCTCCGGGGCCTCGCCCACGCGCACGCGCAGAACGCCGCGCACCGCGACATGAAGAGCGAGAACGTCTGGGTGCAGCCGCGCCCGGGCGGCGGCGTCGACGTGAAGATCCTCGACTTCGGCCTCGTGAAATTCACCGACGGCAAGAAGTGGTCGGACGAGCGCAAGCTCACGATGCAGGGCATGGTCTTCGGCAGCCCGGGCTACATGCCGCCCGAGCAGTGCACCGGGAAGCCCACCGACGAGCGCTCCGACGTCTACTCGCTCGGCGTGCTCCTCTTCGAGCTCCTCACCGGCGTCTGGCCGTTCATGGAGGAGAACCAGGTGCAGATGTTCCAGGCGCACCTGATGAAGCCGCCCCCCTCGCTCGCGAGCTCGGTGCCCGAGGGCGTGCGCATCGATCCCGCGCTCGAGGCGCTCTACCAGAAGGCCATGGCCAAGAACCCCGCCGATCGCTTCCCCACCGCGGGCGCGATGCTCGCAGCGCTCGAGGCCATCGCCGTGCCCGCCTCGCGCGGCGCCGGGCCGGCCTCGTCCGGCAAGGGCCTCGATCCGCGCCTCCTCGCGGCGGCGGGCGTGGGCGTGCTCGTCGTGGGCGGTCTCCTCTACCTGCTCCTCTCCTGAGGAGCGCGCCGCTCAGACGACGTCGGGATCGCCCGCGCCCACGCGGGCGATCTGCGGGTAGCCCTCGGTGAGATCGACGATCGTCGACGAGATGAGCCCACCGGGGCCGCTGTCGATCACCAGATCGATGGCTTTGAAGGAGTCCTCGATCTCCTCGGGATCGTTCATCACCTCGCCGTTCTTGGAGATCGAGGTGGAGATGATGGGCGCGCCGAGCTCGCGCACGATGGCGAGCGCGACCTCGTGGTGCGGCACGCGGATGCCCACGGTCTTGCGCTTGCGCATGACCATGCGCGGCACCTCGCGCGTCGAGTGCAGGATGAAGGTGTACGGGCCGGGGAGGAGCCGCCTCATCACGCGGTAGGCGGCGTCGTCGACGACGGCGTATCGCGCGATGTCGCCGAGATCGGGGCAGACGAAACTCACCGGGTGATCGTCCGGCACGCCCTTGATGCGGTAGACCTTCTCGATGGCCTTCTTCTGGCGGATGTCGCAGCCGAGCCCGTAGACGGTGTCGGTGGGGTACGCGATCACGCCGCCCTGCTCGAGGACCTCGACGACACGCTTGATCTTCCGCGGCTCGGGGTGGGTCGGATGGATCTGGATTCGCACGGTCTTCCGCTCAATGGGGGACTGGGGCTCCCCGCTCCACTCGTCAACCGAGCGCGTCCCACGCCGCCTTCACCT
>JAAYBZ010000206.1 GCA_012744445.1 Myxococcales bacterium | reverse complement strand
GAGGTCGAGGCGTCGCCGATCAGCGCCGGTGGAAGAAGAACCAGCGGTGGCGGTGGTCCTTGCAGCGGTCCTTGCCGTCGCAGTGATAGCCGACGCACTCCTCTTCTTCGCCGTCCTCGCAGTGGCCGGGTCCGATCTCGCCGTTGTTGTACTCGTCGAGCGTCTGCGCGAGGAGCACGGCCACCATGCCCTCGGCGGTCGAGGTGTGGGCGAAGCTCGGCTGACCCATCCCATCGAGCTCGAAGTGGTTCGCGAGCCACGCGAGGGCGAGCGTCGCGGTCTCCTCGATGGCGCTCGAGTCGGCGCCCGCCGCGACGTTCAGCGCCGCCGCGATGTACTGGTGGAGGAGGATGAGGACCGCGTTGCCTCCGGCCGGCGGCGTGTCGAGGAGCGCGATGAGGGCCGCTTTGAAGTAGGTCGTGCCGCCGATCGTGAGGCTCTCGACCGGCCAGTCGTCGGGGTGGTTCTTCCAATAGCCCTGGGTGAGCGTACAGCCGTCACCGGGAGGCGGGGGCGGGGGCGGGGGCGGCTCGCACTCGTCCCCGAGGTGCTTGGGGCATTCGGGCGGGGGCGGCTCGCAGCCCTCCCCGGTGAGGACGCAGGGATCCGGCTCGCAGTCGCTGTTGTGCTTGAGGCACGGATCGATCTCCTCGCAGCCGGTGCCGTTCTTGATGCAGGGCTCGATCACCCCGCAGCCGATCCCGTTCTTCTCGCAGGGATCGGTGGGCTCACCTTCGCACTCACCGAACCCCGTCTTCACGCAGACGACGGGACAGGTCGGATCGGCGGTGGAGCAGGTCCCATCGCCGATGTTGGCGAGCGGCGTATTGCCGCCGTCCCCGCGATTGCCCTGTCGCGCCCCCTGCGCCGAACAGCCCGCCGCAAGCGCGGCTGCTGCGGCGATCATGACCAGTTTTACTCAGGCCTCGCGTTCGCATCGTGGACACCTTTCCTCGGGGTCCCCAACCCGCTCCCTCCCCGGAGCGGGCTCCCCCGTTCGTGGGCCTTCTTACGCCACGTCGAATCGCGACATTCCCAGCCGCTGGTCGCCGGAAATTAGAAAAGCCGCCCGAATCGGGCGGCTCCTTGAGCTCCATGTGGAGCTTCGCGCTCGCGGCGTCACCGACCTAGGCGGAGACGGTGCGCGAGCCTGAAGAGAGGAGGCGTCTCAGGACGCGACCACCTCCAGCGAGAGCTCGGTTCTACTGGTACTGTCCATTCCGATCTTCCTCCCTGGCGGCTGCCAGCGCTTCCGGGTCTCTGACGTTTACGACGTGCAGACTCTCGCTGAAGCGTTTCCAACTTGGTGGTTCGACCCACGTGAGGCGCCGAGCGTTCCCGAGGGATTCACACCAGCGTGGGGAAGGGCTCCCAACCTCGGCGCGTGCACGGTCCCAATCCAGGACCGAACTCCACAACCATAAGAAACCTCTCGGCTCTCGCCAAGATGCTCCGACCGGATTCGTCGAAATTGGGGCTTCGGATGTGGGCGCGGAGCGGATAGATTCGCCGAATGGATTTCGCCCAGGGCCCCGTCCTCTTCCACCGTGAGCTCCGCGACGGAAACAGCGGATACGACCTCCGCCTGTGCGAGGGTTGGGAGGTCTACCTCACGCTCCGCGGCAAGGGCTCCGTCGAGAACGCCGCGAAGCTCCTCGCCTCGCTCGACGAGCTCGACCGGACCTTCGCGGACTCGCCGCCCGTCGCGTGCGCCATCGACCTCTCGAGCGCCGAGAACGCGCCGCTCCGCGTCCAGCTCATGCTCGGCCAGTGGCTCCTCAAGAAGCGCCACCGCATCCACAAGATGGCCGTCTTCGGCGGCCCGCCGCTGCCCATGAAGATCGCGCGCGCCGTCTGCACGATCGCGCGCATGGAGCAGGTCGCCTTCCTCGACTCGCGCGGCGAGGCCCTCGGCTTCTTGGCGAGGGCGACGTGACGCTCGCGCGCGCGGCTCTCGGGATCGCCCTCGCCGCGCTCCTCGCCGCCTGCGGGGGCCGATCCCTCGAGACGAGACGCCCCGAGCCCCGCCCCGCCACTCCGCTCCTCGTGGTGGTGGTGATCGACCAGCTCGGCGCCTCCACCTTCGAGCGACACCTCGACACCCTCGAGCCCCGCGGCATCCTCCGCCGGGCCTACGAAGAAGGGCTCGCGTATCGAATTCGGTTCGAGCACGCCTCGACGATCACGGCGCCCGGGCACGCGGCCGTCTTCACGGGCGAGCCGCCGCGCGGGAGCGGGATCGGCAACAACGCCTACTTCGACCGCGAGCGCGGGCGCTACCGGCGGATCTTCGACGACGGCACCCGGCCCATCGAGGGGCTGCCGCAGATCTCCGCCTCGCCCGACGTCCTCGCCGCGCCCACGCTCGCCGATCGGCTCGATGCCGCGACTCGCGGCGAGGCCCGGATCGTCGCCCTCTCGGTGAAGGATCGCGGCGCCATCCCCAGCGGCGGCCGCTCGCCCGACGCCCTCCTCTTCTACGAAGCCGCGATCGGTCGGTTCACGAGCTCGTTCGCGCATCCGCCGGAGCTGCTCGAAGGCCTCCCGCTCGAGGTCACCGAAGATCGCCTCGCCGTGTGGGAGCCGCTCGACCCCGACCTCTACGCCGCGCGCCTCGGCCCCGACGACGCCGACGGCGAGATGGCCGAGCACGGCATGGGCGTCGCCTTCCCGCACGATCCCCGCGCCACGGCGGCCCCATACCGCGCCTACCCCTTCACGCCGGCCGCCACCGATCACCTCGTCGAGCTCGCCCTCGCGCTCGCCGAGCGGCTCGAGCTGGGCGAGGACGCCGTCCCCGACCTCCTCTCGATCTCGATCTCGAGCACCGACTACGTGGGCCACCAGCACGGACCGATGAGCTGGGAATACCTCGACCACCTCCGCCGCGCCGACCGGGCGATCACGCGCCTCGTCGAGGGCCTCGGCGGGCTCGACCGCGTCACGGTGGCCATCACGAGCGACCACGGCGTGGCCCCGATGCCGCCCTCGGGCTCCGCGCGGCGCATCGAGCCGCGCACCCTCGCTATGGCCTTCGAGTCGCTGCTCCTCACGGCCTTCGGCGAGGG
>JAAYBZ010000205.1 GCA_012744445.1 Myxococcales bacterium | reverse complement strand
TCACGCGCGCGGCATGCGCCCGTGGCCCGGCGCCGAGACGACGCTCGACGGCGAGCGCCTCAAGATCCTCCGCTGCGTCGCGCTCGACGAGTCCGCGGACGAGGTCCCCGGCGAGATCGTGCGCGCGAGCGCCGAGGGCATCGACGTCGCGACGGGCGTGGGCATCCTCCGGCTCCTCGAGGTGCAGCTCCCGGGCAAGAAGCCGATCACGGCCGCGCAGCTCGTCTCTTCGCGGAACGATCTCGTGGGACGGACGCTCGGCCTCGATGCGGATATAACGTCCGCATGAAGATCTACACGAAGACGGGGGATCGGGGCGAGACAGGCCTCTTCGGCGGCGCGCGCGTGAGCAAGGCGTCGGAGCGCGTCGAGTCCTACGGCGAGGTCGACGAGCTCAACGCGGCGATCGGCCTCGCGCGGGCGAGCGGCCTCGATCCCGCGGCCGAGGCCTTCCTCGCGGTCGTCCAGAGCCAGCTCTTCGATCTCGGCGCCGAGCTCGCCTGCACCCCCGGCAAGGAAGCCAAGCTCGGGCTCCCGCCGATCTCCGAAGCCGAGGTCGAGGCGATCGAGCACGAGATCGACCGCCTCGAGGCGCGCCTCCCGCCCATGAAGACCTTCGTGCTCCCCGGCGGGACCGAGGGGGCGGCGCGGCTCCACCTCGCGCGCACCATCTGCCGGCGGGCCGAGCGGCGCCTCGTCGCGCTTGCCTCCTCCGAGCCGGTGCGGGGCGAGCTCGTGCGTTACGTGAACCGCCTGAGCGACTACCTCTTCTTCGCCGCGCGCCTCGAGAACCACCGCGCGGGCGTGGCCGACGTGCCCTGGATCGGCCGCGAGCGCGGCAAGACGGAATGAAGACGGGCTGGTCGTGGACCAGCCCTCTTCAAGTGGACTCTTACCGTAACCGTCGTGGGCAGAGTTTGCAGTCGAATCCCTACTTTCCAGTAGGTGGGAGCTTCTGCGTCCGCTTAAGGCTTCCCGGAGAGACTTGCCGGGCCGGCACACCGCGGACGTGTTCGCCCCCGATTCGAGCTAGTAAGGGATTCGCTTGCGTGACCTCACGAGCGGAACAGAGGAGTCACTCACGAACGTAACGACTCGCGCGCTCCGCGGCAATGCGTCCGGACCGAAGATCGTCACTTCACCGGTGTCGCACGAAGCGCGGCCTTGCCGTTCTTGTCGTAGACGGTGAACCGTACGGTGGACACGCCGTGCTTCTCGATGATCGCGTCGCGGTTCTTCTTGAGCGTGGTCTCGAAGCGCTCGTAGGTGAGCCCCGCGGTGGGCTCGCCGAGGCGGCGCTTCATCTCGAGGAACTGCTCGTAGACCTCGTGGAAGTGCGCGAGCTCGGGGTCGATCTCGGGCGCCTTCTGCTCCTGGACCTGCGCGATGAGCTCGCGCGGGATCTCCGCCACGGTGGTCGCGCCGTCGTCGTCGAAGCCATCGGGATCGAAGGGCGGGGGCGCGGCCTTGGGCACGAAGGCCGGCGGCGTGGGCATGGCGGGCTTGGGCGCGGGCGGCGTGAGGATGGGCTCGGGCTTGGCCTCCGGCTCGTCGCTGGGCGCCCAGGACGCCCGGGGCTCGAGCGAGGGCGGGACGATCCGCTCGGGGATCGTGGCGGGCTCGGGCTCCGGTTCGGGTTCGGGCTCGGGAGCGGGCGCGGCGGGCGGCGGCTCGGTCGAGCGCGCCTCGTCGGGGCGCGTCGTACGCTCGCTCTCATCGAGGCGCTCGAGCGAGAGGGTGGGGGCGTCGGCGTACTCGTCCTGGGTGGCAGGCTCGGGCGCGCTCGTGGGGGCCTCGGCGGGCGCGGCTGGCGCCGCGGGCTCAGGCGCCGGCTCGGGCGCGGCCGAGGCGGATTGGAGGACCGAGACGCCGGGGCTCGGGGTGCTCGGCACCACGCGCGGGAGGGTGGCCTCGACGCTCTTGCGTACGCGGGCGACGTCGAGCGCGAAGAAGAGCCAGCCGACGAGCGTGCCGAGGAGGGCGACGCCGATGACGAGCGGCCAGAGGATCGCGCCGAGGTGCTTCTCGCGCGCCGAGTCCAGGACGTCGCCGAGGGAGACGCGGGCCGGCGCGGGGCGCGCGGCGACGATGCCCACGCCGGCCTCGGCGGCGGCACCCGCGAGCAGCGCGCGCACGCCGATGGCGTGCTTGCCGAGGTCGACCACGGCGCCGCTCTGGGCCGACACCGCGCGCGAGAGGAGCGCCTCGTCGATGCCACGGCCTTCGGGGGCCGCCACGCCGAGGAGCGCGCTGTCGCGGTGGAGCGCGACGGTCGCCCCGGGGGCGAGGTCGAGGAGCGAGGCGGCGAATTTGGCGTCGAGCGCCCTCGCGTGGATGAGCGCGCCCACGAGGCGGCCGTCCTCGAGGACGGGGTGGGCGACGACGGAGAGGAGGACGTCTCCGAGCTCGATCACGCCGTTCGTCGTCTCGCCGGCGAGCGCGGCCCCCACGACCGAGAGCTCGCCGAGCTCGACGTCGTCTTCGGGGCCGCCCGCCGCGTCCACGACGAGGCTCCCGTCGGCGCGCACGGCGAAGAGGCGATCGGCGTCCTCCCCCGCGGTCTCGCGGAGCGCGGTGGAGAGGGCGTCGGTGTCGATCTCGCGGTTCGCCGAGGCCGCGGCGAGGGCCGCGCGGATCTCCTCGTGCGCGGCCGCCGCGGAGAGCGCGTCGGTGCGGCGGTGCGCGTCGATCGAGAGCGCATGCGAGAGGGTCTGCGCGTCGCGCTCGAGGATCTCGCGGGCCGCGTCGTTGTCGCGCGAACCGAGCTCGGCTTCGAGGAGGGGGGCGGCGGCGACCGATGCGCCGAGCGCGAGGGCGAGGAGGAGGATCCAGAGTCGGGTAAGCATGGTGGAGCTCCGTGGAGGCTCAGCGATCGCCGCCGAGCGGTAGGAGGAAAGGCACGGCCGGAGGCGCGGCGGACCCCATCGCGGGGATGGCCGGGAGGAGGCGGGGAACGCGCGGAATTCTCATGAAGTTCAGGGAGTGGGTGGTCATGCTATCGACCCCCAGGGCGAGGGATCAACCACGCGGCGGCTCGAGCGCCGGCGTGACGGGCGGGGGCGCGTAGTAGTCGACCACGGGGATGCGTTGGGGATGCATCCAGATCTCCGTCGAGGTGCAGGGCTCGCTCGGATCGCCGGCGATCTCGGCTGGCATGGGTTGGTCGTACTCCACCCGAATCCCGTCTGCCAAGAAGTCGAGGAGTCGGGGATCGCGGTAGCGGCCCTTCCAGATGCCCGGCAGGTGCTTGACCACGTCCGGCGAGTCGATGTCGACGATCCGCACGCTGAACCGATCCGCGTGGGGGTCGGCGAAGGGGAAGATGCGCGAGCCCCAGCCCCAATAAGGGACGGTCGAGACGAGCACCGTGCGCGTCGGGCCCTCGTAGAGCGTCTCGCCCGTGGGGATCGGCGCGCCCACCGCCTCGCCGTCGGGGCCGAGCCGCTGGGCAGGGCCGCCGACGTTCACCACGCGCACCTTGGCGCGCGGCATGAAGAGCACGCGGGGGAGGGTGAGCGTGCCGAGGGCGACGGCATAGCCGAGGAGCCCGGCGCCGAGCGGGCCGAGCCCCGGGACCTTTGCGGCGGCGTCCTTCACGCGGTTGTAATCGCGGATGGCGATGCCATCGACGCCGATCCCGGCGAAGGGCGCGAGCCGACCGCCCACGCGGAGCATGCGGATGAAGCCGTGGCCGCCTTCCTCGCGGAGCCGCGCGAGATCCGCGAAGACCCCGCGGAGCTTCCCGTCCTTCGCGCCGAGCACCCAGGCGAGGCCATTGCCCGTGCCGAGCTTGAGCAGGCCGAAGCGCGGGAGCGGCTTCCCCTCGGCGTCGCAGCGATCGACGATCCAGGTGACGACGCGGGAGAACGTGCCGTCGCCACCCCCGCTGAGCACCGTGGGATAGCCACGCTCGACGATGCGCGCGGCGATCTCTTCGCCTTCTTCGAGGCTGCGGCTGACGAAGAGATCGCCCGACTCGACGATCTGCTGGAGGGCGCCGACGAGCTCCTCGGTCACCTGCTTCGCGTTGCCGTTCATGACGACGGCGACGCGCTCACGAGCGATGGACGAGTGCTCCGCGTCCATCTCAGAGTCGGACGAGACCCGCCCCCCAGGTGAAGCCGGAGCCGAACGCCGCGAAGAGGATGAGATCGCCCTTCCTGGCGCGGCCCTCCTGGATGGCCTCGCTGAGCGCGAGCGGGATCGAGGCGGCCGTGGTGTTGCCGTATTTGTGGATGTTCTGCATCACCTTCTCGGGCGGGATGCCGAGCTTGCCGGCCACGAACTCGTTGATGCGGGCGTTGGCCTGGTGCGGGACCATGAGGTCGATGTCGGCCGCGGTGAGGCCATTGCGGCCGAGGACCTCGAGGCTCACCTCGGGCATCTTGGACGTGGCCCAGCGGAAGACCTGCTTGCCGTTCATCTGCGGGTAGACGCGCCGCTCGTCGATCATCTCGTGCGTGATGCGCGGCATGCGGTTGCTCGCCGGCGCCTCGATCCAGAGGAGCTTGGCGCCCGAGCCGTCGGCGTGGACCTTCACGTCGATCACGCCGCGCGCGTCGTCCTCGGAGGGACCGATGATGGCGCAGGCCGCGCCGTCGCCGAAGAGCACCGCCACGTCGCGACCCTCGTTGGAGAAGTCGAGGCCGGTGGAGTGCACCTCGCCGCCGATGAGCGCGACGCGCTTGTACATGCCGCAGCGGACCCACGCGTCGGCGACCTGGAGGCCGTAGAGGAAGCCGCTGCACTGGTTGCGGATGTCGAGCGCCGGCACGCCCGGCAGACCGAGCTTGTCGCCGACGAGGACGCCGCTGCCCGGGAAGGTGTAGTCGGGCGAGAGCGTGGCGAAGATGATCGCGTCGATGTCGGAGACCTCGATGCCGGCGTTCTTGCAGGCCATCTTCACCGCCGGGACGGCGAGGTCGCTCGCGCCGATGCCATCCTCTTCGATGAACCGACGCTCCTGGATGCCCGTCCGTTGACGGATCCACTCGTCGCTCGTGTCGAACATCTGGGCGAGGTCGTCGTTGGTGACGACCTTCGACGGGACGTAGTGCCCCATTCCGAGGATGGCTGATCGAGTCACGCGTACGCTCCGAAATGATTGGGTTTCGAGGAGAGCGAGCCTATCAGGGCCCGCCCTCCGTAGCCACCCAACTCGAAGCTCAGGCGGGCGGCTCGAAGCCCGGCGGGAAATCGAAGAAGTCGACGTTCCCCGTCGCGATGTCGTACTCCGCGCCGACGATGATCAGCTCCTGCTCGTTCGCGAGGCGTTCGAGGAGGGGGCTGCCGTGGCGGAGGTGGCTCGTCGACGCCCGGACGTTCGCGCGGATCGCGCGCGCGAGGAGCTCGTCGTCGGAGAGGTTCGTCTCGACGAGCTCGGCGGTCGCCGGGCGGATCCGCTCGACGATGTCGCGGATGTTGTCGCTCGGGACCTTGCTCTGCTTCTTGAGCACCTTGATGGTGGTCGTGACCGCGCCGCATCTCGAGTGGCCCATGACCACGACGAGCTTGGTGTTCAACACGACCGCCGAGTACTCCACGCTCCCGACGAGCGAGGGCGCGACGACGTTCCCGGCCACCCGGATGACGAAGAGGTCGCCGATGCCCTGGTCGAAGAGGATCTCGACCGGGACGCGTGAATCCGCGCACGTGAGGATCACCGCGAACGGGTTCTGGCCGTTCTGGAAGTCCTGTTGGCGCGATTCTCGGATGAGGGCTTCGATGCTGTGGTCGCCTTCGCGAAACCGCTTGTTGCCTGCACGAAGGCGTTCGAGGGCTTCATAGGCAGATACGCCGTTGGATGCGTTCATTGGAAATGCTCCTTGGATAGAACTCGAGATGACCGTGGCCTTAACGTGCAATTGCTCGGATTTCCAAGACTTTCGGCGATTCGGTGGGCGAATTCACGCGAGCGCCGAATTTTTTTCGCGTGACGAAGCGGTCACGACGAGAACTCGAGAGGACATCTCCGGGTCGCTGGCGGGACGAGCGCTTCTGCTATAGTCCCGCTCCTCTTCCTCTCGGCCGAGTGGCGGAATGGCAGACGCGGCGGATTCAAAATCCGCTGTCCGCAAGGGCATGCCGGTTCGAGTCCGGCCTCGGCTACCACATCGAAAGCGTTCGGGAATCGGCCACGCCTCGGCGTGGCCTCTTCGTTCCGTCCCGAGGCTTCGTGCCGGTCCCGGTGTCCGAAGGAGACCTCCCGAGGGAGGTGCCCTTAAGCACCTGCGTATCTCTCCGCGAGGGACGCGTCGGGGAAATCCCGAATCGAAGGAGGCCGAGGCACGATGCAGGTTCACATCCGCAGGCTCACGCAGCTGGCCTATTCGGGGCGACGCTCGCCCATCCTCGCCCTCCGGCGCCGGCGGATGGCGGAGTTCGTGCGCCGCGTGGCCCCCAGGCCCGGCGCGCGGATCCTCGACCTCGGCGGTTCGCCCGAGATCTGGCGGCTCTTACCCGAGCGCTACGACTTGACCCTCGTGAACCTGCCGGGCGGCATGGACAAGCTCGCCGGGGCGTCGGTGGACGGGAGGCGTGACTTCCGCGTGGTCCTCGCCGACGCGTGCGACCTCCGAGATCTCTTCGACGACGATGCGTTCGACGTCGTCTTCAGCAATTCCGTGATCGAGCACGTGGGCGACGCCGCGCGTCGGCGCGCCTTCGCGCGCGAGGTGCGCCGGCTCGCGCCGGCCTATTGGGTGCAGACGCCGAGCCCGCGCTTTCCGATCGAGCCGCACACCGGCGTCCCCTATTTCTTCTCGCTCCCCGCGTCGGTGCGGAGGCGCATGATCGAGAGCTGGCGGCGGACGCTCCCGCTCTACGCCGAGATGGTCGACGGCACGACGGTGGTCCACGCCGAGGAGATGGCGGCGCTCTTCCCCGACGCCGAGGTCTACCGCGAGCGCGTGCTCGGCTTCGAGAAGTCGTACTCCTTCTATCGCCTCGCGCGCGCCGGCGGAGCCCGAACGATGCCGCGTCCGAGGCTTTCGCCGCCGATGGAGGAGGGGTACGTTCGGGGGATGGAGTGACGCGCTTCGCCGGTTGAGGCGCGCGCGCCCTGGGACCGAGGGGGAAGTTGCCGAGATTCGCCGCCATCGACGTCGGCTCCAACGCATCGAGGCTGCGGATCGTCGCCGTGAAGGAGATCGGCGCGTCCTCCGGGAGCGTGGATCCCGAGCATCCGACGCCGGGGTGGAAGACGCTCGTGAGCGAGCGCGTGCCGGCGCGCCTCGGGCACTCCGTCTTCCAGACGGGGAGGCTCGCGCCCGAGATGGTCGATCTCGAGGTCGAGACGATGCGTCGCTTCGCCGATCTCATGGAGGACCACGAGGTGGACTCGTATCGCGCCGTGGTCACCGCCTCGGCGCGCGACGCCGAGAACGGACACGAGCTCATCGAGCGCGTGCGGCGGGAGGCCGGGATCCGCCTCGAGGCGATCGACGGCCTCGAGGAGGCGCGGCTGGTCCGGCTCGCCGTCGGGATGAAGCTCGACCTCGGCGGCCACGTGCTCCTCATGGATCTCGGCGGCGGGAGCCTCGAGCTGAGCGAGCTCGAGGAGAACTCGCCTCGCTTCACCACCTCGCTGCCCGTCGGCACGGTGCGCTTCCTCGAGGCGTACATGAACTCGGGTGGGGCCGTCTCCCCGCGCGAGGACGCGCTCGTCCGGGAGGCGCTCGAGCGTACGCTCTCTCCGCTCTCGGAGTCGTTCTCGGGCGCGCGCTTCGATCGCCTCGTCGGGACGGGCGGCAACCTCGAGGCCATCGCGAAGCTCTGCGGCGAACAGAAGGGGACCAACGCCGTCTTCACGACCAAGGCCGCGGAGCTCGCCCTCGAGAAGCTCAAGAAGCTCTCGCCGAAGGAGCGCACCAAGAAGTTCGATCTCAAGCCCGACCGCGCCGACGTCATCGTCCCGGCGCTCTACGTCGTCACCGCGCTCGCGCGCCTCGTCGCGGCCGAGGTGGTGGACGTGCCGCGCGTGGGGCTGCGCGAAGGCCTCCTCCGCGAGCAGGTCGAGCGGCACTTCCGCGTCTGGGACGCCGGTCGCGAGCACGCGAACGTGATCGCGTCGGCGCGCGCCTTCGGGCGGCGCTTCCACTTCGACGAGCGCCACGGGGCCAAGGTGGCCGCGCTCTCGAGGCGTCTCTTCTCGGCGCTCTCGCCCCTCCATGACCTCGGCGACGACGACGCGCGCGTGCTCGAGGTGGCGGCGTGGCTCCACGACGTGGGCGAGTTCGTGAGCCCGACGGGGCACGACCGCCACAGCCAGTACCTGATCGAGCACGGCGAGATCGTCGGCCTCTCTCCCGCGGAGCGCCGCGAGATCGCCCTCCTCGCGCGCTACCACCGGCGCACGCCGCTCGATCCGAAGGGCCCCGATCTCAAAGGGATGGGCGCCCAGGCGCTCGCGCGCTTCTCGTGGCTCACCGGGATGCTCCGCGTGGCCGACGCCCTCGATCGCGAGCATCGCTCCAAGGTGGGCGATCTGCGCGTGAAGCTCGAGGACGGCGTCATCGCGCTCGAGCTCGTCGCCGAGGACGACGTCGCGCTCGAGACCTGGTCGGTGGGCCGGAAGGCCGAGCTCCTCGAATCGATGGCCGGGCGGAAGATCGAGGTGCGCGTCGCCTGATCAGAGGTTGTTGCTCACGGGGCGATCGGAGCGTTCGCCCACGTCGACGCCCTCGAGCACCTCGCGGCACTCGGGGCGGCCGCGGAGATGGTCGAGGAGGAGGCGGGCAGAGTCCTGGAACTCGCGCTCGTAGGCGAGAGCCTCTTGCACGCGCTTCTCGATGCGATCCCGCCCGGCCTGGAGATCGGCCTCGAGCGCCTCGCTGTAGCGGCTGAGCTGGGTGCGGAGATCGCCGATCTGCTGTTGGAGCCCGTCCGCGTACTTGTGTCGCTCCTGCGCCAGTCGATCGACGTCGCGCTGGACCTCGCCGAGGGTCTCCGCCCGCGCACGCGCGGCGCCGAGGCGCTCGAAGAGCGAGGCGTCGGCCTTGCTGCCCGCGGCCTGCACCTCGGCGCGGAGCGAATCGAGGAGACGCTCGGCCTCGAGGCGCTGACGACCGAGGGCCTTGGCGCGCTCCTCGTGCGCGGCCGCCTCGCGTCGCGCGCGGCTCTCCTCGCCGGCGAGCTCCTCGACCTTACGGCCGATCTCGGCGCGGAGGCCTCGCCCGCGGAGCTCGATGGCCTCGAGCTTGCGCGAGTGGCTCGCCAGCTCACCCTCGAGGCGCGACGCCTTGTGCGCGAGGTCCCAGATGCGGTTGGCGGCTTCTTGGATGGTGTCGGGGGCGCGCCCGTTGGGGTAGGCGCGCGAGACGGCGCGGATGAAGTTGGAGGCCTGGAGGCTCCACTCGACGACGCCGGGGCTCGTGGGCGCCGGCGGCGGGGGCGGGGGCGCGGCGGGCGCGTCGCTGCTCGCGGCCTCCCACGCGGTGGAGGGGAGGGAGCGCTGGAGCGCCTTGAGCTCTTCCTTGAGGTGGTGGCCGTCGCGGAAGCGGTTCTCGGGCTTCTTCTCGAGGAGCTTGAGCAGGATGCGCTCGGCGAGCTCGGGGAGATCGGGGCGGAGCGCGCGCGGCGGAGGCGGCGGCGCCGTGCGCTGCATCTCGAGGAGCGTGTCGCGATCGCTCGAGCGGAACGGCAGGCGTCCGGTGCACATCTCGTAGAAGAGCACGCCGAGCGCGTAGAGGTCGGAGCTGGCCGTCGCGTCTTCGCCGCGGGCCTGCTCGGGCGACATGTATTCGGGCGTCCCGAAGACCGCGCCCTGCGGCGCGAGGCGGGGGTCGCGCGTGATCGCGGCGAGGCCGAAGTCGAGGATCTTCACGAAGTCCTGACGGCCGCCGCGCACGGTGAGCATGATGTTGTCGCTCTTGAGGTCGCGGTGGATGACGCCGAGGTCGTGGGCGCGCGAGAGCGCGGCGACCATCTGCTCGAGGATGTCGACCGCGCGGGCGATGGGCATGGGCCCCTTGGCGATCTCGCTCGCGAGCGAGCGGCCCACCAGGTACTCCATGACGAGGTAGAGCTCGCCCTCCTCCGTCTCGCCCACGTCGTGGATGTCGACGATGTGGGCGTGGTCGACGCGGTTCGCGGCGCGCGCCTCGCGGAGCATCCACGCGCGGAGGTGCGTCTCTTCGCGGAGATCGGGGCGGATCAGCTTGAGCGCGACCGTGCGCTCGATGAGCACGTGGCGCGCGCGATAGACGACGCCCATGCCTCCCTCGCCGAGCCGCGACTCGAGCCGGTATCGACCCGCGATGACCTTCCCGAGATAGGGGTCTTTGAGCTTCTCGCGCGCACTACCCGTGGTTCCGCTGCTACCCATGGCTTGCGAGGGGCATCATACACGACCTCGCATTCCGTCATCACGATTCGAGCGGCCTCGAGACGTCGTCGAGTCGTCACCTCACGAGCAGGTGTGATACATGCTCAGCGTGACGACCGGCCGAGCGAACGGGACGAACGCCACCGACCTCGATGGCCCCTACGTGCTGACTCGTCCCGAGCCCGACGTGGCCACGCCGGTGCTCGTGGAGGTGCCGCACGCGGGGCTCGTCGTGCCCACGCACATCGTCGGGGAGATGGACGCGCCGAGGAACGCGCG
>JAAYBZ010000029.1 GCA_012744445.1 Myxococcales bacterium | reverse complement strand
GAACACGAGCCAGGACGCCACGGAGAGCTGCACCCTTCGTTCTTATCAGGACGCCGGGCTCGACTCCACTCGGGTCGGGCTCACTCGACGGAGAGGATCGCCTCGGGGAGCGCGAAGACCGTACCGCGGGGGGCCGAGAGGAGCGCGAAGACCAGGTCGAGGGCCCCGGCCGAGCGCGGGAGGACCTCCCGGACACCACCCAGCTCGCCCGAGACGAGGTAGTCGAGGAGGCCCGAAGGACGCTTCGGGGTGAAGTCGAAGGGCGCGTCGTCGCGGAGGCCGCCGAGCTCTCTCGCGCGCGCCAGGGCGTCGGCGAACCCGCCGAGCCGGTCCACCAGCCCGAGGGCGAGCGCCGCCTCCCCGGAGTGGATCCGCCCCTCGGCGACGGCGCGCACCGCCTCGACGTCCATCCCACGGCCCTCGGCCACCCGCGAGAGGAAGAGCCCGTAGGTCTTCTCGACGGTGTCGCGGAGGGCCTCACGCTCCTCGTCCGTGAACGGGCGGAAGAGCGACGTGGCGCCGGCGCGCTCGCCGCGAGCGAGGATCTCCACGTCGACGCCGATCTTCTCCGCGAGCTGCTCGACGTCGACCTTGCCGAAGAAGACGCCGATGGAGCCGGTGAGCGTCGAGGGGTTCGTGACGATCTCGGTCGCCGCCGAGGCCACGTAGTACCCGCCGCTCGCCGCCGTCCTCCCGAGGCTCGCGACGACCGGCTTTCTGGCCTTGGCGCGGCGCACGGCGCGCCAGATCTGATCGGAGGCGATGGCCGATCCGCCGGGGCTGTCGATGCGGAGCACGATCGCGCGGACGCGGGGATCACGCGCCGCCGTCTCGATGGCCTTCACGACCGTCTTCGCACCGGACCGGTGGAGATCGAGGATCGGGAGATCCACGTTCTCGCCTTCGACGATGGCGTCGTCGACGACGATCACGGCGACGCGCTTGCCGCCGGCCCACGCCACGTCTCGGCGCGGTGGGAGCTTCTTCACGACGTGGCTCCGCCCCGTGGCCCGTTCGAGCGCGCTCTTGAAGGCGAACTCGTCACCCTCGCGGCCCACGAGCGAGACGGAGATCGCGTCGGAGGCGAAGTACGGCCCTTGATCGATGAGCCGCCGCACCTCGCCAACCGGCTTCCCGAGATCGTCGGCGAGGTCGTTCGTCCAGCGCGCGTAGGCCTCGTCGAGGAAGCGCTCGGTCTGCTCGCGGCTCGGGGCGCTCATGCGCTCCTCGGTGAACATCTCGGGCGCGTCCTTGTACTCGCCGAAGCGCACGAAGTCGGCGCGCACCCCGATGGAGTCCATGAGGCGTTTGACGTGGATGGACTGCATGGAGATGCCGAGGAGACGGAGATAGCCCGCGGGCTCGATGAAGGTCTCGTCCGACGCGGCGCACGCGTAGTGCTCGGCGCCGCTCGCGCCCGCGAGGTGGCAGACGACGGGTTTGCCGGCAGCCCGGAGGCGCGTGAGCGACGCGCGCACGTCCTGCGCGTCGGCGAGACCGAGCCCGGTGTCGCGCAGCCGGAGGAAGACGGCGCCCACGCGCGGATCGATCCGCGCGTGCTCGAGCCGCTCGAGGAGCGAGAGGAGCGACCGCGGCGAGAGGTCTCCCTCGACCTCGACGTCGAGGACGTGGAGGCCGAAGGCGAGGGTGCGCGCCGGGAGACCCGAGAGCGAGGCGATGACGAGGTGCCCCGCGCGGTCGTATCCGTCGCCGAAGAGCGCGCTCGCGCCGGCCGAGAGCACCGAGAGCCGCGCGATGAGGCCGACGGTGCCGCGGAGATCACGGACGCCGGAGAGATCCGACGCCTCGAACCCCGCGTTGATCTGGCCGACGTAGGGGATCTCGAAGAGCGAGAGCGCGCGGAGCGCGACCCTTCCGTCGGTGTCCACGAGGAACCCGCCCTCGAGCGTCATGGCGTCGCGGCCGAGCGGGCGGACGCCCACGGCGAGATCGAAGGTCGTGGGGACGACGCCCGCCCCGCCGGTGAAGCCCGATTCGCCGAGGAGATCGTGGACGTTGAGGGCGAAGGCGAGGAGAGGCGAGGCGCGCACCACCGTGGAGAGGTCGAGCGAGGTCACGCCCGCGAGCCCTCCGGCCCCCTGCGTACGGCGCACGGCGAGACCCATGGCGCTGCGCGCGGTGCCGTGGCTCAGCGCGAAGGCGAAGCGGCCATGGTCGGGCGCGTTCTCCGGCCGCATCCGCTCGATCGTCCCGCCGATGGCGAAGCCGAAGGGGAGCTTGGCCACGCCGTAGAAGCCGTGCCCGAGGAGGGGCATGGTCGAAGCATCCGGCGCGCCCGCGTAGAGATAGGTGAGCGCGTAGTTGCGCTGGAAGGCGATGGCCGCGGGGCTGAGCTCGACGCCGAGCGCGCCCTCCGGATCGATTCGCGACGTGGCCGGCGTGATCACGGACGAGGTGCGCCGGATCGTCTGGGCGGACGCGTGCTCGGCCGCGAGGGCGACGAGGAGGAGGGCGAGCGCGGCGGCGAAGCGGAGGACGTTCCTTCCCATGGGAGCATCATAGCCAACGGCGGCGCCGTGCCGTCCGTGGACCCTGGGGAGAATCGTCGGGGGGCTCGGTATCACGAATTTGCCGAGGAATGACGATGCTCGAGATGGATACCGTCCGCGGGAGGGTCGAGCGGGGCGCCGCCGGGGGGCGCGTCGGCGGGCCGCTCGTCTTCGGCGGCCGCTACCGCATCGAAGCGCTCCTCGCGCAGGGCGGCATGGGGGACGTCTACCGCGCCTTCGACGAGCACGAAGGGCGCCCCGTCGCGCTCAAGCTCCTCCGCGCCACCGGCATCGAGTACAAGCGCGCGCGCGCTCGCTTCGCCCAAGAGGCGGCGACCGCGCGGCGGCTCTCGCACTTCCGGATCGTCCGCACGATCGATCACGGCTGCGAGCCCGACGGAACGCTCTACCTCGTGATGGAACTCCTCGAGGGCGAGACGCTGGGCGCGCGCCTCCGCGACGGGAGGGAGCTCACCACGCGCGAGGCGGTGATCGTGGCCGTGCAGATCCTCGAGGCGCTCGAGGCGGCGCACGCGATCGGGATCCTCCACCGCGACCTCAAGCCCGACAACGTCTTCCTCTGCGACGGCGACGGCGGCCTCAACGCGAAGATCCTCGACTTCGGCGTGGCGAAGTCGCTCCACTCGGATCCCACGCTCACCTCGCTCGAGACCACGGCGGGCACGGTCTTCGGGACGCCGCGCTACATGTCGCCCGAGCAGGCGCGAGGCGGCCCGCTCGACGTGCGGAGCGACGTCTACGGCGTGGGCGTCCTGCTCTACCAGATGCTCTCGGGGCAGCTCCCCTTCGAGGACGAGGACGCCGTGGTGGTGATGGCGCGGCACATCCGCGACGAGCCGCCGCCGCTCTCCCGTTACGCGAGCGATCGCGGCATCCCCCGCGCGCTCGTCCAGGTCACGCACCGCGCCCTCGAGAAGGATCCCCAGGACCGCTTCGACTCGGCGACCTCGTTCCGGCGCGCGCTGCTCGGGACCCTCCCCGCCGTGGATCGACTGGAGAACCCCGTGATGAACTGGTTGATGAACCCGGGGCCCCGGCACAAGAAGGCGCGACGGCTGATCTCGGCCGGCCTCGCGGCGGCGCTCCTCCTGATCGCCGGCCTCCTCGGCGATCTCGATGCGCTCCTGCCTCGCTACGGCCTGCCCGCGGACGCGCTCGAGGCCCCGCCCGCGCCACTCACCGAAGCTCGACGACCGTGACGCGATCGCCGCCCTCCTCGCGCGTGCCGGGGCGATGCCCGCGGACGTAGGTGCCGAGCCGCCCGAGGAGCGCGCGGATCGCCTGGCGGAGCGCGCCCTCACCGATGCCGTGCACGATGGTCACCTGATCGAGCGAAGCGCCGTAGGCGCGATCGAGGAAGGCTTCGACGCAGGCCACCGCGTCGTCGGCGCGCATCCCGCGGACGTCGACGGTCGACTCGACGGGCTCGGCGAGGCGCGCACGCTTGGCGGGCGCGCGCCGCGCGGCTTCGGTGCCCTCGCCGGGCGCGCGGCACTCCGAGAGCGGCACCCAGAGCTTGAGCGCGCCGGCGGCGACGCGGACCTCGCCGCGCGTGGGGCCCTCCACGACGGTCGCCTCGGCGCGGAGACGCGTGACGTAGACGCGATCGCCCACCTTGAGCCCGTCCTTGTCCTCGAGCGGCTCGCGCGGGATCGGCTCCTCGACGGGCGCGCGCTCGGCCTCGATCTCGCGCGCGGCGCGCTCGATGGCCTCGAGCTTCTTCCGCGACGCCTCCGCGGCCGCCTCGGTGGCGGCCTGCCGGATCTCCTTCCGCACGGCGCGGAGCTCGTTCGACACGTCGCGGATGCGCTGCTTGAGCCGCGCGCCCTCCTCGGTGAGCTGCTTCTCCTCGCGCCGCTTGAGCTTCTCGAGCTCGCGATCGAGCGCCTCACGCGCCGCGCGCGCGGCGACGAGCTCTTCCTCCACCTCGCGGACCCGCGCCTCGTAGCTCGCGCGCGCCTCGGAGAGACGGGCGACGAGCGCCTCGAAGGTGCGCGACTCCTCGGGGAGCGCCTCCTCGGCCTTCTCCACCACGTGGCGCGGGATGCCGAAGCGCGCCGCCACCGCGAGCGCGCTCGACGATCCGGGGACGTCGAGCGTGAGCGTGAAGGTCGGACGCATCGTCGCCACGTCGAAGCCCACCGACGCGTTCCGCGCGCGCGGATCCGTGACGCCCATCGCCTTGAGCGACTCGTAGTGCGTCGTGACCGCCGTGGCCGCGCCTTGCGCGCAGAGCGCGTCGACGATGGCCGTCGCGAGCGCGGCGCCCTCGTGCGGATCGGTGCCGCCCGCCAGCTCGTCGAGCAGGACGAGCGATCCGCGCCGCGCGCGCCGGAGGATCGCGGCGACGTTGGTCATGTGCGCCGAGAAGGTGGAGAGGTTCTTCACGAGGCTCTGCGAGTCGCCGACGTCGGTGAGCACCTCGTGGAAGAAGCCCGCGCGGCTTCCGTCGGCGCACGCGATCGGGAGCCCGGCGCGCATCATGAGCGCGGCGAGGCCGAGCGTCTTGAGCGCGACGGTCTTGCCGCCGGCGTTGGGGCCCGAGAGGATGAGCACCGCGCCCGCCGAGACGGGGATGTCGTTGCCGACCACCTCGCCTCCCTCGAGCATGAGGAGCGGATGCTTGGCGTTCTTGAGATCGAGGACGGGCTCGCGCTCGAGCGGCAACACGCGCCCGCCGAGATCGACGCCGAGGCGCGCGGACGCCTGCCGGAGATCGGCGAGATCGAGCGCGTCGATCGCGGCCTCGAGCGCGGGGAGCACGTCCCGCACGTGATCGCTGAGCTCGGCGAGGATGCGGGCCTCCTCGCGCTCCTGCTCGGCCTGCGCCATCTTCAGGCGGTTGCCCTGCGCGATGAGCTCGCGCGGCTCGACGAAGAGCGTGGCGCCGGTCGAGCTCGTCCCGTGCACGATGCCTTCGAAGCGCTCGTGCGCGTCGCGGCGCACGGGCACCACGTAACGCCCTTCGCGCAAGGTGTAGAACGAGTCCTGGAGGATGTCGGCGCGCTTCACGAGGATCTCCTCGAGCTTGGCGAGCAGGCGCGCGCGGAGGTTGGCCGTCTCGGTGCGGAGCCGGCGCAGCTCCACCGAGGCGTGATCGAAGAGCGTTCCGTCCTCGTCGAGGTGACGCGAGAGCTCGTCGAGCACGGCGTCGAGCGTGGGATCGAGCGCGCAGGCCGCGTAGAGCCGCGGGCAATAGGCCCGATGGCGCGTGAGGAATTGCCGTAGCACCCGCGCGGCGGAGAGCGCGCGCTTGACCTGCACGAGGGCGGGGCCGTCGAGCGCCCCCATCCGCGACAGGCGAGCCACGATGGGCCGGAGGTCGGGGACGCCCTCGATGATCAGGGGCGTGCCCGCCGCGTCGAGCTCCATGGCCTCGAGCGTCTCGGCGAGGGCGATCTCCGCGCCCTCGAAGGTGGTCGCGAGCGGCACGTGCCCGTTCGTTCGCATCGGACCTCGACAGCGGTCGAGGACGGCGCGCTCGAGCCTCGCCCATTCGAGATCGTCGAGAGCCTTCTGATCCATCGTGTGTTTCGCCTCGTGTTCAGCGGAAGATGTCGGGGATCTTGAGATCGTCCCGTCCGCTCTTGGGTGGTGCTGCGGGGCTCGCCTTCTCGCTCGCCGGTCTCACGCGCTTGGGCTCGGTCAGGAGGATCTGCACGGTCGAGCGCCCTTCGGGCGTGACCACGGCCTTGCCGCTCGCGCGTCCGCGGACGGCGGCGATGGTGATCGCCTCGCCCGCGTCCACCTCGATCTCGCACGGCGTGGGGCCGCAGGCGAGCCCCGCGCCTTCGACGCTAGCCTCGGCGCCCGCCGGCACGGTCTCGACACGCACCCACACGCGCGGAGGGAGCGCGGGGGCCTCGGGCGAAGGCCCGGGCTCCGCGGGAGGCGCCTCGACGGCGGCGAGGCTCGACGTCGCCTGCTCGACGAGCGCGGCTTCGCGCCCGTCTTCGGCGTCGAGCGTGGCGAGCCCCGCGCCCGTGACGCCCGCCGCGGCCAGCGCGAAGAGCGCGGCCCATGCGACGCGGCGTGACTTCGCCGACGCGCTCTCCCGGAGGCGCTCGAAGGTCTCGCGCGTCTCCGGCGCCACACGGCCCCCGAGGGCCGCGCGCAGATCCTCGGCCATCTCCGCCATGCTCGCGTAGCGCGCCGCCGGATCCTTCATCATGGCGCGGAGCATCACGGCCTCGAGCGGCGGCGGGCAGTCGACGTCGGGGTTCACGTCGGCGAGGCGCGGCACCTCCTCGGTGAGGTGCTTGGTGAGGATCCCCATGAACGAATCGCCTACGAAGGGCACGCGCCCGGTGAGGCACTCGAAGAGGATCACGCCGAGCGCGTAGACGTCCACGCGGTGATCGAGCGGCTTCCCCGCGGCCTGCTCCGGCGACATGTACTCGGGCGTCCCGAAGATCATGCCCGTCTTGGTGAGCTTCCGGCCGGGCTCGCCGGCGCCGTCGAGCGCCGACATCTTGGCGATGCCGAAGTCGACGATCTTCACGAAGTCGCCGTCTTCGCCGCGCCGCGTGAGGAAGATGTTCTCGGGCTTCACGTCGCGGTGAACGATGCCCTTGTCGTGCGCGGCTCCGAGCGCGGCGCAGCATTGGAGCAGGATCTTCACGACCTCCGCGGGCCGGAGCGTGCGCTCGCGCTCGAGGCGCGTCGCGAGATCCTCGCCCTCGAGGTACTCCATCACGAAATAGCTCGCGCCGGTGGGCGTCACGCCGAAGTCGGTGACGTCGACGATGTGCTCGTGGCCGATCAACGACGCGCTCTTCGCCTCGCGCTGGAAGCGCTCGACCACCTCGGGGCGCTGCGTGTAGTCGTCGCGGAGGACCTTGAGCGCCACGCGCTTGCCGATGCCGGTGTGGACGGCCTCGTACACGAGCCCCATCCCGCCTTCGCCGATGCGGCGGACGACCTCGTAGCGGTCGAAGCTCCGGCCCACGAGCGGATCGCCGCCCTTCTCGAGGGGGACCTCGGCGAGCGCGAGGAGGCGGGCGCCGTCACCCGGGCAGAAGACCTCCCCACCGGGATACTCCGTCTTGCATTCGGGGCAGATCTTCATCCAGGACGCGATCGCGAAATTGTGCGACGAAGCTAACATCGGCCCCCACGGGGGTCAATCGTGGCAGCGGCTCGGATTGACTCGCTTTGTCCAATGATTACGCTGCTTTGATCTCCCCTTCCGCCGACGCGATCGCGGCGCCTCGAGGCGAGCTCCTCGATGCCCCTCCGCGGCGCGCCGTGATATCGAACGACCCACCGTGACGAGCCGCATCCGAATCCTCGACGATACGCTCGTCGATCAGATCGCCGCGGGTGAGGTCGTCGAGCGCCCGGCGAGCGCCGTGAAGGAGCTCCTCGAGAACGCGATCGACGCCGGCGCGTCCAAGATCGAGCTCGAGATCGAAGACGGCGGCAAGCGCTGCATCCGCGTCGCCGACGACGGCTCGGGCATGGCGCCCGAGGACGCCGAGCTCGCCGTGCGGCGGCACGCCACGAGCAAGATCCGCACGTTCGACGATCTCCTCCGCGTGCGCACGCTCGGCTTCCGCGGCGAGGCCCTCCCCTCGATCGCCTCGGTGAGCCGCTTCTCGATCCGCACCCGGCCGCACGATCGCGACGCGGGCGTGGAGGTGCGGGTCGAAGGAGGCGCCGAGCCCGTGATCCGTCCGGCCGGCGGCGCCCCCGGGACGACCGTCGAGGTGCGCGATCTCTTCTACAACGTCCCCGCACGGCGGAAGTTCCTCAAGGCCACGCACGCCGAGGCCGCGCGCATCCACGACGTCTTCCTACGGATGGCGCTCGCGCACCCCGAGATCCGCTTCGTCTTCCGCAGCGGCGATCGAGAGCTCCGCTCGCTCGCGCCCTCCGTCGGGCTCCCCGGCCGCGCCGAGGCCATCTTCCGTGGCGAGCCGCTCGAGGAGATCGCCGTCGCCGAGCGCGGCCTGCGCTTCGAGGCGATGCTCGGGCCCGGCTCGGCCTCCCGCCAGAATTCGCGGCAGCTCTACCTCTTCGTGAACGGGCGCGCCGTGATCGACGCCGCGCTCGTCCGCGCCATCACCCAGGGCTACGGCGCCGAGCTTCCACCCGGACGCTTCCCCATCGGCGTCGTGCACATCCACCTCCCGCCCGAGGAGGTCGACGTGAACGTGCACCCGCAGAAGACCGAGGTCCGCCTCGCCCACGCGCACGAACGGCAACGCCAGATCCAAGCCATCGTCGCGCGGCGTAAGGAGCGCGCCTCGGTGGGCGTGCTCGCGCGCCCCGTGGGCTATTGGGACGAGCGCCTCTCCGGCGGGCGGATCGAGCCCGATCGCGCCTCCGCCGTGCGCGAGGCTCCGTCGGACCTCTGGGCGCGGCCGACGACGCCCGAACCCCGGCTTACGCCGGAGAAGAACCCCTCTCCGCCGCGCGATCGATGGGGCATCGGCGCCGCGCTCCTCGGGGAGGAGCCTGCGCCCGTGGCCGAGGAGCCGGCACCCGCCGAAGCGCCCGCGCCCGCCTGGCGGCTCCTCGGCCGCGCCCACGGGCGATACCTCGTCTGCGAATCGACGGAGGGCGTCGTGGTGATCGACGCCGTCGCCGCGGGCGCCCGCTTCGTGGAAGCGCAGCTCGCCGAGGCGCTCGACGCGGGCCCGATCCCCGCGCGGCGCCTCGTCTTCCCGCCGCGCGTGGACGTCCCGGACGCCATCGCGGCGGCGGAGCGCGAGGGCGAGAAGCTCGCCGCGCTCGGCTTCGACGTGAGCGCGCTCTCGCCGTCCACGCTCGCGATCCATGCCCTCCCCGCGGCGCTCCGCGGCGCCTCGCCCGAGGCCGCGCTCGTGGCTGCGCTCGAGGCGCCTTCGCCGCGCGCGGCGCTCCCGGCCCTCGCGGCGCTCGAGGGCGAGCCGGCGGGCCTCGACGAGGAGCGCACGCTCGAGATCGTCCGCTTCGTCGAGCGCATGGAGCCGCGGCCCTCGGGGCTCGTGCGGACCATGCCGCTCACCTCCCAAGGAGGCCGCGGGTGAGGCCCAGGATCGTCGTCGTCGCCGGGCCGACCGCCTCCGGGAAGACCGCGCTCGCCGTCGAGCTCGCCGAACGTCTCGGCGGCGAGATCATCGGAGCCGACAGCGTGCAGATCTACCGCGACTTCGACATCGGCTCGGCCAAGCCCACGGCCGAGGAGCTCCGCGGCGTGCGCCACGCGCTCATCGACGCGATCGATCCGCGCGAGCCCATCGACGCGATGATCTACGCCCGTATGGCCGACGAAGCGATCGCGGAGACGGCCTCGCGCGGCAAGGTCCCCATCGTCACGGGCGGCACCGGCCTCTGGCTCCGCGCGCTCCTCCGCGGCCTCGTCGATCTCCCCGAGCCCGATCCCGGGATCCGCGCGCGCCTCATGCGCCAGATCGACGAGCGCGGCGCGCCCGCGCTCCACGCCGAGCTCGCCAAGATCGACCCCATCGCCGCGGCCGACATCCACGAGAACGACGCCTTCCGCATCGTGCGCGCGCTCGAGGTCTTCGAGCAGACGGGCAAGCCCGTGGGCGAGATCCGCCGCGAGCACGCGCTCGGCGCGCCACGCTACGACGCCTATTTCTTCGTGCTCGACCACGATCTCGACGAGCTCACGCCGCGCATCGAGGCGCGCCTCGAGGCGATGTTCGCGGCCGGATGGGTCGACGAGGTGAAGCGCCTCCGCGAGATCTACGGCGAGGCGGTGCGGGCCTTCGGTTCGGTGGGCTACAAGGAGCTCCTCGCGCACGTGCGCGGCGAGATCGATCTCGACGAGGCCAAGCGCCTCATCCGCAAGGCCACGCGCATCTACGCGCGGCGGCAACGCACCTGGTTCCGCAACGAAAAGGGCGTGCGCGCGCGCGGCCGCGCCGAGGCGCTCCTCGAGGGGCGCGAGCTCCTCGACTTCTTGGAGGGACGATGAACTTCTTCGGGCATTCGGTGCTCGCCCGCGAAGAGCGCGACGCGCGCGGCTTCCTCCTCGGGAGCATGTTGCCCGACTTCTTCGGGATGGTCCGCGCGCGCCCTCTCGCGCTCCCGGGCGGCGAGCTCGGCGACGGCATCGCGCACCACCTCCGCGTGGACGACGCCTTCCACGGCGCGCCGACCTTCCTCGAGCTCGTCTCCGTCACCTCGGCCTCCCTCGAGGCGCGGGGCGTGCGCCGCGGGAGCGCCCGGGCCGTGGGGCACGTGGGCACCGAGCTCGTGCTCGACCTCCTCCTCGCCGAGGATCGAGACGCCGTCCAGGCCTACCACGACGCGCTCCACGCGGAGCTCGACGGCCTCGATCTCGCCCCCGACGCCCACGCGCGCCTCGACGGCCTCCTCGCGCGCCTCCGCGCCTTCGACTCGCCGATCGATCCCTCGCCTCGCGCGCTCGCGAAGCGGCTCGAATCCGCCTTCTCCGCGCGCCCTCGCCTCGCCCTCGACGCCGAAGCCGTACGCGCCGTGGAGGAAGAGCTCGTCACGCTCGAGGAGCGCGTCTTCTCGCGCGGCCGCGCCCTCCTCGACGAAGTCCGCCTCCGGATGCGCCGCGGCTGATCAGGCCCGCCCCGCGCGCCGCGCGCCGTCTCGCTTGAGCCGGTCTCGGAACGTGCTCCGCGGGAGCCCGAGCGCCTCGGCGGCCCGGCTCTGGTTGCCCCCGTAGACCTCGAGCACCTCGCGGAGCATCGCCCCCGAAGGCTCGACCGACGCCGCGCCCACCGCCTCGAGCGCGCGCTCCACGTCGACCTCGCGGATCACGTCGGCAGGGCAGAGCGAGGCGGCGTGCGTGAGCACGTTGCGGAGCTCGCGCGCGTTGCCCGGGAAGGAGTGCGAGAGGAGCCTCGCCAGCGCTTCTTCGGCGAGCTCCTTGCGGCCCACGTAGGGCTCGATGCGGCGGAGGAAGTGCTCGGCGAGCGCGCGCACGTCGGCGGGCCGTTCGCGCAGCGGCGGCACCTCGATGCAGAGCTCGCGGAGCCGGAAGAGGAGATCGCGCCGGAACCGACCGCGGGCCACTTCTTCGTCGAGATCGCGGTGGGTGGCGCAGACGATGCGGACGTCGACCCGGATGGGCGACTCGCCGCCGAGCGGGAGGATCTCCCGGCGCTCGAGCACGCGGAGGAGGCGCGCCTGGAGCGAGAGCGGGAGCTCGCCGATCTCGTCGAGGAAGAGCGTCCCGCCGTGCGCCCGCTCGAAGGCGCCTCGATGCCGGGCCGTCGCCCCGGTGAAGGCGCCCTTCTCGTGCCCGAAGAGCTGGCTCTCGACGAGCTCGGGCACGAAGCCGCCGGCGTTCACGGCGACGAAGGGCCCGGAGGCCCGGGGCCCGCGCGCGTGGAGCGCCTCGGCGATGCCCTCCTTGCCGACGCCCGTCTCGCCCCGGATGAGCACGGTGAAGGGGAGCGCGGCGTAGCGCTCGACGAGGCTCGAGATCTCGCGCATCGCGGGCGAGGCGGCGACCACGTCCTCCTCGCCCTCGCGCGGGAAGTCCACGAGGAGATCGCTGCGGCCGACGCGGAGGACGGTGGGCCCGGAGATCTCGGCGCGCGTCACGCGCACGCCGCCCACGTAGGTGCCGTTGCGCGAGCCGAGGTCCTCCACGAGCACGCCGCGTGGGCTCGGCGAGATGCGGAGGTGCGCGCGGCTCACGGCCGGATCGACGAGCTGGACGTCGGCGTCGCCGGCGCTACCCACCACGAGGGGGCGGCGGATGGTGCGGCGCCGCGCGCCTTCGGCTCGGCGGCCGACGTAGAGGACGGCGTGCTCGCGGGGTTGGGGGATCGCCGAGAGCTTCGCGGTCACGGGCTCGTCGGCCGCTCGAGAGGATTCGGATCGCGTCACGGGCCCTTCATCGGCGGCCGATGTGGGGCGTTGCGTTCGACCGGAGTCCATGCATGTCCTCTAGAATTCGCCGACGGTCCTGCTAGGGTCCGGCCCGAAATGGCGGAGCTGAAGCGCACCCCCCTTGCCGACAGACACCGCGCGCTCGGAGCGCGCATGGTCCCGTTCGCCGGATGGGAGATGCCCGTCCAGTACGAGGGCATCAAGGCCGAGCACCTCGCGGTGCGCGAGAAGGCCGGCCTCTTCGACGTCTCGCACATGGGCGAGCTCTACGTCACCGGGGCTTCCGCGCTCGCGGCCGTCGATCGCCTCGTGACGAACGACGTCACCAAGCTCCCCGTGGGACAGGCGATCTACACCTGCTGCTGCAACGCCGAGGGCGGCATCCTCGACGATCTCATCGTCTATCACCTCCAAGAGGGGCGCGTGCTGATCGTCTGCAACGCGGGCAACCGCGAGAAGATCGCCGCGCACTTCGCGAAGAACCTCGAGGGCGTCACCTTCGAGGACGCGTCCGATGCCACCTCGCTCATCGCCCTCCAGGGGCCGGCCTCGCTCGAGATCATCCGCGCGGCGGGCGCCCCCGAGCTCCTCGACCTGCCCGCCTTCGGCACCGCCGAGGCCACGCTCTTCGGCCACCGCATCCGCGCCGCCCGCACCGGCTACACCGGCGAGGACGGCTTCGAGATCTTCGTCGCGAACGAAGGCGCCGTCGCCGTGTGGGACGGGCTCCTCGAGGTGGGCCAGCCGCACGGCCTCGTCCCCGCCGGCCTCGGCGCGCGCGACACCCTCCGCCTCGAGGCGGCCCTCCGCCTCTACGGCAACGACATCGACGAGTCGACCAACCCCTTCGAGGCGGGCCTCGGCTGGACCGTGAAGCTCGACGCAGGGGATTTCATCGGCAAGGACGCGCTCGCCCGCATCAAGGCCGAGGGGCCCACCCGCAAGCTCGTGGGCATCGAGATGATCGGCAAGGGCATCGCGCGCCACGGCTATCCCGTGCTGAGCGGCGGTGAGCCCGTGGGTCAGGTGACCAGCGGCAGTCCTTGCCCCACGCTCGAGAAGAACCTCGGGCTCGCCTACGTCCCCGCCTCCCTCGCCCGCGTCGGGGAGCGCGTCGACATCCAGATCCGCGACAAGGCCATCGAGGCCCGCATCGTCAAGATCCCTTTCTACAAGCGCTCGAGGTAATCCCTGCCATGTCCCAGTACCCGACCGACGTCAAATACACGAAGGAACACGAGTGGGCCCGTGTCGAGGGAGACCTCGTGCGAGTCGGCATCACGGCCTACGCCGTCGAGCAGCTCGGCGACGTGACCCTCGTCGATCTCCCGAGCGTCGGCGCCACCGTCACCGCCCACGAGCGCTTCGGCGACATCGAGTCGGTGAAGACGGTGAGCGAGCTCTTCAGCCCGATCTCGGGTGAGGTCGTCGAGGTGAACGAGGATCTCGACGCGAACCCCGAGCTCGTCAACGACGCGCCCTACGACAAGGGCTGGCTCATCGTCATCAAGCCCAGCAACCTCGCCGAGCTCGACGAGCTCCTCGACGCCGCCGGTTACGAGGCCTTCCTCGGAAGCCTCGACCACTGAGCGCGTCCCTCCGTCCTTCGACCACCCCGGGGTGAGCCCTTGAGATACCTGCCGCATACGGACGAAGAGATCCGCGAGATGCTCGCGCGGATCGGCGTGCCCACCATCGACGCGCTCTTCGAGACGATCCCGGAGGATCGTCGCTTCAAGGGGCGGCTCCCCATCGAGCCCGCGCTCGACGAGGCCTCGCTCATGAGGCACCTCACCGAGCTCGCGGCCAAGAACGTGGGCTCCGAGATGCTCTCGTTCCTCGGCGGCGGCGCGTACGCGCACCACATCCCGCCGGCGGTCGATCAGCTCCTCCTCCGCAGCGAGTTCTACACGGCCTACACGCCGTATCAGCCCGAGCTCTCGCAGGGCACGCTCCAGGCCATCTTCGAGTTCCAGACGCTCGTCTGTGAGCTCTTCGGTATGGAGGTCGCCAACGCCTCGATGTACGACGGCGCGAGCGCGGCGGCCGAGGCGGCGCTCATGGCCGGGCGCATCACGCGGCGCACTCGCGTCGTGGCGAGCGCCGGGCTCCACCCGCACGTCCTCGAGACGATCCGCGGCTACGTGATGGGCCTCGGCGACGGCGGCGTGCTCGAGCTCGTCCCCGTCGACGAGACCGGCCGCACCCGCGCCGACGCGCTCGCCGCGGCGGTGGACGGGACGACGGCCGCCGTCATCCTCGGCTACCCCAACTTCTTCGGCGTGGTCGAAGACCTCCGCGCCGCCAAGGCCGTCTGCGCCGAGAAGGGCGCGCTCCTCGTGAGCGTCACGCTCGAGCCCTACGCGCTCAGCCTCGTCGAGGCGCCGGGCAAGCTCGGCGTGGACGTGGCCGTGGGCGAAGGCCAGGCGCTCGCCGTCCCGCCGCAGTTCGGCGGCCCCGGCGTGGGCCTCTTCGCCTGCAAGAACGAGCACCTCCGGCAGATGCCCGGCCGGCTCTGCGGCGAGACGGTCGATCAGGAGGGCAAGCGCGGCTTCGTGCTCACCCTCTCGACGCGCGAGCAGCACATCCGCCGCGAGCGCGCGACGTCCAACATCTGCACCAACCACGGCCTCATCGCGCTGGCGATGACCATCCGCACGGCCATGCTCGGCCGCCGCGGCTTCGAGGAGGCCGGGCGCCGCTGCCTCGCCGCAGCCGAGTACCTCAAGGGCCGGCTCGCGCGCGTCCCGGGGGTGTCGCTGCCCTTCTCCGGGCCCACCTTCAACGAGTTCGTCGTCCGCTTCGAGGACGAGACGGCCGCCTCGGTCGTCGGCCGCCTCGAGCAGGACGGCATCCTCGCGGGCATCGACCTCGGCCGCTTCGACCCGGCGCGCGCCCACGAGCTGCTCGTCGCCGTGACCGAGCTCCACAAGAGGGAAGACCTCGACCGACTCGTCGACGCCATCGCGCGTCGATGAACCGATTCTTCGGCTCGTGCGTCTCGGGATCGAGGGCGCGTCCCTCGATCTTTCGGTCGCCTCTACGAGGGGTTAGACTGCGCTCGGCCCGATCGTCATGAGCCTTGCCTGCCCGCGCTGTGAGCACGAGAACGGAAGCGAGTCCCGCTTCTGCTTGCGCTGTGGCGCGATGCTTACAGCCGAGACGGATCCGCTCATCGGCCGCGAGCTCGCCGGGCGCTATCGGATCGTGAAGGTCCTCGGCGAGGGCGGGATGGGCAAGGTCTACCTCGCCGAGCAGAAGCTCGGGAACGCCATCCGCAAGGTGGCGGTCAAGACCCTGCGCCCCGAGCTCTCCAAGGATCCGGCGCTCGTCGGCCGTTTCCACCGAGAGTGCGAGACGGTCATCCAGCTCCACCACCCGAACACGGTGCAGTTCTACGACTTCGGCGAGCTGCGGGAGGATTCGCTCCTCTACATCGTGATGGAGTACATCGAGGGCCGGAACCTCGCCGAACGCCTCGCCGAAGGCCCGCTCCCGCTCGCGCTGGTCGACAAGCTCCTCATCCAGATCTGCGGCTCGCTCCACGAGGCGCACCAGAACGGGATCGTCCACCGCGACCTCAAGCCCGACAACATCCTCCTCACGGAGCGGGGCGGGCAGACCGACTTCGTGAAGGTCCTCGACTTCGGCATCGCCAAGAACAACCAGGTCGAGGACGCCGGGCGCACCCAGCTCACGATGCAGGGGATGATCCTCGGGACGCCCCCGTACATGAGCCCCGAGCAATTCGGCAGCGAGCCGCTCGACGCCCGCAGCGACGTCTATTCGCTCGGCCTCATCACCTACGAGATGCTCACCGCGCGGCTCCCCTTCGAGGCGAGGACGCCTTGGGAGTGGGCCACGCGCCACCTCACCGAGCGCCCGATCGACCTCGCGGCGCTCGACGTGGGGCGCACGCTCCCGCCTTCGCGCCGCGACGCCATCATGCGCGCGCTCGAGAAGGATCGGACGAAGCGCCAGGCGTCCGTGATGGAATTCCTCCGGGAATTCACCGGGATCAACGACACGCAAACCGCGTGGGCCGTGGCGACGAGCGGCGCCTTCGAGGCCGTGGCGAGCGCCTCGCTCCGCCCCCCGCCCCCGGACGACGAGGCCGACGAGCCCGTGGTCCTTCCCGAGAAGCGCCTCCGTGGCCCGCTCGTCGTGGCGAGCCTCGTGCTCGCCGCCGTGGCCTTCGGCGCGGTGCACTGGGTGACGTCCACCGACGCCGCCGAGGAGCACGAGGCGATCACGGCGGCGCCGTCCGAACCCGCCCCCGGGCCGGCCCCCACGCCCGAGTCCAAGTCCCCCGCGCCGGCGGCCCCGGCCATCGAAGAGAGCCCGGCCGAGGACGAGGTGCTCGCCGAGGCGCCCGAGCCGCCCTCCGGCCGCCGCCTCCGGCCCTCCAAGCAGACGCGGCGGGAGCGCCCCTCGAGGCCCGAGCCCACCAAGGTGCGGCCCGAGCCGCCCAAGCCGGAGCCCACCGAAGTGCGGCCCGAGCCGCCCAAGCCCAGCGGTCCGAGCGAGGCCGCGATCGCCGAGGCCGAGTCCCTCCTCGCCGGCGCGCGATCCGAGATGCGGAGCGGCAACCTCGAGACCGCCGCCGCCAAGCTCCGCGGCGCGCGCGCCCTGGTCGGCGGCAACCACGCCGGCGTCCAGTCGGTCACCCAGGAGCTCGCCACCCTTGGCGGGCGATCGGCCGGAAACCTCTTGATGCGCGGCCGTTGCGAAGAAGCGCAGGCTCTCTATCGCACGCTCCGCGGGGTGCAGGCGCACGGCCCCGCGGGGACGCATTTCGCGAGCGATTGGTGCCCGAAGCCCTGAACCCTCGGGCTCGCCTATGCGCCTACCTTTCGCTACCGATCCGGCTGGATTTTCTTGCGGCGCCCGCGCTTCTTTGGGAACCTCGTCGAGGCCGTGCAGAAGACCTCCCCCCAAGCGTCCCCGGCGCTCCTGACCTGGGACGAGATCTGCAAACACCCCGAGTACCGCG
This sequence comes from Myxococcales bacterium, assembly GCA_012744445.1. Taxonomy (GTDB): domain Bacteria; phylum Myxococcota_A; class Polyangia; order Polyangiales; family Houyiibacteriaceae; genus JAAYBZ01. Next base: position 29,551 of record JAAYBZ010000029.1, on the reverse strand, counting down.
GGCGCTGGCTGGCTCTCTCGAATTGCCGCTACGACGACGCCGGTGAGACGCAGTCGGCGGCCGTGGTGGACGCGGACGAGTGCCTGTCCACGCTCTGCCAGCGCGTGCGGCTCTCCGAGCTCCGCGACTGCGCCATCGTCCGCTGCGACGCCAAGCAGGGCCGCTGAGGCGGCGTCCTCCCCGCCCGCGACGGGCTCAGCCGATCTGCTGGTTGAAGCGCTCGACCTTGGTCACGACCTCGAGGAGGAGCGCGTAGGCCGCGAGCCCCTCCTTGGGATCGAGCTCGCCGTCGGTCGCGGCCCGCTTCCGAAGACGCGGCAGGGCCGTCGGATCGAGCCCGAGGAGCGTCGCCGCGAAGGCCGGTGAGCGGAGCGCTCCCTCCATGCCCGCGCGCTCGGCGAGATCCATCAGGATGCGCGTGACGAAGGCCTCGCTCGCGACGACGGCCTCCTTGGTGCGCCCCTCGGCGAGGTGCGCCTCGATCTCGCGCGCCTCGGCCCCGCCGCGCGGGAAGAGCCCCGAGAGGCTGAACTTGGGCGCCGCGGGCGGCGCGGGAGGCGCGGTGCGCGCGCTCGTCGGGACAGGGCGCACGGTGGGCGGGGGCGGTGGCCGGAACGCAGGCGCCGGCGGGATCGTGGCGCGCTCCTCGTCCTCGAGGGTGTCGGCCTGGTCGTCGACGGGGCTGGTGAGCTCGAGGCTCACCCGGCCGAGCTCGTCCTCGAGGCCGCCCTTGGCGCGCGAGAACTCGGGCGTGCGGGCGGCGGTGCCCTGCGTGCCGAGCATCTTCTTACGCTCGAAGTCTTCGATGACGGCCTGGACGAGCGCGTCGAGGGCCTCGAGCACGCCCTCGCCCGTCGCGGCCGAGGTGGGGAAGACGGGCACGCCGAGCGCGTTGAGCTCGGCGTCCATCTCCTCGATGGACATCACGCCCGGCAGGTCGCGCTTGTTGAACTGGAAGACGAGCGGGATGTCGCTGAGCGTGCGCCCCTGCGCCTCGAGGTTCTCGGCGAGGTTCTCGAACGACTCGAGGTTCGCGTCCATGCGCGCGCGCTGCGAGTCGGCCACGAAGCAGACGCCGTCGGCGCCGGTGAGCACGAGCTTCCGCGTGGCGTTGAAATAGACCTGCCCCGGCACGGTGAAGAGCTGCAGCCGGACGTGGTGACCGCGGATCGAGTCGGTACGCAGCGGCAGGAAGTCGAAGTAGAGCGTCCGATCCACCGGCGTCGCGAGCGAGACGATCTGCCCGCGCGTCTCGGGCGGCGAGGATGCGTGGATGCGCTGGAGCGAGGTGGTCTTCCCGCCCAAGCCGGGCCCGTAATAGACCAGCTTGATGAGGAGCTCGCGGGTGAGCGGGTTGACTTGAGCCACGCTTTACTCCGGGGTCGGCTCAGAAATCGGCGTACTCGGACTCTTCGTCGCCGAAGGGATCGTCGCCCTGGCTCGAGGCCCGGCCGCCCTTGCGGACGCTCGCGTAGCAGTTGTCCGGCGTGGCGCCCCGGATGAGGTTGGCCGACCAGGGGCCGCCGCCGATCTCGTCCTCGTTGTAGCCCCACTCGCCCTCGATGCGATAGCGACCGTCCTCGGTGGTGACGAGCCGGAAGTAGCCCTTGCCGTTCATGACGTTGGGGCGACCACGGACGACGTGCTTCTCCTCGACCCACTCGAAACGGAGGAGGTCGCCCTGGACGGTGCCCTTGATGCGGCCGTGGCGCGTGTCCTTCGAGTACTCGCCCACGACGGTGCCGCGGCTGTCGCAGAGCTCCATGCGGCCGAACTGCTGCGAGTGCCAGACGCCGTGGAACGTGCCGCCTTCGGGCATCGTGCCGGGTTTGACCGACGCCGTGGCGGGCCCGCAGGCCGCGAGCGAAAGCATCATCGTGAGGCCGAGGGCCGCGCGGACGATTCGAGTGCGGTTCACCATGACTCCTTCGACTGGGCTTCGAACGGTAGACCCGGCGCGTAGTAGAGCACGGATCCGCCCATGTGTGCGAGATTCAATAGATCGAGGACGAGGTCGAGCCCGAGGAGGCGCGCCGCCTCGACGACCTCGCGGGGGGGCTCGGGGACGGGGGCACGGCCGCGGCCGAGGTGGACGAGCTCGAGCTCGCGGCGCGCCCGTGGCGAGAGCCACGCGCGAGCGGCGAGGCGATCGAGGGCCACCTCGAGCCCTCCGAGCGCGTCGACCAAGCCGAGCGCGTGCGCGGCGGCCCCGGTGTAGACCCGCCCTCGCGCGAGCGGCTCGACCTCCTCGGGCGTTCGGCCGCGGCCCTCGGCCACCTTGCACACGAAGGCCGCGTAGTGGGCTTCCACGAAGTCCTCGAACATCGCGTGCTCGTCCGGCGTGGCGTGGCGGTGCGGGCCGAAGAGATCGGCGTGTGGGCTCGTCTGGACCACCTCGGTCTTCACGCCGAGCTTCTCGAAGAGGCTCGCGGCGGCCACGCGCGCGGCGATGACGCCGATCGACCCGGTGATGGTGAGCGGACCGGCGACGATCTCCGGCGCGCCCACGCCGATGTAGTAGCCGCCGGAGGCGGCGACGTTGGCGAAATAGGCGACGACCGGCTTCTTCTCGCGGAGGCGCACGATCTCTCGGTGGAGGAGGTCGCTGGCCTGCGCGCTGCCGCCCGGCGAGTCGACGAAGAGGAGCACCCCCGCGATCTGCCGATCCGCCCTCGCCCGCCGGATCTCGTCGCGGAGCGTAGGGAACCACGCGCGCCCGCCATCGCCATCGACGATGGTCCCTTCGACGCGGATGAGGGCGAACGTGGGCGGCCTCCTTAGCGGGAGGAAGAGCCGCGCGCGCCCGATGCGGGCCGCTCGGCCGAGCGGCGTCGTGCGCGTCCTCTCGCCGGGCTCGAGGACGCCGGCGAGCTCGTCCTCGTAGGCGAGGCCATCGGCGAGGCCCGCCGCGACGAGCTGGTCCGGGCGGACGAACGGTCGATCGAGGATCGCCCTCACGTCCTCCGGCCTCGCCCCTCGAGCGCGCGCGATCGCCTCGAGCACCGCCCCGTAGAAGGCCTCGAGCATCTCCGTGAGCTGGCGCCGGTTCTCTTCCGACATCGCGTCGGCGCTCACCGATTCGAGCGCGCTCTTGTACTCGGCCCGGCGATGGACCTCGAGCTCGACGCCCAGGCGATCGAGCGCTTGCTTCACGTAGCGCGACTGGACGGAGAGCCCCCCGAGCGAGAGCGTGCCCTCGGGCGCGAGGAGGATGCGCGTGCCCGCCGAGGCCAAGTAGAGCTCCCGGAGCGTGCCGCCCTCCGGGAGGTGCACCACCAGCTCCTTCCCGGCGGCCGCGATGCGGAGGAGATCGTCCCGGAGGGCGTCGATCGCGGCCCAGCCGCCCCGCAGCCGGCGCAGCTTCACCACGAAGCCGTGGACGTGAGGGAGCTCGAGCGCGGCGTCGATCGCCCGCCCCACCCCGCGCACCGTGACGAAGGGGGCGCGGTGCCTCGCCCGGAGGAAACGGCGCAAGAAGCTCTGCCGGGGCGAGAAAAAGTAGACGGTCCCCTCGAGATCCAGCTCGACCCACCGCACCGAGCGCCGCGCCAGGCCCCGCCGGACGACGAGGAACGGCAGGAACGGGACCCGGAGGAGGTCCAGGAGGAAAATCAGCAGCGTTCGGAGGAGGGGCACGACTTACCCTTTACCAGACTCGGCCCCGATGTTAGACCTTCGAGCCTCACGTCGAGCCGATGTGCGGCTCGTCCCCTCGGTCGGAGGAGTTCATGGCGAACCCGCAGATGGTGATGTACGAGGAGGAGTTCAACCAGATCCAGGCCATCGTCGAGCGCCTGGTGAAGGAAGCGAACGCCCAAGTCGTTTTCATCATCGATAAGAACGGTCAACCGATCGCCGAAGCCGGCGAGACCGAACAGTTGGACACCACGTCGCTCGCCTCGCTCACGGCGGGCAACATCGCCGCCACCGGCGGCATCGCGAAGCTCCTGCGCGAGAACGACTTCTCGACGCAGTTCCACGAAGGCGAGCGTCGCAACATCCACATCCAGCTCGTCGGCAACCGGGTCATCCTCGTCGTCATCTTCGACAACAAGACCAGCCTCGGGCTCGTGCGCTTGCGGGTGAAGAAGGCGAGCGAGCAGCTCAACGCGATCTTCGAGGCGCTACTCGCCAAGGCTCAGGACGGTTCCGGCGACGCCCCGTTCGCCGAGATCACCGACGACGACATCGACAACCTGTTCAACGACTGAGAGGCGAGCGATGTCGTTCATCAACTACCTGAGCCGCGAGATCAACTGCAAGATCGTCTACTACGGCCCCGGCCTCTGCGGGAAGACGACGAACCTGCAGTACATCTACCAAAAGACGAATCCCGAGGCGAAGGGCAAGATGATCTCCCTCGCCACGGAGACCGAGCGCACGCTCTTCTTCGACTTCCTCCCGCTCGCGCTCGGCGAGATCCGCGGATTCAAGACTCGCTTCCACCTCTACACCGTGCCGGGGCAGGTCTTCTACGACGCGAGCCGCAAGCTCATCCTCAAGGGGGTCGACGGCGTCGTCTTCGTGGCCGATTCGCAGATCGCTCGCATGGAGGCCAACATCGAGTCGCTCGAGAACCTCCGGCACAACCTCGCCGAGCAGGGCTACAACCTCGACACGATCCCCTTCGTCATCCAGTACAACAAGCGGGACATGCCGAGCGTCGCCTCCGTCGAGGAGCTCCGCGCCACGCTGAACCCGATGGGCGTGCCCGACTTCGAGGCCGTGGCCGCGACCGGCGAGGGCGTCTTCGAGACGCTCAAGGCCGTCGCCAAGCTGGTCCTGACCGAGCTGAAGAAGGGCGGCGCGGGCTGAGCACTTCCGTGAACGGCATCTCGAAGAGGACGATGGCGCTGTCATTCGTCCTCTTTTTCGTTTCGGGCACCGCAGCGGCGCAATCGCCCTTCCCCCTCGGCATCCGCGGGATGACGGTGGGCCCCGTCGAGTCGTCGCTCCAGCCGGGGCGCGGCTACGGGAGCGAGGCGAGCGCCGCGCTCCTCGACTACCTCGTCGAGATGGGCGTGAACTGGATCTCCATCACGCCCTTCGGCCGCATCTGGAGCCTCTCGTCCACCGAGATCCTCATGGACTTCGAGGCCCCCTACGAGGAGAACCGCGAGGGCATCAAGCGCTTCGTCGCCATGGCGCACGAGCGCGGCCTCCAAGTCCTCCTCATCCCGCACCTCTGGGTCGAGACCTTCGGTTGGCGCGGGGAGATCGATCCCGGCTCGCCCGAGCGCTGGGCGGCCTACCAGGCGAGCTATCGCGACTTCGTCCTCGCGTGGGCCCGTGACGCCGCCGAGGCCGGCGTCGACGCCTTCTCCATCGGCGTCGAGTGCAAGAGCTGGTCGGACCGCTTCCCCGACGTCTGGGCGTCGCTCATCGCCGAGATCCGCGCGATCTTCCCGGGGCTCCTCACCTACAGCGCCAACTGGGACGAGATCGAGGGCGTGGTCTTCTGGGACCTCCTCGACTTCGTGGGCATCAACGCCTTTTACCCGCTCGTGGGCCCCGGGAAGGACACGAGCGACCAGGGCTACCGCAAAGGCGCCGCGCGCTGGGTGAAGTCGCTCGCGCGGTTCGCGGCCGCGGTCGATCGGCCGATCGTCTTCGTGGAGGTCGGCTACACCACGCGCACGGGCGCCGGCGTCGATCCCTGGACCTGGCCCGAGGACCTTCCGGGCGTGGCCATCGACGAGGAAGAGCAGGCGCGGGCGCTCCAGATCATCCTCGAAGCCTTCCTCCCCGAGGAGTTCTTCGCCGGCTTCTTCGTGTGGCGCGTCTACGCCCACCTCTGGGACGTCTCGCAAGAGGCCGAGTGGGGCTTCAGCCCTCTCTTCAAGAAGGCCGAGCCCGTCCTCCGACGCCTCTATCGCGAGACCTACGCCGTCGACCCCGCGCCCTACTCCCTCGAAGCGCTCGGCATCTTCGACCTCCGGCGCGGGGCGCGGTTCGAGCTTCCGACGCGACGGCTCGTGGGCTGGTGAGCCCAGGGCTCGCGGCGCAGGGCATCCCCCAAAGGTTCCCGGGGGGGGTTCAGAATTTCAGATCAATTGCTGGATGTTTCCTGTAATTCGGAACCCAGATCACCGCGTTCAACCCGTCCGCCGCCCCCATGTCCGAGTCCGCATCGACGGATCCGTTTCCCTTCGAGCTCTCGATCGAGCCAGGGTGGAGCCCTCTCGAAGGCAGCCCCCTCGACACCGAATCACTCGAAGACGACGCCCGACAGGCCATGGAGGTGGCGCCGCTTCCGCGTGAGGGAGACCTCCTCCGCGAGCGCTTCCGGTTGATCCGTGAGCTCGGCGCCGGCCGGAGCGGCATCGTCTTCCTCGCAAGGGACGAGCACGCCGATCGCGACGTCGCGCTCAAGGTCCTACGCAACGACCGCGGTCTCTTTCGGTTCAAGCAGGAGTACCGGCGTCTCTGCGACGTCGCCCACCCCAACGTGATCGCGGCGCTCGAGCTCTACGCCGAGACCTTCCCCGCGTTCCTGGTGATGCCTTACGTGGAAGGTCGTCACATGGATGTCGCCCTCGCCGGTCTACCCCGCGAGAAGTGCGCGGCGGCGACGAAGCGCGCGTTCGCCCAGCTCGCGCTCGCGCTCCGCGCGCTCCACGGCGCGGGCATCGTCCACCGCGACGTGAAGCCCTCCAACGTGCTCGTCTCGGCGCAGGGCGTCGTCCGGCTGGTGGACTTCGGGCTCGCGAGCCCGGCGCTCTCCTCGGACGGGCGCACGATCTACGGCACGCCGGCCTACGTCGCTCCCGAGATCGTCGAGGGGCACCCCGCGACGCCGGCGAGCGATTGGTACTCCTTCGGGGTGATGCTCTATCAGATCCTCTCGGATCGCCTGCCCTTTGCGGGAGCACTCCAAGAGGTCCTCGAACGGAAATGTCGCGAGCCCGCCCCGCCGCTCGCGCGCGCGATCCACGCCACGGCCCCCGACCTCGCCGAGCTCGCGCTCGCGCTCCTCGCGCGCGATCCGAGCGACCGGCCCCATCCCGCGCGGGTCCTCGAAACGCTCGGCGTCACGAGCGATGAGCTCGGCCCCTCCCGCGCCGCGTCGTTCTTCGGTCGGGGGCGGGAGCTCGCGAGACTGCGCGCGCTCTACGACGAGGCCAAGCAGGGACGCGCCCGCGCCCTCGAGATCACGGGACCGTCCGGCATCGGGAAGACCTCGCTCGTACAGGCCTTCGTGGACGAGCTCGTCGCATCGGGCGAGCGCCCGCTGGTCCTCTCGAACGTCTGCTACGAGAACGAGCACGGCTCCTTCCACGCCATCGAAGAGGCCCTCGCGGGGCTCGGCCTCTCGCCCCCTCGCGCGCAGCTCCGCGAACATCGCGTCTGGGACGATCCGCTCGCCACGCGCATCACCGAGGCGCTCCTCGATCGGCAGAGCAAGCAACCGATCGTCCTCGTCATCGATCAGCTCCAATGCGCGGACGCCGACAGCGCGCGCGTGCTCGCCGAGGTCTGGCCGCAGCTCGAGGGTGCGCGGCTCCTCTGCCTCTTCTTGACGCGGGACGATCTGCGGCACGCGAGCCCGTTCGTGCGGTACGTCGAAGCCCAACGTCCCGAGATCCTGGACCTCCGCTGGTCGCTCGGGCCGCTCGAGCTCGACGCGCAGCGCGCGCTCGTCGACAGCCTCGGGGCCGGCGAAGGGATCCCCGTCCAGAGCGCGCATGGGAATCCGATGGTGCTCTCGTGGATGGCGCGCGGGAGCCACGCCCCGCGTCTCCTCGACGAAGAGGCCCACGAGCTCGGCGCCTGGGTCGCCCTCGCCGGTCACCCCGTGAGCCTCGACGTCCTCGAGCGCGCGCTCGGCGAGCGTCGCGACGTACCGAGCGCGGCGAGACGGCTCGAGGCGCAACGCTGGCTCGTCCGCGTGTTCTTCCACGACCGAACGATGCTCGCGCCGAGCCACGACTGGACCCGCGCGGAGCTGATGCGAGGCGTGCCGCCCGATCGCGCGCGCGTGATCCACAAAGAGCTCGGCGACGCGCTCGCCGCGTTCGCCTCCTCGACCCCGGAGGAGATCGGCGAGCACTACTACCGCGCGCGCGACTTCGAGGCCCTGCTCCCCCACGCCGAGCGCGCCATGGAACGCGCCCGCGCGCAGCGTGCCTTCGCGAGCGAAGCGCTCTGGCTCGAGAGGCTCCTCGAGCTCGACGTGAGCGGTCGGCTCGATCACGAGGCACTCCGGCTCCGCGCCGCCTCCGCCCACGAGGAGGCGGGGCAGTGCCGAGAGGCCGCCGCGCACTACCTCGCCGTCGCGAACGGCGCCGATCGCGAACGCGCCGCCGAGCTCCGCCTCCGCGCCGCCGAGCAGCTCTTCCGGTGCGGGGAGTGGGACCCGGGCTACGTGGAGCTCCATGCCGCGCTCGCCGAGCTCGGGGTGCCGCTCCCGTCCTCGACGCCTTCGCTCGTGGCCGGGCTCTTGTGGACCCGGATCCGCCTCCGCGAGCGGGATCTCGACGCGCCGATGCGTCGCGACGATCAGCTCGCTCCGATCACGGCGATGAGGATCCGCGCCTACGGCGTGGCGACGCTCGCGCACCTCGCCTCGCACCCGTGGATGGGCGCGTACTGCGCGAGCCGGCATCTCCTCCTCACGTTGCGAGCCCGTGCCGGCGATCACCTCCTCCGCGCCCTGAGCGACGAGCTGACCTTCGCGGCCGGCGCGCGAGGAGCTCGCGCGAAGCGCGACGTCGATCTGCTCGTCCGGAAGATCCGGGCCCTCCTCCCCGACCATCCGCGCGAGGAGGATCGCCTCTACGCGGAGATGATGCTGGGCATCGTGCCGCTGCACGCGGGACGCTTCGGCGAGGCGAGCGCCGCGCTCCTCACCTCGGAGCGCGCCATGCGGGAGAGCTCGCGCAAGCTCGGCTGGGAGCTCACGATCTGCAGGCGGCTCCTGCTCTCGTCCGAGATGTTCCATTGCGGGCTCGGGGGCTCGTACCTCGAGACGATCGATGCCTGGCTCGCAGAAGCGAAGCGAAGGCGAGACGTCGCCGCCGTCCGTTACTTCCTCGTCAAACGCATCATCGCCCTGATTGCGCGCGACGACGTGGACAGCGCGCGTGCGGCTTGCCTCGAGGCCAGGCGCAGCCTCCTCGGCACCGAGACGTCGTTCGACGTGGATCGCGCGACGCTCGTGAACTCACGCGCCCTCGTGCGCCTCTACGAAGCTCGCGCGTTCGACACCGAGGCGCGCGTCCTCGTGCGCGAGCTCGAGCGGGTGATGCGCTCCCCCGTGGGCCGCATCCGCGGGATGTACACCACCGCGGCCTTCCTGCTCGGCGCACTGCTCCTCCTCGAGCGTCCCACGGTCGCCGATCCGACGGCCATCGATCGTCGGGTCGCACGGCTCGAGCGGCGCCTCCTCGCGAACGAGGCCGATCACTCGGACGGGTGGGCCCACGTCCTCGCCGCGGCGATCACGCACGCACACGGCCGCGCGGAGCTCGCGATCGTGCGGCTCGATGAGGCCATCGCCGCGTTCGCCCGCGCGGGCATGCGGCCCGCGGCCGCGGCGGCATGCGTGAGGCGCGCCCAGCTCCTCGGCAAACACGACGACCTCGTCGCGGCATATGATGCGCTCGAGGGGCTAGGCATCCGCGCGCCTGCGCGATACGTACACCTCCACGCACCGGGCTTCCAAGAGCTCGTCGACCCTTGATCGCACCATGGCCACGCTCCGACATCGCAACGGAACCGCCGTCGACCTCCTCCCCTTCTGCATCGCCGGTCGATCACCCGAAGCGCACGTACGGCTCTCCTCTTCCACCGCCTCGTTCGAGCACGCCGCCTTCCACTTCCTCGAGGAGCGCTGGTACGTCCGCGATCTCAGCAGCCGAAATGGCACCTACGTGAACGGGAGTCCGATCCCGGCGGGCGCGCGCGTGGCGCTCGCGCAGGGTGATCTCGTCCGCTTCGGCGACCCGCGCGAGGAGTGGCGCGTCGAGCGGATGGCGCCGCGACCGACGAGTGATCACCCCCACCTCGTGGAGACGAGCGCCGTGCAGCGCCGCGTGGATCTCGACGAGATCACCCTCCACTTCCGCACGAGCCCCGACGAGAAGGACATCTCCGTCGCCTTCTCGATCCAGGGCGAAGCGTCCCGCGCCCAGCTCCGCGCGCGCACGGGGTTCCGTGTGCTGCTCTACCTCGCGCGCGCGCGGCTCGAGGATCGCGAGCGCGAGGTGCCCGCGCACGAAGAGGGCTGGCGTCCGCGCGCGCAGATCCTCGAGGAGCTCGCGCTGAGCAAGAACCGGCTGAGCGTCGAGGCCCACCGCATCCGGCACCTCTTCGAGAAGCACGGCGTGCGCGACGCCTCGATGCTCATCGAGTATCGGCGCGGATCCGACACGCTCCGGCTCGGCGTCGCGAGCCTCGACCTCGACGGCTGGACTCAGTCGCCGCAGCCGTAGCTCTCGCCGCTGCGCCCGTCGGGCCCGGCGTTCACGGGCGACGGCCCGCCGGTTGCGGGGTTGGCCGCCGTGAGCGTGCTGCGCTCGGCGGCGAAGGCGCCGTCGACGCAGCGGATGGCGTGCGAGTCGCCGCCCGCCCCGCCGCCGCCGGCGCCGCCGGGACCGCCCGCGCCGCCATGGCCGCCCGCGCCACCCCACTTCGCCTTGGTGAACTCGACGTTCTGTTGCGGCGGCATGCCGTCGGCGCCGAGCCCCCCGGAGCCACCCGCGCCACCCGCGCCGCCCGAGCCGCCCGCGCCCGCCGGCCCCGCGGCGAGCGTGCTGTCGCGGACGGTGATCGAGCCGCCGATCACCACCACGGCGAAGGACGCACCGCCCGAGCCACCGCCGGTTCCCGGCCGCCCCCCGCAGCCGGGCGCGCCGCCGCCGCCGCCGTGGCCGCCCAGGTCGGGATCGTTCATGCAGTCGTCCTTCGCGCCGCCGCCGGCTCCGCCACCGCCGCCCCACGTGCCGCGCGTCCCGGGATCGCCATCTCCGCCACGCTCGACGAGCCAGCGACCCTCGGCGTCGAGCTCACCCCAGGGGGCGGGACCTCCGTCCGCGCCAGCCGCCCCGGAGAGGCCCGGGGATCCGTCGCCGCCCGCCGTGGCGTCCTGCTCCAGGTAGCAGCCTCTGCTGCGCGCGTTCTTGCCGCCCACGCCTCCGGTCGGCGGCGGCGTGCTCGCGCCGTGGTTCCCGCGCGGCCGCGTGGCACCTTGCGAATAGGTGTCGTCCCCGGGCGATCCCGCGTTGCCCCCGTAACCACACGCCGAGGAGCCCTGGCCCGCGGGTGGCGAGGCGTCGGTGCACGCGGAATTGCAGGCCGCGGGTGCCGCGCCGGGCATGCGTCCCACGGCGCTGCCCCCGTTCATGGAGGCGTCGGGCGGGGCGCCGTCGCTTCCGTCCTCACCCGAAACGGCCGCGCCCGCTTCGATGACGACGTTCTCGAGGACGAGCCCGTCGCCACCGCGCACGAGGAGGCCGATGTTGGACGCGCCGTTCCCGTCCTTGCGCTGCGTCGTGAGGTTGGCCGTGGCGATGCGGATGCCACGCAGCATCGTGGTCTCCTCGACGTCCTCGGCGTAGGCGCCGACCAGGCGGTTCGCGTCCGCGTCATACGCGTCGCTCGGGACGAGGAACGTCGGCCGCTGGGACGCGCTCGGGCGGAAGCCCGGCGCTTCGCCGTAGCCGCCGTGGATGGAGACGCCGGAGACCACGCGGAGCGGCTCGACGAAGGTGGGCGAGCCGCCGATGATCACGCCGGACGCGCCGGTCTCGCGCGCAAGCTGCAGCGCGACGTCGAGGTTGCGGAACGGGGCCTCGCGCGTCCCGTTGGGTGTCCCACCGCCGTCGTAGTTGACGTCGACGTAGATGAAGGCGGAGCAGTCGTCGACGCCGGGCGCGCAGGCCCATCGACACTCGAGGCATCCCGCCGAGGTCTCGTCGCATTCCTCGCCGGCGATGGGGCGGGCGTCGACGTATCCGTCCCCGCACTCGCTCTTCACGCACTGGCCGTCGAGGCAGATCATGAGCTCGCTCTCGTCGACGCCGGGGCAAGGCGTCCCCGCGGCGAGGCCTTCGCACTTGGGCGTGGGCGGCACGTACTGCTTGTCGAGGATGAGCGTGCAGCCAGCGAAGAGGAGCAAGGCGAGCGGAGCGAAACAGCGGACGTGTGTCATCTCAGAAGCCCCCGGTGATGGAGAGGACGGCTCCGTCGCGCGTGGGCGAGACGGAGACGAGCGGCGCCGTGGGCGCGTCCTCGGCTCTTCCGCTCTTCTTCTGGAGGAAGTGGACGACGAGGCCCGTGGCCGCCGTGGCGACACCCACGCCGATCATGACGTCGGCGCCGATGCCCATCTTCCGTGATTGGACGGCGTCGGGGCTGCCGCGCTCGGCACCCCGGCCCTTGCCGAAGGCGAGGCCTCCGAGGACCGCGCCACCGACGACGAGCCCGCCGCCCGAGCCCCAGAGCGCCCACGCCATGGTCGAGGCCTTGGGCTCGTTCTCCACGACGACGACGATCTCCTCGAAGTCGAGCTCGACGCGCGCGACCTCGCCGGCGTTCACCGAGACGCTCGCGTTGGCGTCGACGTAGCCCTCGTGGCGTGCCGTGACGCGGTGGCGGCCGGGCGCGACGTGGACGGGTCCGTCGAAGGGCAAGGTGCCCACGTACGTGCCGTCCACGTAGACCTCCGCGCCGGCGAGCGCCCCTTCGATCACGACGGCCGTCCGCGCGATGCGCGCCTCGATGGCCTCGATGCGCCGCTCGGCCCCCACGCGATACGCCTCGTGGCCGTTCGACTCTTCGAGGAAGTGCTCGAGCGCTTCCTTCTCCTCGACGAACTGCCCGAGCCGTCCGTGCGCCTGCGCGATGTTGTAGAGGATGGCCGGGCGCCCCGAGAGCTCGTACGCGCGCGTCCAGAGCTCGAGCGCCGCCTCGTAGTCGCCGTCGTGATAGGCGAACTGCCCGCGCTCGAAGAGCGCACGCGCCTCGGGCTCGTCGACGTTCTGGCGGAGCTCGGCGAGACGTGCGCGCGCGGCGCGCCGCGCCGACGCGGGCGTGGAGCGGGCGACGACGAAGCGCTCGAGGGCCTGCTTCTCCTCGAGGTATCGCCCGAGGAGACGCGCGACCTGCGCGATGTTGAAGAGGAGCTCCGGCCGGCCACTCCGCTCGTACGCGGCCGTCCACGCATCGAGCGCCGTCTCGTAGTCGTTGGCCTCGAAGGCCGCCTGCCCCTTCTCGAACAAGGCGCGCGCTTCGTCTTCGCTCGACTCCCCTGCTTGCGCTCTCACGACGCCGCACACGCTCGTCGCGAGGAGGAGGACCGCGAGCCCTAAAGCGATGGATGAGTTCAAGTCGACCTCCACGTGCCGAGCTCCGCTGGAACCACGGTGGCTCCGATCGGGTTCCCGCGGAGGCACGAAGTCCTCACTACGAATTTTTCGGCGCTCGGTCTAGTGGGTGACGAAGGTTTCGCCTTCAGCGGATCAGGGATCACGATCTTCGTCGACCAGATCGACGAGGAGCGGACAGTGATCGCTGAGGGCGGCGTGCGCCGCGCCTCCGTGGTGGGCGCAGGCGGTCGCGGCGCAGAAGCCGCTCACCCGGACGCTCCCTCGGAGCTCGCGCATGGAGGCATCGGCGAGCACGTGATCGAGGCGGCCGAAGCGGCCCTGGCGGTCCCAGAAATGACTGCACGGCCGGTTCGTGGCCACGTGCACGAGCCCCGCCGCCTCGGCCGCCCCCGCGAGCGCGCGCGCCTCGTCCTCCGGCGTCTCGGGGACGGGGCAAGCCTCGCAGCCGACCGTGTTGAAGTCGCCGAGGACGAGGAGATCGGTCTCGCGGCTCCCGCGGCGGATCTCCTCGACGATCTCGCGCATCGAGGCGTAGACGTGCTCCCGTCGACCTCGGCTCTTCGCATCGGCGTAGGCCTTCGCGTGGAACGAGACCACGTGGAGATCGAGGCCGCCCGGCGCGCGCACGTCGGCCGCGAGGCCGGGCCGGAGGTTCCGGCAGCCGCCGTCCGGGTTCATCTTGGAGACGTGCCGCACGCGCGAGAGCTCGACCCGCGCGCGGTTCACCACGAACCCCACGTGCTGGCGATCGGGACGGTTCTTCTCGCACTCGTCGAGCACGATCGCCCAGCGCCCGCCCGTGAGCGCGTCGAGACGCGCGACGAGCTCGCGGTGCTTCTCGCCCACCCGCGCGGCCGAATCGCCCACCGGGGCGAGGAATTCCTGCACGGCGAGGACGTCGACCTGCATGAAGGCGATGGCACAGGCGAGCCACGCCACGTCCGTGGGCTTGCTCGGCCCGCTCGGCCCTCCGTCCGGGAAGAAGCGGACGTTCCAGCTGCCGAAGCGCACCGTCCCGGGCGCGCGCGGGAGGAGCCGCCCGCTCCGCACGAGCGCATCGCACCGCTCGGGGCTCGAGAAGGCGAGCGCCTCGAGCTCGGCGGCCTCGAGCGGCGAAGGCTCACAGACCTCCGCCGGGCGCTGCTCGAGCGCCTCGCCCTGCGCGCGCGCCGTGGGCTCGGTGGAGACCGGCCCGGCACACGCGGCGAGCGCGAGGAGGAGCGAAGCGAGGATCGCGCGCGCCGCCTGCATCAGACGATGAGGTTCAGGATCTTGCCGGGGACGTAGATGACCTTCTTGAGGTCCTTCCCCTCGATGTGCGGCGCAACGCCCGCGTTCTCCCGCGCCAAGGCGAGGACTTCGTCCTGTGTGGCGCTCTTGGCCACCTTCACGCGGCCGCGGACCTTGCCGAGCACCTGGACCGCGATCTCCACCTCGTCCTCCTCGCAGAGCTTCGGGTCGTAGCTCGGCCAGGGCACGGCCTGGATGCTCGGCGCGTGACCGAGCATCTCCCAGACCTCCTCGGCGAGGTGCGGCGCGAAGGGATGGAGGAGGAGCGCGAGCTTCTCCACGGCCTCTTTGGGCACGGCGGGCGCCTTCAGGAGGTCGTTGGTGAGCACCATCATCGCGCTGATGGCGGTGTTGAAGCGGAGGCCGTCGATGTCCTCGGTGACCTTGCGGATGGTGCGGTGCACCGCCGAGAGGAGCTCACCCTCGAGGGGGACGTTCGCGTCGGCCTTCTGCGCGGCCTGGAAGACGCGCTCGAGGAAACGACGCACGCCGCCGATGCTCGAGGTGTTCCAGGGCTTGGTCGCCTCGAGCGGGCCCATGAACATCTCGTAGACGCGCATCGAGTCGGCGCCGAAGCGCTGCACGATCTCGTCGGGATTGACGACGTTGCCGCGGCTCTTGCTCATCTTGTGCGCGCGGCCGTCCGCCTCGACCTCGCCGAGGATCATCCCTTGGTGCACGAGCTTCTGGAAGGGCTCGGGCACGGGCACGTGACCGGCGTCGTAGAGGACCTTGTGCCAGAAGCGCGCGTAGAGGAGGTGGAGCACGGCGTGCTCTGCGCCGCCGACGTAGAGGTCGACCGGGAGCCAACGCTTGGCCGCCTCCGGAGACCACGGCGCCTCGTCGTTCTTGGGATCGACGAAGCGGAGGTAGTACCAGCACGAGCCGGCCCACTGCGGCATCGTGTTGGTCTCCCGCGCGAACCACTTCCCGTCCTTCTGGAAGAAGCGCCAGTCGACGGCGCGCGCGAGGACGCCCTGGGGATCGTCGCCCGGACGGAAGTCGTCGAGCTCGGGGAGCTCGAGCGGGAGCTCCTCGCGCGGCACGGGGATGGGCTTGGAGTAGTCGATGGTGTAGGGGTCGCCCTTGCGCGGATCGCCCTCGCACTCGACCGGGAAGTAGATGGGGATCGGCTCCCCCCAGTAGCGCTGACGGCTGAAGACCCAGTCGCGGAGCTTGGTCTCGATGCGGCGCTTGCCCTGCCCCTTCGCCTCGAGGTCCGCGATGATCTTCGCCTTGAACTCGGCCGTCGTGAGGCCGTCGTAGGGCCCCGAGTTCACCGCGATGCCCGGCTCGGGCATCGCCTCCGTGAGCGGCGCCTCGCTGGGCTTGCCCGTCTTGGAGACGACCTCGCGGATGGGGATGCCGTGCTTCGTCGCGAACTCGAAGTCGCGCTCGTCGTGCGCGGGCACGGCCATGATGGCGCCCGTGCCGTAGCCCGCGAGGACGTAATCGGCGATCCACACGGGGACCTTCTCGCCGTTGACCGGGTTCTCGGCGTAGCCGCCCGTGAACACGCCCGTCTTCTCACGGCTCGCCTGGCGATCGCGGTCGCTCTTGGCCTTGGCGGCCGCGACGTAGGCCTCGACCTCGGCGCGGCGGTCGTCGGTGGTGAGCTTCTCGACGAGGGGGTGCTCCGGCGCGAGCACGACGAAGGTGCAGCCGAAGAGGGTGTCGGGCCGCGTGGTGTAGACCTCGATCACGCCATCGGTGCCCACGGCCGGGAAGCGCACCTCGGCGCCCTCGCTCCGGCCGATCCACTCGGTCTGCATGATGCGCGTGGAGGTGGGCCAGTCGGTGAGGTCGAGCCCCTCGAGGAGCTTCTCGGCGTAGGCGGTGATGCGCAGCATCCACTGCCGCACGGGCGTGCGGATGACCGGATGCCCGCCGCGCTCGCTCACGCCGTTGACGATCTCTTCGTTGGCGAGAACCGTACCGAGCGCCGGGCACCAGTTGACCGGCACCTCGTTCTGGTACGCGAGCCCGCGATCGAAGAGCTCGAGGAAGATCCACTGCGTCCACTTCACGTAGCCTGGATCGGTCGTGTCGATCTCCCGATCCCAGTCGTACGAGAAGCCCAGCATCTTGAGCTGGCGCTTGAACGTCGCGATGTTCTTCTTGGTGGTCTCTCCCGGGTGCGTGCCCGTCTGGATGGCGTGCTGCTCGGCCGGGAGCCCGAACGCATCCCAACCCATCGGGTGGAGCACGTCGTAGCCCTGCGCACGCCGGGCACGCGCGACGATGTCGGTGGCCGTGTACCCTTCCGGATGGCCGACGTGGAGCCCCGCGCCGCTCGGGTACGGGAACATGTCGAGGATGTAGGCCTTCTTGGGGTTCCCGGTGTCGGGCGGGGTCGCGAAGGTCTTGTGCTCGTCCCAAAAGGCCTGCCATTTGGGCTCGATGACGGAAGGGTCGTAGCGATCCATGGGTGACGGGATAGTTAGCACGCGGAGGGCGAGGGACGAGCCTCGGGCGCGCGCCGGGTTCCGCTGGCAGCGGATGCGCGCGCCGGTCTGACGCGTCATGTCGCCCATCCACCGCGAGGGAGCGACGACGAGCCTCGTTGACGCCCTTTTGGCCTCTCCGTAATTTCGCGCCGACGTCGCACCGTGTCCTAGCCTGTCTGATCCTCGGTCACGTCCTCTCGAGCTGCGTCTTCTTCGACGACTACGGCAAGTTCTCGTTCGCGAACGGTGCTCATGACGGGGGCCAGGACGCGGAGGTCGACGGCTCCGACGAGCCCGACGACGCGAGCCACGGCGACGCAGACGTCCCTGACGCGGAATCCCCCGTGGATCTCACCTGTGTCCAGGGCACGCTCGAGGGTCTCGCGCCCCAGGCCTCGGGCGAGACGCTCGGGAGCAGCGCTCGCGCGGGGAGCTGCGGTGGGAGCGGCGCGCCCGAGCGGATCTTCGAGTGGACGGCGCCCGTCACGGACTACTTCCGCTTCCACACCGAAGGCAGCAGCTTCGACCCCGTCCTCTACCTCCTCGACGACGACTGCCAAGGCGCGGAGATCGCGTGCCACGCCGCGCCGCTCGGAACACGCAAGGGCGAGATCGTGAAGCGCCTCGGCGCAGGGCAGCGGGTCCTCGTCGTCGTCGACGGCCATCCCGGTGAATTGGGCGCGTTCGAGCTCGCGATCGAGCGGGTGACCTGCCCCGCCGCCCACCTCGACGAGACGATCCTTCCGATCACCCACTCGAACGAGGGACGCGATCCCTACCCCTTCGCCTCGTGCCTCGATCCCGGCATGGGCGCGCGCACCTACCGCTACGTGGCCCCGTCCACCGGCTTCTATTCCATCGAAGCGGTGAGGACCGGCGGGAGCTTCAATCCCACGCTCCTCGTGGCCTCCGGCGCCGCTTGCGGCGGCGAGGCGCTCCAGTGCAACGGACGTGGAACGAGGAGCTGGGTGGGCTACGACCGCCGGGCCATCATCACGCGCGCGCTCACCGAAGGCGAGGAGATCACCATCGCGGTCTCGGGAGACGCATCCGAGGGCACCTTCTCGCTCGACGTCACGCCGATGCAGATCGAGACGTGCATCGACGCCGTCGTCGACGAGAGCGTCGGGCACTCGTTCTCGGGTCGGATCGCGATTCCGCTGGATGGACCGCATCGCACCACCACGAGCTGCGGCCAAGCGAGCGCGACGGATCTCGACGGCACGATCCGTCGTCAGCCCGACTACAACATCTTGATCGTTCCGCCGCTGGCGCCGGACATTCCCGGTTTCACGTGCAAGACCCTGTGCTCGGTCTCGATCGTCTCCGGCTTCCAGTTCATGGCGGCCGTCTCGGAAGCGGATGCGGAACTGCGATGCCCCCGCCGCGAGCTCTCCTGCAGCCCCGGCGTGGACAACGGCGATTGGCAAAACCCCGAGTTCACGCGGACCATCGAGTTCGAGGGCAACGACGGTCGCCCGCGGATCCTCACGATCGATCGGATCCTCAACCCGCAGGGCACGGCCTACTTCGATACGACCGAGCTCGTGACCGAGCTGGATCTCGACGTGGCCTGCTACGTCGGCTGCATCTGATGCGAAGCGGCCCCCGCGACGCGAACGCCCGCTCAGAACGTGACGCGGAGGCCGGCGCCCGCCCCCGGGCCGGGCGTGAGCTCGACCTTGGCGGACTGGGGATCGTCGGAGGCGTCCTTGGTGAGCACGAGGACGAGCACGCCGCTCGCCACGGCCGCGACGCCGACGAAGGTGAAGACCGTGGAGGTGACGGCCAGGCGATGTCCGCGATCCACGTCGCCGCGCATCTCGGGCGCGCAGACGTCCATGGGGCACGCGCGCTCGAGTGAGTCGTGGAGGTTGCGGGAGCGGAGCCCCGTGGCGAGCGCGACGACGCCCGAAGCCGCGCCGAGACCGATCGCGCCGAGCCCGGTGATCTTCGCCACCGAGCGGCGCTCCTCCGGCGCCTCCGCGAGATCGACGACGGGCTTTTCGCCCTCCTCGGCCTGGGCGGCCTGCGCGGCCTCGGCCTCCGCCCGCTCACGCGCCCTGCGCTCGGCGTCGGCGCGGAGCCGCCGGAGCATGCCGTGGACGCCCTCGCGCGCCGCCGCGTCGTTCTGCTCGACCTCGAGGAAGGTCTCGAGCACGGCGATGGACTCCTCGACCCGTCCGGCCGCCTCGAGCGCGCGCGCCTGGTTCACGAGGAGCTGCGGGCGACCGCTGAGCGCGTAGGCCTCGCCGAAAGCCTCGGCGGCCTCGTCGTACTTGGCCCGCTCGAAATACGCGCGCCCCGTGTTGAAGAGCGTGCGCGCCATCTCGTCGTCGCGGGTCTCGGCCGCGGGCTCCTTGGCGAACGCCGGAGAAGCCGGGAGGGTGAGGAGGAGGAAGAAGACCGTGGGAAGACGCACCGTACGCACGGGCCATTCGTATTCCGAACGGGAGGGTTGGGAAAGACGCCATGTGAGCGATCGCGCGGCTTGCTATCGTGGGGGCGATGGAAAAGCGTGAGGGGGATCACGATTCCGTCCGAGCGATGTTCCGTGATCGGCTCGGGCGCTGGTCGATCCGGAGCGTCCAGATCCTGGCGGTCCTCGCCCTCGTCGTCGTCGCGACGCTCGCGCTGATCGAGGTGAGCGTGGTGGTGATCCCGCTCTTCGTCGCGCTCCTCATCGCCTCTTCGGCCGCACCGCTCATCTCGTGGCTCCGCCGCCTCGGGCTCTCCCCGCTCCTCTCCGCGTGGGTGGCGCTCCTCATGGCGCTCCTCGTGCTCGGGGGCCTCGTCGCCGTGGTAATCCTCACGGTCCGGGCCCAATGGGAGGAGCTCTCGAGCGCGGCCGCGGCGGGCTACGACGAGCTGCGGCGCTTCGCCGCCAACCTGCCCGGGCCCCTGGCCGAGGTGGATTGGGACGCCGTCCGCGATCACGCGACCGAGGTGGTGATGACCCCTCGATTCGGCGTGGGCGCGATCTCCGGGGTGACCACGGTCGTCAACGTCCTCACCGGCACCGTGCTCGTCGTCGTCCTCCTCTTCTTCTTCCTCAAGGACGGCGACGCGATGTGGCGCTTCTTCACGCAGCGACTCGAAGGCGAGGATCGCGAGCGCGCCCACCGCATCGGCGAGACCTCGGTGAAGGTCCTCGGCGGCTACGTACGCGGCACGGCGATCGTCGCGCTCGTCGACGCCGTCGCCATCGGGCTCGGGCTCGCGCTGCTCCGCGTGCCGCTCGCCTTCCCGCTCGCCGTGCTCGTCTTCCTCGGGAGCTTCGTGCCCTACGTCGGCGCGGTCCTCGTGGGCGCGCTCGCCGCCCTCGTCGCGCTCGTGACGAGCGGCTGGGCGGTCGCGCTCGGCGTCGTCGGCGTGGTGCTCGTGGTGAACCAGCTCGAGGGCGACCTGCTCCAGCCCGTGATCATGTCGCAGACGGTCTCGCTCCACCCGCTCGTGGTGCTCGTCGCGATCGCGGCGGGCACCGTGGTGAGCGGCATCGTGGGCGCCCTCCTCGCCGTGCCAATCACCGCGCTGGTCTGGGCCGTGGTGAAGGTCTGGAACGGCCCCGCGCCGGAGCCGCCGCCGAAGCCTCCATCGAAGCTGCGGCGGCTCCTCTCGCGGCGTGGATCAGAGGCGGACGAAGGCGCGGACGCGCATGCCGCTGCGCCCGAACGCGAAGCGGCGGACCTCTTCGAACGACGCGCCCTGCGCTCGGAGCTGGATCACTCCGTCGTTCTTGTCGGGGACGAGGAGGATGCCGGTCTCGGGATCGAAGGCCGCCGTGCCGAGCGTCGCGCCGCCCGCGGAGGCGCGCAGGA
This sequence comes from Myxococcales bacterium, assembly GCA_012744445.1. GTDB lineage: Bacteria > Myxococcota_A > Polyangia > Polyangiales > Houyiibacteriaceae > JAAYBZ01. The sequence goes on along the minus strand of JAAYBZ010000029.1, from coordinate 8,668 downwards.
CCTCCTCGGCCTCGCCGTCGTCGAAGCGCACGACGTAGCCCACGTCGGGATCGGCGCTGGAATCCCAGGTGCCGAAGCGGATGCCGAAGAAGCGATCGCCGTCGAGCACGACGACGGAGTCGAGCGGTGAGCCGCCCTCCTCGGCGAGGTACGAGGCGACCTCGGTCGCCTGTCCGTCCGCGTCGAGCTCGAAGACCACGAGGCCCGCGTCGGGCTCCTCCGAGCCGTACATGCCGCCGCAGTGCACGGCGAAGCGCGCGGGGTGTCCCGGCACGCGGTGCACCTGCTCGCAGCTCTTGAGCCCCGGGATCGTGACGAGCTCGACGTTCCCCGACGCGGGCTCGACGATCGCGAAGCCGCCCTCGGCCGCCGCGGAATAATCGAGCGCGAAGCGACCGAGGCCCACCACGAGGTAGCCGCTCACGTCGAGCGCCGAGGCGGGCGAGGCGTAGGTCATCGTGTCACCCACGAGCGCGTCGATGGGGGAGAGGTCGATGCGCCCCGCGATGGTGCCCGTCTCCGGATCGAGCCCCACGAGCGAGACGGTGTCGGGATCGAGCTCCACGATGTCGTTGCCCGCCTCGAGGTCGCTCGCCGCGGGATCGGGGTTCTTGCCGAAGCGCACGAGGAAGGCGCGACCGTCGTCGGTATAGGCGACGTCGTAGGGGTTCACGGCGAAGGACTCGCGCACGCGCACCTGGCCGATGACCTCGCCCGTCGCGAGGTCGAAGCGCGTGATCACGTCGGTGCCGAAGCGATCGACGAGGGTGAAGGTGCCGTCGCCGCGTTCCTCGGTCACGAAGACCACGTCGCCGCCGAGCGTCTCGACGAGCTTGGGCGCCACGGTCCCGCTGTGGATCCAGCTCTCGACCATGGGGCTCGCCTCGGCGTCGAGGAAGCCGACGCTCGTGGACGTGTAGGTGTCGTCGGTGCTCAGCACCGCGAACCGCGGGAGGTCGCTCCCGAAGGCGTGGAGCGAGCCCCCATCCTGCACCGGGGTCGATTCGGCGCACCCCACGAGCGAGAGCGCGATCCAAGCGAAGAGGGTCTTCGATCTGAGCATCACAGTTCCTTTCGGTATTGAATGGCGGCCGAGAAGCGTCGGCCGGGGAGCGGGCTGCGGGTGAAGTCCATCCCGCGGACGTCGAAGAGGTCGCGCACGGTGCAGAAGACCGAGAGGCCCGGCACGAGGAGTGCGGCGCGAACGCCTACGTCGAAGGTGGTGCGCGGCTCGAAGGGCACGAGGTTCGCGGCGTCGTAGAAGGCGCGGCCGAGGTGGCTCACCTGCACGAAGCCGGCGAGGTCGTAGACGCGACGGCCGAGCGGCCCGCTCATCCCTTCGAGGCGCGCGAGGGCGACGAAGCGCGGGCGGTTCGGGAGCTCGAGGTCCGCGTCGTGCTCGGTGTGGAGGCCGTGCGCCGAGACGATGGCGCGGAGGTGACGCCATACCGTGAGGCTCCCGCCGAGCTCCGCGCCGAAGATGCGCGCCACGTCGCGGTTGATGGCCTTCACCTGGCCGTGGTTCGCGATGACGAAGACGTCGATGACGTCGTCGATGCGGACCGCGAAGGCGCGCACCTCGAGGTCGAGCGAGACGTGCTCAAAGGGACGCGCGACGACGAAGCCCACGTCGCCGCCCTTCGCGTGCTCGGGCTCGAGGTCGGGGTTGGGACGGAAGCGCGCCCGGTTGCCGAAGAGCTCGAGGAGCGTCGGGAGGCGCGTGCCCGAGTAGGCGCTCGCGACGAGGCTCACGCCCTCGGCGAGGCCGGCGCCGAAGCCCACGCGATAGCTCGGGCTCGCGCTGTCGATGCGCCGGGGCTCGTCGAAGTGGATGTCCTGCCCCGTAGCCGATCCGCGCGTCCACTCGTAGCGCACCGAGGGTCGGAGCTCGACGGGGACGCGGCCGAGCGTGCCGTGGAGGCGCGCCTCGACGCCCGCGCCGAGCGTGTCGCGCGTGCTCTTCACCTGCTCGTAGGACGCGAAGACGTCGTCCGGGAGGAAGCGATCGAGCCGGGCGCTCGCGGTGGCCACGAGCTCGAGGAAGCGCGTCGCGTCGACGCTTCCGGCGAGGCGCGCATGCACGACGCGCGTGCGATCGTCGGCGTCGACCTGGCCGTAGCCGAGCTCGCCGAAGACGTCGCTCACGCGCCGCCGCTCGGTCCCGGTCGCGAGCGCCGCGCGCACCCGGTATTCGCGCGCGCCGCGGAGCGTGCCCCGGTGATCCACGCCGAGCATCACGAAGAGGTGCGAGAGATCGGTGCTGGAGCGCTCGGTGCGGCGCGAGGCGACGCCGGGCTCGCCGCGGTTCATCCCCACGTAGAGCGCCGTCGCGTCGATGACCGTACGCCCGAGATCGACGCGGCTCGTGAGCATCGCGTGCCCGCGCTGGAAGTCGGCGTTCCGACGCCGGCGCTCGACGTCGTCGCGCGTGTCGAACGGCGTGCCGCCGTCGTCGAGGTAGAGGTAGTCGTTCCTCGCGCCGACGAGGCCGACGTTCCCGCCGACGCTCACCTTGCCCACGGTCGCGCGCGAGTCGAGGCCGGCGCGATAGCCGCCGAAGGACTCCGTCCCGAGCGTGGCGCGCACGGCGTCGGGGCCGCCGATGCGCGGCATCAGCCGGAGCACACCACCCACAGGGGTGACACCGAAGAATGTGGGCGCGCCCCCGCGGTAGACCTCCACGCGCTCGAAGGCCGCCACGGGGAGCTGGCTGAGGTCGAAGCCTCCCGTCTCGGGGCCGGAGAGCGGGATGTCGTCGAGCAGGACGACGGTGTGGTTGAACTCCGTGCCCCGCAGCCCGAGCGCCGTGTACTGCCCGTCGGCGCCCGTGCTCATCACGCGCACGGAGGGGATCTCCGGGAGCACGTCGCGGAGCTCTTCGCCGGTGGGGAGCCGGTCGTCGAGCCGCACCACCGTCCCCGACGCCGTCGGATCCTCGCCGTTCAACGAGGCGAGGCCGCGCTCGCGCTCCGCCCTGGCGCGGAAGGCGGGCTCGTCGTCGTCGGCGCGCGAGTGGCCGGCGATCGAGACGATCGCGACGACGATGCAAATGAGGATCTCTTTTCTGCGAACCACGGCCCCAAACCCCGAGGACCAGGAGGGCGCCGCGCAAAGAGACCAGTCTCTTCGAACGAGCGCGCCATATCCCGTGACGAATCAGGCTCGATGCCCTCAGGCAGGTCTCCGGGCTCGCGACCGTGGTCCCGACCGCCTTCCCAGGAGTGATCCCAGTGGCATGATGGCCGGGGTTTTGATCGCCTACCGTGGCGGGAACCGCGTCGGATTTGGACCGACTTCCCTAGCGGGCGCGAGATTTCTCCCTCACGCCCGTTCGCCTTGCGGCGACCTGAAGGCAGCCGCCGTGATGCGCCGACCCGAAGGCGATGTCAAGCCGGGGCGCCTCCCGACGCACATACGACGATCGACTCAGGCGCGCGCCGCTTCGTGGAGGAAGACGTCGACGAGCTCGAGGAAGCGCGCCGCCATCCGCTCGTCGACGACGCGCGCATCGGCCGTGACCATGAGCTGCGCGGAGGGGTGGATCACGACGGACTCGCCTTCGGGGAACACGCGCCTCGCGACGCGACCGACGCCGATCGCGACGACCTCGGGCGGGCGGATCCGTCCGAAGACCATATCGATGCCGTGCTCGCCGAGCATCGAGACCGTCGCCGTGGGGAGCGCGCCCGCGCCCTCCGCCGAGCTCCGATCGCGGAGTCTCGCGGCGAGCTCATGACGTGCGAGCGCATCGGCGCGCGCGAGGATCCGCGCGGCGAGCCCTTCACCCCGGATCAACTCGACGCGGAGGTTCACCTCGTCGATCGGCTCGAAGCCGCCGTCGACGAGGTGACCGTTGAGGCCCTTGGCGACCCGGAGCGCGCGCGCGATGGCCGCCACGATCGCCACGCGAGGGTCCTCCTCGGCGTGGCGTCGCACGAGCGCGTCCAGATCGATCGTCCGTCCGAGGTGGAAGTGCGGGATCTCGAAACGCGAAGGCTTCGCGCGGGGGTGCTCGATCGGCGCCGGCTCGCTCGCACCGTCCTCGCCGAGCGGATCGCGCCGCGAACCCGGCGCCTCGATGGACGCCTCGCCTTCCTCGCGCACGGGCTCGGGCTTCTCCCGCGACCTGGCCTCCCGCTTCTTCACGGGCGCGGGCGAGACCGACCGCGTCCGCGCGGGCGCGGCGGCGCTCTCCACCGCGAGCGTCTCCCCTCGTCCGCTCGTCGGAGACGCGGAGAGCGTACGCGCCGGCGCAGATGGCGCGCCGCCGTTCGTGCGCGGGCGCTTCTCGTCACGGATCTCGGCCAGCTTGGTCCCCACCGGGACGGTCGCGCCTTCTTCGACGAGGATCGCCTCCAGCACGCCCGACCTCGTGCACTCCACGAGCGACGCCCCCCGGCTCGTCTCCACGACGAGCGCCACCCTCCCCGGCTTCAAGCGTTCGCCCGGCGAGACGAGCCACTTCACCACCGTCGCCTCACGGAGACCCAGGAACGCTGGCATGACGAGCTCGCCCATCCCCTCCTCTACGCTCGGGCGTGATGGGAATCCTCTAGGGCGCCGCGACGTACACGGAAGGCCCCCGCGTCGTTCATCCCGCGATGGCGACTTCCCACCTCGTCGCACCCACCCAAAGAGTCCATCGGAAAGAAAGGGGGAGTGCCATGGGCATCCTTTCGTGGATTGTGTTCGGACTCATCGCGGGTGCGCTCGCGAAGCTCGCGATGCCGGGAGATGATCCCGGCGGCATCGTCATGACCACGGCGCTCGGCGTCGGCGGCGGTCTCATCGGCGGCTTCATCGGCTCGAGCCTGGGCTGGGGCAGCATCGAGGGCTTCGATCTGCGCAGCTTCGCGCTGGCGGTCGTCGGCGCGCTCGTCCTCCTCGGCGGCTACCGGCTCTTCAGGAGAGCCACCTGACGCGAGCGCCCTCCTCGAGAGGCGTCGGGGCGCTCCTCGAAGTGAGGCTCAGACGCCGCCTGCGGCGAGCGCGACGCGCCCGACCGCGAAGGCGAGGGCCACCGGAACGACGCCCATGAGCAGGGAGAAGCGCGGCGCGAGCCCGGCGCCGTGCTTCGCCGCGGCTTCGAGGCCGACCAGCGCGAGCAGGAGCGGCGCGAGCGCGCAGAGCGCCGCGAAGGTCTCCGCGCGCTCGGGCGGATGGGCGAGGACCGTCGTCGCGAAGGGTCCGAAGTCCACGAGGAAGAGGGGCACGAGCCACGCGAGGAAGAGCGCGGCGCGGAGCGCGGACTTGGGCTCGGCGCCCTCGGCCTGCGCCATGCTCGTGAAGGAGCCGACGAGCGCCACCGCCCCGGCGAGGCTCGCGATCACCCCGCGCGCCACGTAGAGGAGCGTCTCCTGCTCCACGCCCCCGAGCGCATGGGCGAACGCGAACGCGCCGATCGCGACGGGCAAGAACGACGCGACGAAGAAGAGCACCGCGGAGCGCGTGCGCCCGCGGACGAGCGCCGCTGCGCGCCGTTCGGGGTAGATGACGCCGAGCATCGTCGCGAGGAGCCCGAAGACGGGGAAGATCCCCTTCTTCTCCCAGGTGAGCGATTCGACTTCGGATTGCGGCTCAGGTCGTTCCAACACGACGCCCTCTCTTGGGCGGATCGCCCGGCGTCGCAAGGTGGGAACGCGGCGCACCACATAAGGCAACCGGGGAGCGGCGGACCCTGCTACAGTGCCCAGATACCACGATCGGACGTCCCATCGTGGAGAGCTCGGGGCGCCCCCCGTGGGGGGCTGAGATGGACCCGCATCACCTGATCCGGATCATACCGGCGTAGGGAAGCCCAATGACCAAACGATACCAGTTGCCTCTCCGCGGCGCGCTCAATCCTTCGACCCACCGCGCCGGCACCAACCCCGGTTCGTTCGCGAACGCGCCCCAAATCGGCGGCCCGCTCGCGTTCTCCTCGCCCGACACACCGGGCATGCCCGCGCCGAGCGAGAAGACGGCGTGGGACTTCATGCCCGAGGACTGGACCTTCGACGGCGAGCGCTGGCATCCGCCCGCGGGCTTCGAGCCCAAGACACAGCTCGAGTTCGCGCGCCTCGGCGTCGTCACGCCCGAGATGAAGCGCGCGGCCGAGCGTGAGCCGCACCTCACCGCGGAGCAGATCCGCGACGAGATCGCCGCCGGCCGCATGGTGCTCCCGGCCAACAAGACGCACCTCCGCTACGGCCTCGTGCCGATGGTCATCGGCCGCGCGAGCCGCACCAAGATCAACGCCAACATGGGCGCATCGCCCGTGAGCTCGGGCACCGAGGCCGAGATCGAGAAGCTCAGGTGGGCCGAGCGCTGGGGCGCCGACACGGTGATGGACCTCAGCACCGGCGGCGACCTCGACGCGACGCGCGAGGCCATCATCAAGGCGGCGCGCGTGCCCATCGGCACCGTGCCCATCTACTCGATGATCATCGGCCGCTCCATCGAGGACCTCACGCGCGAGATCATCCTCGAGTCGCTCGAGCACCAGGCCAAGCAGGGCGTGGACTACTTCACGATCCACGCCGGCGTGCTCCGCGAGCACCTCCCGCTCGTCAAGGATCGCCTCATCGGCATCGTCTCCCGCGGCGGCTCGCTCCTCGCCAAGTGGATGATCCACCACGGCGAGCAGAACCCGATGTGGACGTGGTTCGAGGACATCTGCGACGTCATGCGCGAGCACGACGTCACCTTCAGCCTCGGCGACGGCCTCCGACCCGGCGGGCTCGCCGACGCGAGCGACGCGGCGCAGCTCGCCGAGCTCTCTGCGCTGGGCGAGCTCACCGAGCGCGCGTGGCGCAAGGGCTGCCAGGTGATGATCGAGGGCCCCGGCCACGTCCCCTTCGATCAGATCGAATACAACATGAAGCTCGAGCGGCGGCTCTGCCACGGCGCGCCCTTCTACGTCCTCGGGCCGCTCGTGACGGACGTCTTCCCCGGCTACGACCACATCACGAGCGCGATCGGCGCGACGGCCGCCGCGTACCACGGCGCCTCGATGCTCTGCTACGTCACGCCCAAGGAGCACCTCGGGCTGCCCAAGGCCGAAGACGTCAAGCAGGGCTGCATCGCCTACAAGATCGCGGCGCACGCGGCCGACGTAGCGCTCGGCATCCCGCACACGCGCGATTGGGACGACGATCTCACGCGCGCGCGCGCGGCGCTCAACTGGGAGAAGCACTTCGAGCTCAGCTTCGATCCCGACACGGCGCGTGCCTTCCACGACGAGGATCTCGACGTCGACACCGACTTCTGCGCGATGTGCGGCCACGACTGGTGCTCGGTGCGCATCTCCAAGGAGATCGCCGAGTTCAACTCGGGCAAGGCCGATGGCTTCGAGCGCGGTGCGCCGCGGCGCTCGCCGGCGCTCAGCGAGGAGCAGGTCCGCATCCTCGAGCAGCGCGGCAACCTCCCGCCCGAAGAGATCCACCGCCTCGCGCAGAAGACCAAGAAGGCCGTCGCCAAGCCGGGCGAGCGCGCCTCTTGCCACAGCGACTTCGTCGAGGGCGATACGGCCCGGCGCATTCAACAAGAGAAACTCGTACAGCTCGGGCGCAAGGACGCCCGCGCGTGAAGGAGGCATCGATGCGACTCGTTTCACTCACGCTCGTCCTGGGGCTCGCCGCGGCCGGTTGCGGCGCCAAGGGCGAGACGGCGCTCGACGCGGAACGCTACGACTACCCCATCGGCTCGACCGACGTCGCGCGCGGTGAAGAGGTCTTCCGGGCGAACTGCAACGGCTGCCACCCGGGCGGCGAGAAGGGCTACGGCCCGACCATCGCCGGTCATCCCGAGCCCGTGGGCGAGGTCCGCGCGGTCGTCCGCAACGGCAAGGGGCGCATGCCCGGCTTCGACGAGAACAAGATCTCGCCCGAAGATCTCGAGGCGCTCCTCGCCTACGTGGACAGCATCGGCGGCATCCGCCACTGAGCCGAGCTTCGTGCTCGAGGGCCCCGTCGTCATGGCGGGGCCCTTTTCGTTTCAGGTCCGCTTGATCCGTCGATAGGCGAGCCCCACCGCGACCAGGAGGACGAGGACCGTCGCTCCCACGACGGTGGCCCGATCGAGGTCGTGATCGAAGATCGACTCGCCGAGGAGCACCAGCGGCGCGGCGTAGGCCAGGCGGAAGATCATCACGACCGGGAAGAACACGGAGAGCGGCGCCCCGGCGACCCCCGCGACGTAGTTCTTGAGGAAGGCGGGCACGCCCGGCGTGAGCTGCGCCATCACCGTGAGCCTCAGCGCGTCCCTTCCGGTCTCGACCTCGGGAAGGCGATGCCCGAGCCGATTCATGAGGCGCCGCGCGGCGTCGCGCAGCGGGCCCGTCGCGAGCGTGTGGCAGATCCACGCGTTCACCGCCATCGCGAAGGCCGAGCCGAGGAGTCCGACCTCGACGCCGAAGGTCGCCCCCGCGACGATGAAGAAGGGCGTCACGGGTGCCCCGATCGCAGGCAGGAGCGCCATCGCCGAGAAGTAGACGAGCGGGCTCATGCCGGCCTTCCACGCCATCACGGCGTCGCGATTCCAGACGGCCCAGAGCGCGACGAGGGCGAGCGCGAGCGCGGCGAGAACCGCCGTCCGGCGAGGCCACTCCCGGTTCGTCGACCACGCGGTCATCTCCCCCTCCGCGTTCGCCCCCACGGCGTCCGCCGCCATCGTCGGTGCGCCTCCGCGG
>JAAYBZ010000028.1 GCA_012744445.1 Myxococcales bacterium | reverse complement strand
TCGAGCGGATCGCGCGCGTGCCCTACGTCTGCCCGGGCGACGCCGAGACGCCGTACTACACGCTCGACTCGACGCTCTTCGTCGCGACGAGGCGCCGCTGATCAGCGCGCGATCAGCGCGTCGAAGGCCTCGAAGAAGCGCTCCATCTGCGCGCGCGTGCCGATCGTGAGCCGGAAGCTCCCGTCGATGAGGGGCTTTCCGGTCATGGAGCGCACGAGGATCCCCCGCGCGCGGAGCCCGTCGACGATCTCGACGAGATCGCCGGGCGGCCAGACGAGGAGGTAGTTGCCTCCGTCGGCGAAGTGCCGGACGCCGCGCGCGCGGAGCGCCTCGACCGTGAAGGCCTTGGCCTCCCGCACGGCCTCGACGTAGCGATCGACGTGCGCCGTGTCCTCGAAGGCGGCGAGCGCCGCGCGCACCGCGAAGGCGTTGATGTCGTAGGGGCCCGTCACGCGGCCGAGCCGATCGACGAGCCCCGGCGCGCCGAGGGCGAAGCCGAGCCGCAGCGCCGCGAGGCCCGTGTGCTTGGAGAGCGAGCGGAGCACGAGCAAGTTCTCCCGCTCGAGCGCGGCCGGGAGCACCGTGACGCCGGTGAAGGTCGCGTAGATCTCGTCGACGACCACGAGCGTCTCGGGGTTCGCGTCGGCGAGCTCGAGGATCGTCTCGGCCGAGACCAGCGTGCCAGTGGGGTTGTTCGGGTTGCAGATGAAGAGGATGCGCGGGCGCTTTTCGAGCTCGCGGCGGAGCCCCTCGAGCGGGAAGGCGAGATCGTCCTCGTAGGGCACGGCGACGATCTGCATCGCCTGCTGGAGCGCGCAGGGCGCGTAGTAGCCGAAGGTCGGCGCGGTCGTGAGGAAGACCTGCCCCTCCTCGCCGAAGGCGTCGAAGATCGCGCGGATCGCCGCGTCGGCGCCGTTGAAGAGGCCGAGCGCCTCCCGCGCGACGCCGAAGTGGCGCGCCGCGGCCTCGTGGAGCGGATCGTACTCCGGGTAGATCGCGTATTCCTCGGGCGGGATGGCGCGGATCGCCTCGACGACCTTCGGGCTCGGGCCGAGGGTGTTCTCGTTGAAGTCGAGCCGGAGCATCCCCCGGCGCCCTTCGAGCGGTGCGACGTAGGGCGCGAGCTTCTCCACGGAGTCTTTGGCGCGGATCATGCGGGGTACCTGGACCCAAGGATTCGCCATGGCGGCGCCGGCGCAACCTCCCCGCGGCGGGTGTGCGCTCAGCGCCCCGGATCGCCCACGGCCTTGGCGGCGATCGCGTCGACCAGGCCCGGCGCCACGAGGCGGAGGGCGCGGCCGAGCTTGCCGCGGGCCGTCATCACCAGCTCGCGCTCGCGGCGGTCGAGGGCGGAGACGATCTGCGCGACGCACTCCTCGACGGACATGGGCTTCTCGCTCGTGCGGCCCTGGTAGCCCTGCTCCTTGCCGTCGGCGCCGATCACCTTGTCGCGGATCGGGGTATCGACGAAGCCCGGGCTCACGACGAGGACGTTGATGCCTGTCTCGCGGAGCTCGATGCGGAGGCTGTCGAAGAAGCCCTGCATCGCGTGCTTGCTCGCCGCGTAGGCCGTGCGCGTGGGCACGCCCGTGATGCCGGTGAGCGAGCTCACGGCGACGATCTGCCCGCGCTGCGCGCGCACGAAGGGGAGCGCCGCGTGCGTGAAGTACACCGCGCCGAGGAAGTTCACCTTCATGAGCCGCTCGAAGATCGAGAGATCCTCGATCTCGTCGAAGCGGGCCCACATGCTGATCCCCGCGTTGTTCACGAGGATGTCGAGACCCCCGAAGGCGTCGACCGCGGCCTGGACCGCCTCGGGCGCGAAGCTCGGCTCGCTCACGTCGCCGGGGATGGCGATCGCGGGCGTCCCGGCGGCCTCACAGCGGGCGACGACCCGGTCGAGCTCGGCGCGCCGACGCCCCACCAGGGCCGTGCGGATGCCGCGAGCGGCGAGCGCCACCGCGAGCTCTTCGCCGATGCCGGACGAGGCGCCGGTGATCAGCGCGCGCTGACCTTTCACGAGGTGGGACATGGGACACTCTCCCGAGCGCGTCAGCGGTGCTGCCGCTTCTCGCGCTCGATCTGTTCCTTGAACTCGACGCTGTAGCGCGTCCACGGCCGGAGCTCGAGGCGCCGGTAGGAGATCGGCTCGCCCGTGCCCTCGCAGATCCCGTACTCGCCCTCCCTGAACTTGGCGAGGGCGTGGTCGATCTCGCGGAGGAGCTTCCGCTCCTTGTCGGCGAAGCGCATGAGGTACGCCTGCTCGGCGTGCCGCTGCGCCATGTCCATCTCCTCGGCCATGGGCTGTCCTTCGCCGATGGCGGCGGCGATGTGCCGGCCCATGCCCTGGGTCACGCGCTCACGCTCGGCGAGGAGCGCGGCGTAGAGGTACGCGGCCTGCTTCTCCCCGAGCTCCGAGTCCGGGTGGACGCGGAGGCCCTCCGGGAGCGGCGGGACGTTGTCGAATTTGGGATCGTCCTCGGGCGGGGGGATCGAGGGACGCGCGCTCGACACCTGGACCACCGGCTTGGCCTCGGCGGGCGCCGGCTTGTTCCGTTTGGCGGGGATCGGGCGCTTGGCCGCCGGGGGCGTCTTGGCCGGCACGGCCTCGGGGCGCTTGGGCGCCGCGGCCTTCTTCTCCGGTGCCCTCTTTTCCGGCGCCTTCTCGGCGGCCTTGGCCGCCTTGGCGGGCGCCTTCTCGGCGGCCTTGGCGGGCGCCTTCTTGGCGGGCGCCTTCTTCTCGGCGGCCTTGGCAGACGCCTTGGCCGGCGCGGATCTCTTGGCCGGCGCCGCCTTCTTGGCGGACTTGGCCGGCGCGGATTTCTTGGCCGGCGCCGCCTTCTTGGCGGCGGCCTTCTTGGCCGGCGCCGCCTTCTTGGCGGCGGCCTTCTTCGCCGGTGCCGCCTTCCCGCGCGGCGCGGACGAGGCGCTCTTCGCCTTCGTCGTGGAGCCCCCCTTCGCTTTGGCTTTGTCCGACGTCTTCTTCGTCACGGTTCCGGCGCCTTTCGTGGACGCCGACTTGGCTCGGGCCATCGCCACCTCTCGGCCTGGACGTCCGGGAAAACCCCTGGGGCCCCGGATCTCGGTCGCCCATGATAGGCGCTCGAGTTGCGCTTGGGAATACCGCGTCGCCCCTTTGGGGGATTTTCCGTCCCTCGGAGGCAGCGCGCCGCAACCGATGTCACAGGGGGACGATAGGGTGCAGGCGTTCAGTACTCCTCCGAGGTCCCATGCAAACACTCGCCTGCATCCGCATCTTCCCCAAGAAGGGCTCCGCGCCGATCTCCACCGAGAAGCTCGACGACTGGACCGAGCGCTTCGCCCTCTTCGGGCGCGCCTCCTGGTGCGACGCCGCCTCGCTCACGATCTTCGTCGAGTCGCACGGCAAGCTCGGCCTCTACGGCGGCGCCGAGGGCTGGGGGGAGACCCTCCTCGGCTTCGCCGAGGGCATGGGCCTCGAGGTCGCCATCGTCGTGGGCTTCACGCCCGAGCGCCTCCAGGCCTTGGCCAAGCCGGGCGTCCGGGTGCTCACCCTCGGCTCGCGCAGCGAGGAGCGGGCCCGCGTCCTCGCCCTCCCCAAACCGACGGCCACGTCCTACGCCGACCTCGGCCCTCTCTGGGCCCGCATCGCCTGAGCTCAGGCGTCCTTGCGCGCCGCCCGCACGAAGAAGGTCACGGTCTCGGCGAGGCGCGCCTGCAGCGGGTAGCTCGAGTCGTTGAACCAATTGGCGAGCAGCCCGTTGACCACGCTCGCGAGGAGCTCGGCCATGAGATCCAGGTCCTGGGCCTCGTCGATCTCGCCGTTCTCTCGCGCGCGCTCGAAGATCGCGCGATAGGCCGCGTGCGAGCGCCCCATCAGCTCGGCGCGGGCGTCCTGGCTCGCGGTCGCGCGCGTGAGGTGATCGATGAGCTGACGGCTGATGTTCTCGTCGCGCTTGATGCGCGTGAACCCCTGCGCGAGCACCCAGCCGAGGGCGCCGGAGAGATCTTCGTACGATTCGAGCGCCGTCGAGGAGAGATCCTCGAGCTCGATGACGATGGTCCGCCCGAGATCGGTGAGGAGATCCGATTTGCTCGGATAGTAGTTGAAGAAGGTTGCCCGAGAGACGCCCGCGCGCTCGGCGATCTCGTCGGCGCGCACGCTCTCGACGTCGCGCTCACTGAGGAGGGAGCGCGCGGCCTTGAGGATGCGCCGGCGGACCTCTTTCCGCCGACGCTCCCGAAGTCCCTCGGGCTTGGGAGAGGTAGTCACAGCGCGCTTGTTATCCACTTCCGGCAATAAATACAACGCCGAAGCGGCCACTTGCGCGGCTCAGTGGGCCGGCTTGCGGAACTTCAGCGTCATCCGATCGCTCTCGCCGATTTCGACCATGCGATCGCGGTGCTCGTCGCTCACGCGGAGCGAGGGCGGGAGCGACCAGACGCCGTTCTCGTGGTCGCGCGTGTCGCGGGGGTTGGCGTTGATGTCCGACTTGGCCTCGAGGACGAAGCCGGCCTCCTCGGCGAGGCGGATCACGTAGGACTCGGGGACGTAGCCGCTGTCGGGGCGGAGCTCGCCGCCCTCTTCGTCGCGGTGCTGGACGACGCCGAAGACGCCGCCCGGACGGAGCACGCGGAAGACCGCCCGGAAGACGTCGCCGTCGACGCCCGCGCGCATCCAGCCGTGGACGTTGCGGAAGGTGAGGACGAGGTCCGCGCTCTCGTCTGCGATCTCGACGCCCTCGGGGGGCGCGAAGCGGGCCTGCCGAACCTTGCCGTAGAGCGCGGGATCCTGCGCGGCCAGCTCGCGGAAGGCGTCGCCGTAGCGGCCGTCGGGGAGGCCCACGGTGAGCGAGCCCTTCTCGGCGAGGTAGGGCGCGAGGATGCGCGTGTACCAGCCCCCGCCGGGCGAGAGCTCGACGACGTCCATCGTCTCTTCGAGGCCGAAGAACTGGAGCGTCTCGCGGGGATGGCGGGCCGCGTCGCGGGCGCGGTCTTCTTCGGTGCGCGCGGGGTTGTCGAGCGCGACGAGGAGCGGGTCGATGCGACGCTCGGAGGAGGCCTGGGCCTCGTCGACGGGCGTGGTCGCGGGGGTGGACGCGCCGCCGCAACCGGAGGCGAGGAGCACGAGGAGGAGAGTCTTTCGCATGGAGACCGACATGCCGAAGTCGGACGCGGACGTCAAGCGAGCGCCCGGGCGCGGGCGAGGCGGAGCGACCAGCCGTGCCGCACCTTGAGGGCGGCGAAGCCCCAGGCCACCACGAGCGCGAGGTTCACCCAGACGAGCCCGGAGGGGTGGAGCCCGGCGATGCCGAAGGCGGCGACGAGGAGGAAGGAGAGCACGTCGCCGAAGCGCACGACGATGGTGTCGACCACCTGGCGCGCGCGCCACTTCTCCTCCTCGGTGGTGGGGAGGAAGAGCATGGAGCGGGCCGTGTTCATCACGGAATAGTCGCTTCCGTTCTCGGCGATCTTCACCCACTTGATGAGCGCGAGCGAGGCGCTCGTCGCCACGAGGCCGTAGGCGAAGAAGGCGAGCACCGGGAGCACGAAGAGGGCGGCGGCGATGCCACCGATGCGGAGGAGACGCCCCACCACGAAGGCCTGGAGCACGATCGCGGCCACGTTCACGTAGAGGTAGAATTCGCTGTAGAAGGCGTGGACGAAGGCGGCGGTGAAGGCGCGCGCGTCCTCCGCCCCCGAGCGCGCGAACGCCGCCTCCGCTTCGCGCATCACGGCCTCGCTGAGGAGGTACTCGCCGGTGGTGTTCACGACGCTGAGCAGGATCACGAGCGTGCCCACCCACCGGAGGTAGGAGTCGCGCGCGACGAGGCGGAGGCCGTCGAGCGGCACCGCCTCGGGGGGCGCCTCGACGGGCGCCGGACGCGCGCCGCCGACGAGCCGCTCGGCCGCGCCGTAGAGGCCGAGGTGGAGGACGAGGATCCCGGCCGCGAGCACGAGGAGCGTCCCGAGGCCGAGCCCGAGGCCGAAGAGCGCGCCCGCCGCCTTGGCCCCGAGGAAGCCACCGGCCGTCGCCCCGAAGGCGATCCCCGGGAACGCGCGCATCCCGCGCTCGGCGTCGAAGAGCGAGGTCGCGAAGCTCCAGAACTGGGCGACCGCGGCCACGTTGAAGGTCCCGAGCCAGACGTAGAAGAGGAAGCCCCCGTAGGGCAGGTCGATCGCGAGCGCTCCGGCGAAGCCGAGGAGGCAGGCCACGAAATAGCCGGTCATCCGCCGGATGAGCCGTTTGCGCTCGATGGTCCGCGAGAGGCGGGCGTAGAGCGGCACGGCCGCGAGGAGGATCATCGCCTGGAGCGCCGTGGCGAAGGATTTGAGCTTGGGTCCGCTCAAGAAGGCCGTCCCCTCGGGCGCGAGGATCCAGGTCTCCCGCACCGTCTTCAGCAGGTAATAGGCGAAGAGGATGAGGAAGAGGTTCGTGGCGAGGAGCAGGGTCGCCGCGAGGTCTCGGCGCGCGAGGCGGGGGGTCGTGGATGCGGCGCTCATGTAGTTGATGAGCACACTACAGCTCACCTTGTCGCCTCATCCAATTTTCGGCAGCGGGCGGGGCCCGCGGCGAGGGCGGGCGGAGAGCGCCCCTGATATCGTTTCGGGATGCCGACGAAGATCCTCGACCGCCGCCAAGTCCTCGAGTGCCTCCCCATGCGCGACGCCGTGGAGGCCGTGGAGGAGGCCTTCCGCGCCTTCGCCCTCGGGGAGGCCTCGATGCCGCCCAAGGTCTACCTGCCGATCCCGGAGGTGCAGGGCGACTTCAGGGCCATGCCGGCCCGCTTCTCACGCTACGCGGGCCTCAAATGGGTCAGCTCCCACACGCGCAACCCCAGGGATCACGGGCTGCCCGCGGTGATCGCGGTCTTCGTGCTCAGCGATCCGGAGACGGCGCTGCCCCTCGCCCTGATGGACGCCACTGCGCTCACCGAGCGGCGGACGGGCGCGGCCGCCGCCGTCGCGAGCCGCCACCTCGCCAAGGCGCACGCGAAGATCGGCTTCGTCGGCTGCGGCGCGCAGGCTCGCTCGGTCCTCGAGGCGCACCGCGTGGTCTTCGGCGACGGCTTCGAGGTGCTCGCCTACGACAAGGATCCGGCGGCCGCCGAGGCCTTCGCCGACGAGGCCGGGGGCCGCGTCGCCTCCCTCGAGGAGGCCTCGGCCGTGGACGTGCTCAACACGCTCACGCCCTCGAGGACGCCCATCGTCGAGGCCGACGCGCTCCTCCCGCATACGCACATCAACGCCATGGGCGCGGACGCCCCCGGCAAGCGCGAGCTCGCCCTCGACGTCCTCCTCAGCGCGTCGGTCTACGTGGACGATCCCAAGCAGGCCCTCCACAGCGGCGAGGTGAACGTGCCGGTCCGTGACGGGGTCTATGTCGAGGCCGACCTCGCCGGGACCCTGGGCGAGGTGATCGCAGGCCTCGTCGCGCGCGGCGAGGGGCGCACGATCTTCGACTCGACCGGCCTCGCCATCCAGGACGTGGCCGCGGCGGCCCGCGCCTTCGAGCGCGCCCGCCTGCAAGGGCTGGGTCTCGACGTGGATCTCCTCAACCGCGAAATATGAGAAACAATCTTTCCAAGTTTGATATCCAGATATGAAATTCTCGTTCATCCGTGCAACGGCCGCCCTTAGGGAATTTCCGTGGAGGGTGCTGGCAACTATTCGATTTCACGGGATTTCAAGAAGTGGCGCCGACGTTGGCACGACCCATGCAAACTTCTCGTGCAGGCGACGCACAGCGTCGGCGTTCCTCCCCCCCCTAGTCGCCGGCGCTCCGTCCCCTCCCCCCTCTGCGGCCGCAAACCAAAAGTTTGCGGCCGCATTTATTTCCGTCGCCGGGCGTGAAACTTGACCTCGCGCAGGGGCTCGGGGCACGCCTCGGGGATGCGCCCCATCCTCCTCGTCGTCGTCCTCGCCTTCGCCGCGGGATGTGGCGGGGGCACGCCCGCCGAGCCGCCCCCGCCCCCGGCCGAGGAGCCCACCCACGAGCCCGCGCCTCCGACCGAGGGGCCGGCGCCGTCCTCCGAGGAGCCGCTGGCCGCCGCCGACTCGTCCTCGCCGGCGCCCTCGACGCGCGGACCCTTCGGCCAAGACGACGATCGCGTCCTCGCCGCCCTCCGCGAGCAGCCCCCGGCCGAGGTGATGAAGGGCCGTGGCGGCCGGAGCCTCAGCTTCAAGATCACGCTCGAGGACGGCACCACGGGCTATTTCAAGCCAGAGCAAAGTTTTTCAGGCGCTCATTTCGACTCTGAAATCGCGGCGTACTGCGTGGATCGTGCGCTCGGCTTCGGGCGGGTGGCGCCCGTGACCGGCCGGACCCTGCCCTTCTCGGCCCTCGCCCGGGCCGCGGGCGACGACGCGCGCCGCGGCGAGCTGGCCATCCAGCCCGACGGCATGCTGCGCGGGGCCTTCGTCGCATGGATCGAGGGGAGCCTCCCCCGCTTCGATCCCGGCCGCGGCTTCGAGCGCGCGCTCCGCCTCGAGCCGCCGCCGCGCGTGAACCCCTACCAGGCGCCCATCGACGTGCGGCGCAGCGCGAACCGGGAGGAGCGCCCCGACGCCGAGATCCACGACCCGAAGCGCCCCGAGGCCGCGCTCACCGAGGCACGGATCGCCGAGCTGAGCGACCTCGTGATCTTCGACTACCTCGTGCAGAACGTCGATCGCTGGGGCGGAGGGTTCACCAACCTCCGCCTGCTCGGCGAGGACGGCCCCCTCATCTTCCTCGACAACGGCGCGGGCTTCTGGCGAGGCGAGCAGCGCCTCCCGCTCCTCGAGCGGCGCCTCGCCTCCCTCCAGCGCTTCCGCCGCGAGACCGTCGAGGCCCTCCGCGCCTTCGACGCCGAGGCCTTCGAGCGATGCCTCGACGCCGACCCCCTGGCGCCGGTCCTCGACGAGAAGCGGCGTGAGGGCCTGCGCCTCCGCGTGCGCGCCGTGCTCGACGCGATCGACGCGCTCGAGGCCCGCTTCGGGGACGCCATCTACATCGAGAGCGCGGGGATGCTATAGCGCATCGCCCATGGACCCCGTGCGCCCCGCGACGTTTGGATTCCGCATGCCCGCCGAGTGGGAGCCCCACCGCGCGTGCTGGATGGCCTACCCCCACCTCGCCCACGAATGGGGCGAGGCCTTCGAGGCCGCCCGCGCCGAGTGGATCGAGCTCGCGCGCGCCATCGCCCTCGAAGCCGGCGAGGCGCTCGAGCTCCTCGTCCCCGACGAGGCGACGGCGCGCGCCGTATCGGACGCGCTCCACGACGTGGCCGAAAAGCGCCTCCACGTGATGGCCTACGGCGATTCGTGGACCCGCGACACCGCGCCCTGCTTCCTCCTCGACGAGGCGGGCACGCTCGGCGCCGCCTGCTTCGGCTTCAACGGCTGGGGCGGGAAGTACCTCATGCCCGGCGACGATCGCGTCGCCTCGGCCATCGCCGCCACGCTCGGCTGCCGCGCCTTCGGCGTGGACCTCGTCTGCGAGGGCGGCGCGCTCGAGGTCGACGGCGAGGGCACGCTCCTCACCACGCGCGCCTGCCTCGTCGACGAGCTCCGCAACCCCGGCCGATCGCGCGAAGAGATCGAGGCGATCCTCGGCTCGGCGCTCGGCGTATCGAAAGTGATCTGGCTCGACGCCACCCTCGAGAACGACCACACCGACGGGCACATCGACACGCTCGCGCGCTTCGTGCGGCCGGGCGAGGTGCTCTGCATGGCGCCCTCGGGCGACGACGACCCGAACGCCGCGATGCTCGACGACCTCGCCGCACAGCTCGCGGCTTCGGTCGACGCCAAGGGCCGCAAGCTCCGCGTGCACCGCATCCCCTCGCCCGGGCGCATCACGAACGATGCCGGCGAGGTCCTGGCCGCGAGCTATTGCAACTACTACCTGGGCAATGACGCGCTGGTCGTCCCGCTCTACGACTCGAGCTGGGACGGTCCCGTCCTCGAGGCGCTCCGCGCGCTCTTCCCCGAGCGGCGGGTGGTCGGCCGCTCGTCGCGCGCCATCGTCTCGGGCGGCGGGGCCTTTCATTGCATCACGCAGCAGGAGCCAGAGGCACGATGAACGGAGAGCTTCGGATCGGCATCATCCAGGCCGCGCTGAACGGCACGCGCGAAGAGAACGTCGCGAAGATCGAGGCGCTCGTGCGCGACGCCGCCGAAAAGGGCGCACAGGTGATCCTCCCGCCCGAGCTCTTCGAGGGGCCGTACTTCTGCCGCACCGAGGAGGAGCGCTTCTTCGCCTGGGCCGAGCCGCGCGAGGGACACCCCACACTCGCCCGGTTCGCCGCGCTCGCGAAGGAGCTCGGCGTGGTGATCCCCGTGTCCTTCTTCGAGCGCGCCAACCACGCCCACTACAACAGCCTCGTGGTCTTCGACGCCGACGGGACCGACCTCGGCCTCTACCGCAAGAGCCACATCCCCGACGGCCCGGGCTACGAGGAGAAGTTCTACTTCCGGCCGGGGGACACGGGCTTCCGCGTCTTCGCGACGAAGTTCGGGACGATCGGCGTGGGGATCTGCTGGGATCAGTGGTATCCGGAGGCCGCGCGCGCGATGGCGCTCATGGGCGCGGAGGCGCTGCTCTACCCCACCGCCATCGGATCGGAGCCCCACGAGCCCGACTTCGACACCAAGGATCCGTGGCAGCGCGTGATGATCGGTCACGCCGTATCGAACTCGATGCCCGTCGCGGCGTCCAACCGCATCGGCGACGAGGGCGGGCAGGTCTTCTACGGCAGCTCCTTCATCGCCGACGCGCGCGGCGACAAGGTGGTCGAGCTCTCCCGCGTGGAGGAGGGCGTGGCCGTGGCGAGCTTCGATCGCGAGGCGCTCCGCGAGCGGCGCGCGAGCTGGGGCTTTTTCCGTGACCGGCGCCCCGAGCTCTACGACGTGCTCCTCACGGCCGACGGCAAGCGATGAGCTGGGTGGCCGAGGCGCGCGGGCTCTACGCCATCGTCGATCCTTCGCTCTCGGGGCGCTTCCACCCGATCGAGCTCGCCGAGGCCATCCTCTCCGGCGGCTGCGCCGTGCTCCAGCTCCGCGACAAGCGCAAGAACGATCGGGCGACGCTCGAGCTCGCCCGCGAGCTCGCGGCGCGGGCCCGTCGGCGCGGCGTGCCCTTCGTGCTCAACGATCGGGCGGACATCGCGCGGCTCGCGGGGGCCGACGGGCTCCACCTCGGCCAGGACGATCTCCCGCTCGAGGACGCGCGCCTCGTCTTCGACGGACCCATCGGCCGTAGCACCCACGATACCGCGCAGGTCGAGCGCGCCGTCCGTGAGGGCCACGCGCTCCTCGGCTTCGGGCCGGTCTTCCCCACGCGGAGCAAGGAGAACCCCGACCCGGTGCAAGGCGTCGAGGGCCTCGCCGCGGCGGTCGCCCGCGCGGGCGTGCCCATCGTGGCGATCGGCGGGATCACGCTTGAGAACGCCCCCGCGGTGGTGGCGGCCGGGGCGCGGCTCTGCGCGGTGATCGGCGCGCTCGCCTCGGCGGAAGACCCCGAGGCGGCCGCGCGCGAGCTTCACGCGCTGGTGACCTGCGCCGCCGCCTCTTCGTAGAAGCGGATGGTGCTCTCGATGGACGCCGCGAGCGCCTCTTGGATGAGCACGGCCGTGGCGTTGTCCCCCGTCTTGAGCGCGTCGTAGTAGCGCTGGCGCTCGGTCGCGTGGATGACGACCGGCGGGAAGCCGTTGCGGAGGAGGATGAGGTTCATCACCAGGCGCGCGACCTTCCCGCTGTGCCGCGGGAAGGGGTAGACGTGCAGCATCTGGTAGTGGGCCTTGGCCGCCAGGCGCACGGGGTGCATGCCGCGCTTGGTCTCCGGATCGTTCATCCACTGGACGATCTGGCGCATGCGGTAGCTGATCTTGTCGGGCGCCGCGATCTCGTGGAAGTAGAGCCGGTGGACGGGGATGTCCTTGCGGTACTTGGGCGGCGACTTGCCCTCGAGCTCCTCGGGCGCGAGCTGGGCGTAGAGCTTCTTGATGACGTCGAGGGTGACCTGGAAGCGCTTCCGCTCGGCCATCTCGCGGATCATGCCGAGGGCCGTCTGGTGGTTGCGGATCTCCTCGTAGATCGGCGAGCTGGGCAGCTCCTCTTCCGGCTCGCGCGGGCGCAGGGCGTTGAAGAGCTCCTCTTGGGTGTACACCACGCCCTCGAGCACGCTGTCGTGGTAGATCCACGACATATCGAATCGAGCCTGGAAATCCTCGACGAGGGCCGGCGGGGCGGCCGCGACCAGCTCGTTCATGTAGGCGACTCGATCCTCGAGCGCCGCGCCTTGCAGCGTTTGTACCAAGGAACTACCTCCACCAGTCTGGAGCCCCGCGCACGCGCCCCAGGCTGGGGCCGCGAAGTTTATGCACGTCGGCGCGTTGCGTCAACCACCCCCGATTCTAAGCCCCTCGGCGCCGCTGACGAACGCCAATCAGGGAGTCATTTCGCGAGCGCGCCCTCGATCAGGGAGCCCACGACCTGCTCGTCCGCGGCGCCGATGTGTCGTCCGTGCACCTTCCCCTCGCGGTCGAGCACCACGAGCGTGGGCAGGCTCGTGACGAAGTATCCGGCCTTCATCACGCCCTCGGCGTCGTGGAGGCTGGGGAAGCCGAAGCCGAACTCCCGGTGCACCTGCATGAGGCGCCGCGGCGTGAGCTCCTCTTCGACGTTCACGCCGTAGAACGAGACCTGGTCCTCGGGATAGCGCGCGCGGAGCGCGTTGAGGACGGGGGCCGACTCCCGGCACGGCGGGCACCAATGCGCCCAGAAGTCGAGCACGACCACGCGGCCCTTGAGGTCGGCGAGCCGGACGCGATCGCCGATGCCCTCGCCGGCGCGGATCGTCGCCTCGAATTCGTCCATGCCCTTCGGCGCGCACGAGGCGAGGAGGAGGAAGAGCGGGAGCGCGAAGCGGACGAGCGTCGACATGGATCAGGCGAGTCTAGCGCGGGAGACCGGCAGACGGAGCACGAAGCGCGCGCCGCCCTCCGGGCTCGGCTCCGCGTGGACGGATCCGTCGTGCTCGAAGACGATCTTCTTGACGATGGGGAGGCCGAGGCCCGTGCCCTCGCGCTTCTTGGTGAAATATGGGTCGAAGACGCGCTCGAGCTCGTCGGGCGAGAGGCCCGGTCCGTCGTCACGCACCTCGATCGTGACGCTCTCTTCGTCGTGCGTGGCCGTGACCCAGACGTGCCCCGTGCCGCGCTCCGAGCCGAGCACGGCCTGCACGGCGTTGCGGACGAGGTTGTCGATCGCGCGCTTGAGCATCATCGAGTCGATCTCGACGGGGATGGAGCTCTCCGGGATGGCGACGTCGACGTGGACGGCGTCCTTCGCGCCGAGATCGACGAGGAGCGGCGGCACGGAGCGCGCGATCTCGAGGAGGAAGTCGCGGAGATCGGCGGGCTCGCCCTGGACCTTGGGGA
Organism: Myxococcales bacterium; assembly: GCA_012744445.1. Classification (GTDB taxonomy): domain Bacteria; phylum Myxococcota_A; class Polyangia; order Polyangiales; family Houyiibacteriaceae; genus JAAYBZ01. Next base: position 35,629 of record JAAYBZ010000028.1, on the reverse strand, counting down.
GGCGCGAGAAGTCGGTGAACTCGGAGACGAGGCGCCGGAGCGTCGCGACCTCTTCCTGGATGATCGCCGTCGCGTCCTCGAGGCGCGCCCGATAGCGCTCGTCCTCGCCGTCGTACGAGTCGCGCATCTCCTGCGCGGCGAGCTGGATGGGCGTGAGCGGGTTCTTGATCTCGTGCGCGAGCCGCCGCGCGAACTCCTGCCAGCCGCCGATGCGTTGGAGATATTCGACGCGGGCGCGGGAGTCGGCGATGTCGCGCACCATGTCGTTGAAGCTCTGCGAGAGCTCCGCGACCTCGTCGTCGGACTGCACGGGCACGCGCACCGTGAGGTCGCCCGCGCCGACCCGCCGCGTGGCGTGGACGAGGGCACGCACGCGGTCGGTGACGCGGCGCGAGAGGAAGACGCCCGCGTAGCCCGCGAGGAAGGCGATGAGGATGACCGCGGCGGAGTACGCCGCCACGTAGGTGTCGGAGACGAAGTCCTGCCGGTCGAGGAGGCGCGCGTAGAGCTCGGCCGTCTCGCCGGCGCGTTGGTAGTCCTCGAAGATCGACTCGGGGACGGCGAAGTGGAGCGCGACCTCGGCCTCGCCCACCTCGCGCCGCTCGATCACTTCGCGGTACTCGCCCTCGTCGCGCTCCCGCTCGAAGGTCACGAGGACGCGATCGTCGATCGCGACCTTCTCGAGCCGGGGATCGTCCTCACCGAGCTCGTGGAGACGCGCGCGGGCCGTCTCGAGGTCGCCTTGGGCGAGCGCGTCCTCGAGCGCGTCGTCCTCGCCCACGCGATCGGCGCGGAGGCGCGTGAGCGCGCGGAGGAGGAGGAGGTTCTCGCGGTGCGCCTCGGCCCCCGAGGCGAGCTCCTCGGCGAACGAGGCGCTCACGCCGGTGCGGTAGGCCTCGCGGACGGCCGAGCCCACGAGCAGGAGCGCGCCCGCCATCGAGCCGAGCGCCACGACGGCGAGCGCGACGAGGATCTTGCGCTCGAAGCGCGTGGGGCGGAGGCGGGCGAGGAGGCGGCGCTTCATCGCGGCACCTCCACGTCGGGCGAGCGGAACTCGATGGCCTTCTCGGCGCGGCAGATCTCGCGCCGGACGATGTTCACGACCACGGGGCCGATCGGATCGGCGCTCCCCGGGCTGCGGAGGAGCCCGTGGCAACGGTCCCGGCCGATCGGGTTGAACTCCGCGCGGACCGCGAAGAAGACGCGCGCGCCGGGCGCGTAGTCCGAGGCCACGCCGACCGGCAGCCGGACGACCTCGAGGCACCGCGAGAGGACGGCCGCGAGCGTGGGCAGTCGCTCGTGCTGGTTGCCGATGCGGACGACGAAGTCCTCCTCCCAGAGGTCGAAGGTGACGCGGCAGGTCTGCGTCGCCGTCGCGAGCGCGCGGTCGCTCCCCGAGGGGAAGGACTGCACGGTGATCACCAGGTGCTTGGCGAGACCGCTCTCGAGGGCGCGTCGCACGGAGGCGTCCTCGAGCTCCCGCGCCGAGAACGAGACACGCGGCACGCCCCGCTCGAACTCCACCTTCATGGCGCGCTCGGGGATCTTGGCGAGCGCCACCGAGGCGAAGGCGAGCGAGGCGAGGAGGAGCCACGCGAGGCGTTTCTTCACCGGCCCCCTCGCAGGTCGATGAACCCGAGCAGGTTCGAGAAGCCGAACTGGAAGACGCCGACCGTGGTCTCCATCATGAAGCCGAGGTCGAAGGTGAGGTCGATGGGCAGCGCCGCGGCGCCCGAATATCCCGGGACCGCGATCCGCAGATCGCGGGGGTCGGCGAGCATGAGGACGCCGAGGTTGGCGTAGAGGTTCAGGCCGCGGAGCCCGCCCGATCGCGCGCGATAGATGGCGAAGTCGTATTGGACGTCGACGCGCGCCGCGAACTCCTCGTTGCGCATCACGGCGATGGCGGTGCCGAAGAGGTTGGGCGCCGGGCGGCGGTCGAGGACGATGTCGAGCGCCGGGCTCGGGAGGAGGTCGGTGAGGTCGGAGATCTGGAACTGGTAGAAGAAGGGCGCGGTGCCGAAGACCGTGCCGAGGAAGCCCGAGAAGCGGAGCACGTGGCGCTTCTCGAGGGGCACGTAGCCGCGCGCGAGGATCTGCGTGCGGATGAAGTCGTAGGAGCTCCCGAAGAACGAGCTCGCCACCTCGCTCGTCGCGCGGATGAGGAGGCCCTGGGTGGGCAGCCCCGGATCGTCGCGCCGGTCGTAGATGAAGCCGAGGCGGAAGGCCGAGACGAAGCTCTTCCCGTCCTCGATGGCGAAGTCGATGGGGACGATCTGGTCGCCGCGTCGCTCGCTCGCCGCCTCGGGGCGCGAGAGCATCGAGACGTGCTCGCCCATCCAGTCGAGGAAGACGTAGGTGGACGAGCCGACGCCCCGGCCCGTGCCCAGCGTGAGCGCCGTGCGCCGGTAGAAGACGACCGCGTTCTTGGCGATGACCTCGCGCACGCAGTCCGGGACGCCATCCACGTCGCAGATCTGCGAGATGCGCGGCTCGTTCCCGAAGAACTGGCGCGCGTTGGCGAACATGAGCGAGGAGCGGAGACCGAATTCGCTCTCCCGGAGGCGCGGGTGGGCGTAGGTGAGCCGGGCGCCCTGCTGCGTCTGCGACATCACCAGGTCGGCGCCGAGCGCGATGCCGCGGCCGCCGATGTTGGCGTCGGCGAGGGAGAAGGCCACGTAGGGGATGACCTGGCCCGTGAGGTCCATGCGCCGCCGGAGGCCCTCGCTCAGGCCGAAGCGGAGCTCGCGGACGACGATGGTGTTGCGCTCCACGACCCTTACGACGAGGACCACCCGTCCGCGCTTCGATCCCCGCCGCAGCCGGAGCTCGACGAGGTCGAACCAGCCCGTGCCGCGGATCTTCCACTCGATGGTCTCGAGCTCGTTCTCCTCCGGCTCGATGACGTCGCCGGGTTGGTAGGGCACGAGGGCGCGGATGAGGTGCGTGCGCGTCCGCTTGTTGCCCTCGATGACGACGTCCTCGAGCAGATAGCGGAGCGAGGCGGGCGGGAGCTCTTCGTCCTCCTCCTCGTCGTCCTCGATCCCGTCCTCCGGGGTGGGCGCGGGCGCGACGTCGGGCGCCTCGCCCTCGACCTCGGGTTCGACGGGCGCCGCCTCGCCCTCGGGCTCGACGGGCGCCGCCTCCTCGCCCTGCGCGGACGCCGACCTGCCGAGGAGCAGGAGCGCGAGGGTGAGCAGGGCGATCAGGGACGGCCGACGCATCGGGGGGTCGCTCGAACCCTACTACGGGTCGAGCGGCATGTGCGGGATCGACGCGAGGGCGGCGAGCACGAGCGCGGCCCAGACGGCGATCCACCCGAGCGTGGCCCCGGCGCGCGAGACGAAGCCCTCGGGCTTCTCGTCGTCGTAGGTGTCGAGGGGAAGCTTGGGCGGCGCGAGGGCGAGCTCCACCTCGGGCGCGGTGACGGGCTCGGGCGCGCCGAGGAAGACGATCTTCACCGTGGCGTCGGGGCGCGGCTTGCGCTCGCTCGCCCGCACCTTGGGCGGCGGGAGGTTGGAGGGTCGACGGTTCCGGCCCTCCTCGACGATCTGCTCGAGGCTCACCTCGACGGCGAGCGGCGGGGCCTCGGCGCGGAGCTCCTCGGAGCGGATGGCCCAGTTCTCCTCGGCCGGCGAGGTCTCGGTGAGCTCGATGCGGAAATCGCCCGCCTCCCACTCGAAGATCGCCATGAGGTCGTCGTGGGCCTGGCCGTCGACGCGGATGTCGACGAGCTCGCCGCGGAAGTAGCCGAGGCGCGCCTCGCGCTCACGGCGGCGGACCGAGAGCGTGCCGGTGAGGCCGGCGTCTTCGCAGTACGCCATCAGGTCGGCGACGGCGTGGACGCCCAGCCGGCCCTCGCGGACGCGGTCGTCGCCGCGGCTCATGGGCAGGGGCGGGAGAGCCGGCGTGAAGTGGAACTCACCGGCCTCGAGCTGGAGCAGGCGCTCCATCGCCTCGAGCTGCGCCTCGTCGTCGAGCGGCTGGCCGCCGACGAGCCAAACCTCGCCGCTCACGCCCGCCCCCTCGAAGTGGAGGCGGCCGCTGACACGCTCCCCTTCGAAGCGACGGAGGAGCGACATCGCGCCCTCGTTCGGGATCGCGCCTCGCAGGCGCGCAGTCGAAGTCATGGCCGGAATATGCAGGCCAAACGCCCACCGAAGTCAAGCCGGGCGGACGAATCGCGTCGCATCGAAGCGTCCCCCCGCGGGACCACGTCACTCGAGCATGGCCGTATAGCGGCGCTGCATTTCTTCGGGCGTGAGCTCTTCGAGCGAGTGACCGATCAGCCATTCGTGGCCGAAGGGGTCGCGGACGGTGCCCGAGCGCTCACCGTAGAACTGGTCGGTCAGGGGCCGGATCAACTGGGCCCCGGCCTCGACCGCCTTCGCCACGAGGGCGTCGGCGTCGTCCACGTGGAGGTGGATGCAGAAGTGGGTGCGATCGCCGGGCGCGGGCGCGTAGAGGTCGTACTCGGGGAATTCCTCCGCGAGCATGAGCGTGGTGGGCCCGAGCTTGAGCTCGACGTGGCCGATGCGACCGCTCGGCTCGGTGAGGCGGAAGAGCTCTTCGGCGCCGAAGACCGCCTTGTAGAAATCGGTGGCCGCCGCCGCGTCACGCACGCGGAGGTAGATGAAGGCTTCGTGGATCTGGGTCATGCGTCGATCTTTCGGCGGGTTGGCGGGCCGCGCTTGAACGAATCGGCGAAAGCGGGAGGTGGTTGGGGTGCGCGGGCGCGATCGCCCGGAATTCGCGCGGCGTGACGCCCGAGAGCGCCCGGAGCTCGCGGTGGAGGTGGGCGAGGTCGGAATACCCGAGGCGCTCGGCGATGCTCGTCCAAGAGAGCTCGGGACGCTTGGCGGCCAGCGCGAGCGCGCGGCTCGCGCGCACCACCGCCGCGTACCGCTTGGGCGCGAGGCCGACCGCCTCCTCGAACCACGCGAAGAACCGGCGGGGGCTCTGCCCGAGCGCCGCCGCGACCTCGGCCACGCGCGCGCCCTCGGCGAGTCGGACGGCCGCGGCTTCGAGGCGGGGATCGACGGCCACGCGATGGGCTTCGAGCAGCCGCCCGAGGAGCTCGGCCTCGAAGATGGCGAGCCGGGCCGCCTCGCCTTCGGCCTCCACGAGCCGGCCCTCGAGGCGCGCGGCCGCGTCGCCCCAGACGTCGGCGAGCGAGACGTGCCGCCCGGAGAATTCGCGGGCCGGCGCGCCGAGGAGGGCACGCGCGGCGCCGGGCCGGAGGAGCGCGCCGACCGATGGTCCGCCCGTGGATCCGTCGCGAATGTGATACCGCGCGCGGGCGCCGCCGACCACCGACCCTCGGAATCGCTCGCCCTCCCCGTCGGCCTCGTCGGCGTAGATGGCGAGGGGCCTCGGGTCGAGCCGGACGACGAGATGCATCCGGCCCGTGGGCACGACGCGCTCGAGCCCCGCGGTCCCGCCCGCGTCGGTCACCCAGACGCGCTCGACGAACCGGCCGAGCAAGCCCCCCGGCGTGCGCGCGATCATGGGCGCGCCCCCTCCGAAGCGACGGTCACGGGAAGACCCCCCGCTCCTCGTAGGCCTCGGCGAGATGCGCCACGGCGAGCGCGTAGGCCGCCGTGCGGCGATCGATCCCGCGATCGGCCGCGTGGAGCGAGACGCGCATGTAGGCCTCGTTCATCTGGCGCTCGAGGCGCGCGTCGACGTGGGCGAGCGTCCATCGCTCGGTCCTCCGGTTCTGCAGCCACTCGAAGTAGGAGACCACGACTCCACCCGCGTTGGCCAGGAGGTCCGGGATGATGTCGACGCCTTTGTCGAGGAGGATGCGCTCGGCCTCGGGCGTGATGGGGCCGTTGGCCCCCTCGACGACGAGGCGGACGTCGAGGCGCTCGGCCTCCGCGGGCCCGACGGCGTTCTGGAGGGCGGCCGGGAAGAAGAAGTCGGCGGGCGTGGAGAAGAACTCCTCCTGCGAGATCGGCTCGGCGCGGGGATAGCCCGCGAGGACGCCGTGCTCGCGGACGTACGCGACGAGCTTGTGCGGGTTGAAGCCCTCGGCGCTCTTGTACGCGCCGCTCTTGTCGGCCACGGCGTAGATGCTCACGCCGAGCCGCACGAGGAGCATCGCGAGGTGCGAGCCCACCTGGCCGAAGCCCTGGATGATGGCGGAGCAGCCCGCGAGGTCGACGCGATGGTCGTCGGCCCAGCGCTGGAGGCAGTGGATCATGCCCTGGCTCGTAGCCTTGTCGCGCCCTTGCGAGCCGCCGGCCGCGAGCGACTTCCCCGTGACCACGGCGCGCTGCACCTGCTTCTGCGACTCGGAGACCGTGTTCATGTACGTGTCCATCATCCAGACCATCACCTGCGCGTTGGTGCCGACGTCGGGCGCGGGGATGTCGTGGTTCGGGCCGATGTTGTCGCCGAGGTCGTGGGTGAAGCGGCGCGTGACACGCTCGAGCTCGCCGCGGCTGAGCGTGGAGGGATCGACCGTGACGCCGCCCTTCGCGCCGCCGAAGGGGAGCTGCATGAGCGCGCACTTCCACGTCATCATCGCGGCGAGCGCGCGCACGTCGTCGAGCGAGACCGTCTCGTGGAAGCGGATCCCGCCCTTGTAGGGGCCGAGGATGTTGTTGTGCTGGACGCGGTAGCCCTTGAAGAGCCGGAAGCTCCCGTCGTCCATCCGCACGGGGAAGTGCACGATGAGCTCGCGCTTGGGCTCCGCGAGGATGGTCTGCACCGCGCTCGACACGCCCATCAGCTCGGCCGCCCGCGTCGAGTGCGAGCGGACGATCTCCGAGAAGCTCGGCGCGCTCATCCCCTCAATATAAGGAGCCGGGGGCGGCGCGACCACGGCGCCCGCGCCTCGGATCGCGGGCTCAGCCCGGCCGCACGCCGAGGACGAAGTGCGCGTAGACCCAGATGGCGCTCGACGTGTACATGAGCGCGTCGACGCGATCGAGGATGCCGCCGTGGCCCGGGAGGAGCTGGCCGCTGTCCTTCACGCCCACGCTGCGCTTGATGAGGCTCTCGAAGAGGTCGCCGGCCTGACCGAGCGCGCCGCCGAAGACGCCGAGGACCACGGCGTGGACCACCGGCAGCTGCTCCGGGATGAAGAAGAGCGAGATCGCGACCGCGCCGAGCACGCTCCCGAGGAGGCCCGAGACCGCGCCCTCCACCGTCTTCTTGGGGCTGAGCTTGGGGTAGAGCTTGTGCTTGCCGAAGAACTTCCCCCCGAAGTACGCGAAGGTGTCACTGAGCCACGCCACGAACATGCAGAGCAGCACCCAGCTCCCGCCCGAGGGATAGGCGTGCACGAGGGCGATCGAGCTGAGGAGGAAGCCGGCGTAAAGAGGCCCCGCCAGCATGAAGCCGATGCGCCGCGCGGCCTCGTCGACGGGCTCGGGCCGGAGGAGCGCGCCGAGGAGCGCGAGGAAGGCCACGACGAAGAGCGCGCCGTCCACGACGGCCGCGTCGTTCGCGAGGATGCGCGCGGCCGAGAGGAGGACGGTGCCCGAGACGACGATGCCCTGGAGCAGCCGATCGCCTGGCGCGACCATCTTGCCGAACTCGAAGCCCGAGATGGTCACGGCGGCGAGGACCAACGCCTGGAATCCCCACGCGGGTCCGGCGAACATCAACCAAAGGATGAGGGGGATGAGCGGGAGCACGGCCAGCACCCGCTTCAACGTGTCGTTCACTCCGTGCCTCGTTTCGCTACTTCGGTCTTCATCGGCCGGGAGTCTGCCACGCGGCCGAACCTCCGATCGCGTGTTTTGTAGTGGTCGAGCGCCGCGACGAGGTCCCCCTCCTCGAAGTCGGGCCAGAGCTTGGACGAGAAGTAGAGCTCGGCGTAGGCCGCGCCCCACAAGAGGAAGTTGCTGATCCTTTGTTCCGCTCCTGTGCGGATGAGCAGATCGACCTGCCCCACCGCCACGGAGGGCAGGCGCGCGTCGACGAGGGCCTCGTCGATCTCCTCCGGGGCGAGCCTCCCCGCGGCGACCTCCTCGGCCATCGCCCGGAAGACGTCGACGAGCTCTTCGCGCCCCCCATACGAGAGCGCGAGCGTGAGCGTCATCCGCGCGCCCGGGGCCGTCTCACGGGCCAGCTCGTCGAGCTTCTCGCGCACCTCGCGGGGCAGGCGCTCGAGCCGGCCGATCGCCCGGAGCGCGATCTGGTTCTCGAGGAGCTCCTTCCGCTCGTCGACGAGGAATTGGAGCAGGAGCGACATCAAGGCGTTCACCTCGAAGTCGGGCCGCTGCCAGTTCTGCTCGGAGAAGGCGAAGAGGGTGAGGGCCTGGATGCCGCGGCGGCGCGCCTCACGGACGATCTTCCGGACGGCCGCGGCGCCGGCGCGATGCCCCTCGGGGCGGGGCTCCCCCCGGAGCTGAGCCCAGCGTCCGTTGCCATCCATGATGATGGCGACGTGGGCGGGAAGGGCAGGATCGTGGTCGGCGGTGGTCAACTGTCACCCGGTATCATGCGCCCCCGAGGAGGGCAACGTCGGGACGCCGCCTCGTGCGGCTCCCCTGTTTCACGTGAAACGGCAGGGGCTCCGCACCTTCGAGCGGGCTTCCTCCTGCATCGGAGGGGGTGAAATCCGGCGGGCGGATGCTTAGCGTAGGCCACACGTATGGCGGAAGACTTCTACGCACGACTGGGCGTCTCCAAGGGCGCCACGCCGCAAGAGATCAAGAAGGCGTACCGGCGGCTCGCGAAGGAGCTGCATCCGGACCGCAACCCTGGGGACAAGGCGGCCGAGGAGCGCTTCAAAGCGGTGTCGGAGGCGTACGAGGTGCTCTCCGATCCCGAGAAGCGGAAGCTCTACGATCAGTTCGGGGAGCTCGGCCTCAAGGAGGGGTTCGATCCGAACGTGCACGTGGGCGGCTTCGGGCGCGCCGGCGGCCGACCGATCGACTTCGAGGAGATCTTCGGAGGCGGCGGAGGCGGCGGCTTCAACCCCTTCGGAGGAGGCGGACCCTTCGGCGGCGGCGGTGGGAGCTTCTCCTTCAACTTCGAGGATCTCTTCGGCGGCGGGCGACGCCGCGCGGAGCCGCGCGCGCAGAAGGGCGCCGACGTCCACAGCGAGATCACGCTCGACTTCGTGGACGCGCTCCGGGGCGCCGAGCGGACGCTCCGCTTCCCCGGCTCGCCGGAGATCCGAGTGCGCATCCCCGCCGGCGCCAAGGAGGGCTCGAAGATCCGCGTCCGCGGCAAGGGCCAGCCGGGGCGGAGCGGTGGGCCCGCCGGGGATCTGATCCTGACCGTCCACGTGCGCCCTCATCGGCACTTCTACTGGGAGAGCGAGGGCGACGACCTCCACCTCCGGCTGCCGCTCACGCCGGCCGAGGCCGTGCTCGGCGCCAAGGTCGCGGTGCCCACGCTCGACGGGGAGGTCCAGCTCCGGATCCCGCCCGGCTCGCAGACGGGCGACAAGCTCCGGCTCCGTGGCAAGGGCGCGCCGACGCGCGGGGGCGGCCGGAGCGATCTCATCGCGCACCTCGAGGTGAAGGTGCCCGCCAAGGCCGACAGCCGGGTCGAGGAAGCGCTGCGCACCGTGAGCGAGGCGATGGCCGATCCGCGGGCGGGGCTCTCGCTCTGAGCGCCACGGGCGCCGCGCGAGCGCGTGTCGCTCGTTGGCACGCGCGTGTTCGAGCGGACGCAACACCCGCCGGTCATCACGGCGCCGCGTGGACGTTCAGGTCCACGTGAGGCGTGGGCCGGGCATGCTCGAAGCCGGAACCGAGGCGGATGGGGGGACTCGCGACGCGCCGCCGTCGACCGTGGGCGTGCTCCGCCGGGAGCGCCGAGCACGAGGCGGGGGACGTTTCTCGAGGGCGAGGAGGAGAATCCGGGGAGGAGGGCGGCGGATCTCGCGGGAGCGGGGCGCCGGACCCGTGGAGGCGGGCAGGCGCGGAGGCTCCGGACGCCAGTGGCCGGGACGGTCACGCTGGGTCCCGGCGATCGGAGCCGAGCCGCGAGCCGGCGCACCTCGTCCGAGCTTTCCCCAAGTTATCCACAACGCGTGTGGAGGCGCGGGGCGAGCGGAGATCATGGGCATTTCGAATTGATTTTTCGGTGATTTCCGCGTCGGAGCCGGCGGGGAACGATTGACCCCAGTCCGGTAACCCTCGTTCGGCCTGAGTTATCCACAGCGAATTCACACCACCGGATCATGGGGCGTGGACCGCGCGTTTCACGTGAAACGGGAGCGGATCGGCGGTCGGCAGAGGAGTGGAGCTGGGTGACGCTTCACGGGAAACGCGAGGTCGAGCCCTGCCAGAGGGCGCGGGACGAAGGACGGTCGCCCGTTTCACGTGGCTGCCCTCGTACGGTGTAGGCGGGGCGAGGCCTGGAACCTTTCGACGACGACGGGCGAGTTGAGTACGGTGGAGGGCGAGCGACCGGGGGCGACGCTTAGCGGGTGGACCACCCGCATGTCGACCGGCGGTGGGGCATCAGAGGGCCGCCCCGCGGGCCGGGTGAGGCGGCGCCGCTCGTCCGGTCGCCCGACGCAGGGCGGGCGGCCGCTCGGCGACCGCGGGTCGACCGCCGCGCGGGTCAGTGCGTTAGCGTCGCGGCTCACCCGACGGGGTTCGCGGCTCGCCCAACGGGGCGCGCGATCTCGGCAGTTTCCCTCTCGGAGGCGCCGCGTGGGCGGCGGGCGGCCAAGCGCTGGTGTCCTTCCGCGAGAACGTGGCGTACGCGACTCCTGATGGGGATGGATCCGAGCCGCGCGGTCCGCTCGGGGCCTCATTTGGAGCCCTCCGGCCGATGACCTCGCGTGCCGGCCACGCGCTCGTTCGGCCTGCGTGCGAGCCGCCGTGTCGATGAGGGAGCCTGCGAGCGGCGCAAAAGGCGAGGGACTGGCACGCAGGCGACGAGCGGGCCGCGCCACAGGCTGGGGAGGAGCAGCGCTCCGGTCGAGACGGGAGAGCGCGGGCCGAGCCCCCCTACTCTCGGCAAACCGAGGGCCCCCGGACTGGACGTTGTTTCACGTGAAACGCCCTCGCCCGTCTTGGTTGCGCTCCTTTCGGCCTCTCCCTGGCGGAGCCTTCATCGGATGGCGGCACACCGCGCCGGGGTCACCGCCCGGCCGCGCCGCCGCGTCCCTCGCCCCGAGCCAGGCGCACAGGATGGGGCGCGCCCGAGGCCATGGGCCCACTCCCGCGAGGGGTCGACCCGACGCACGACCGTGCGCCCCGCTCCGGCCGTTTCACGTGAAACACCCCTCCCAGACCGCCCGTGCTAAACCGTAGCCGTGTCCCTCCGCGACGACGCCAAAGCCCGACTCGCCGCCCTCGAAGCGGCCGGTCTCCGCCGCCGTCCCCCGGTCCTCGACTCCCCGGTAGGCCGGTACGTCGAGGTCGACGGGCGCCGCCTGCTCTGCTTCTCGAGCAACGACTACCTGGGCTTCGCGAGCGACGCCGCCCTCCTCGACGCCATCCGTCGCGACCTCGAGGCCCACGGCATCGGCGCCGGCGCCTCGCGCCTCGTCTGCGGCACCCAACGCGCCCACGTCGAGCTCGAGCAGGCCCTCGCCGCCCACCTCGGGAAGCCCGCCGGCGTCCTCTTCTCGAGCGGCTACGCCGCCAACGTCGGTCTCCTCCAGGGCCTTCCCGAGCGCGGCGATCTCATCGTCTCCGACGAGCTCAACCACGCGAGCCTCATCGACGGCTGCCGCCTGAGCCGCGCCCGCGTCGAGATCGTCCCGCACCTCGACCTCGACGCCATCGCCCGCGCGCTCGGCGAGCGCGCCGAGGCCCGGGCCTTCCTCGTGGTCGAGGCGATCTACTCGATGGACGGCGACGACGCCCCGCTCCGCGACCTCGCCCGCCTCGCCGAACGCCACGAGGCCGCCTTGGTGGTGGACGAGGCGCACTCCTTCGGCGTCTACGGACCCGAGGGCCGGGGCCTCTGCGCGCAGCTCGGCGTCGAGCCCGAGATCCTCATCGCCACCTTCGGAAAGTCCTTCGGTCTCTCGGGGGCCCTGGTCGCCGGCGACCCCGAGGTCGTCGAGCTCCTCCGCCACCGCGCCCGCTCGTACGTCTACTCCACGGCACCTTCGCCGGTCGTGGCGCTCGGCCTCGCCCGCTCGCTCGAGGCGGTGAAGGCGGCCGACGACCGCCGGGCGCGCCTCGCGCGGCACGCCGAGCGGCTCCGCACGGGCCTCGTGCGGCTCGGCTATCGCGTCCCCGAGGGCCGCTCCGCGATCGTGCCCGTGATCGTCGGCGAGAATCGCCGGACCCTCGCCGTCGACGCGGCCCTTCGCGAGCGGGGCTTCCTCGTCCAGGCGATCCGGCCGCCGACGGTGCCCGAGGGCACGGCGCGCCTCCGCATCGTCCCCACCGCCGCGCACGAGCCAGAGGACGTCGAGGCGCTCCTCACGGCCTTCCGCGAGCTTCGCTCGGAGCTCGACCGATGAGCCCGACGCGCCTCTTCGTCACGGGCACCGGCACCGGCATCGGGAAGACCGTCTTCACCGTGGCGCTTACCCAGGCTGCGCGCTCGAGGGGCCTCCGCGTCCGCGCCGTCAAACCCGTCGAAACCGGCTGCCTCGGGGGACGGGCAGAAGACGCCCTCGCCCTCGCCGCGGCCGCCGGCCGGCCCGAAGACGCCGAACTCCCCGGGTTCCACCGCGGCGAGCGCCCCCTCGCCCCCTTCGCCGCGACGCTCGAGGGCGAGCCGCCGCCGCCCCCGATCCCCGCGCTCGCCCGCGCCATCGACGCGGCGAGCGACGACGCCGACCTCGTCCTCGTCGAAGGGGCGGGCGGCCTGCTCGTGCCCTACGACGAGACGCACACCTTCGCGGATCTCGCCGTGGCCCTCGCCACGCCGCTCGTCCTCTTGCTCCCGAACGAGCTCGGCGCGCTCCACCACGCGGAGGCCGCGATCGAGGCCGCCAAGGCGCGCGGGCTTCAAATCGCGGCGCTCGTGCTCGTCGCGCGCCCGGCCGCCGATCTCGCGGCGGAGAGCAACGCGCGCGTCCTCGAGCGACGTCACCCGGCGGTCCGCCTCGCCGCGTTCCCCTGGTCGGAGGACGCCGCGCACCGCGCGTCCGCGGCCTCCCGCCTGCTAGATATCATCCTTGATACGTAGCCCCACGCGGTCCTCGGAGGGCTCCTTTGGTCGATTTTCGACCCCGGAGCCGCCCCAGGGTGAGGAACGCTCTTGCGCGCGCCCCCTCCCCGGCTATATTCAGCCGCCCTTTCCGCAAGGAAGGCCCGTTCTACGGGGCAGTAGCTCAGCTGGGAGAGCGCCGCGTTCGCAATGCGGAGGTCAGGGGTTCGATCCCCCTCTGCTCCACCAACCCATAGAACTCCCAGGAAAAGCCGCGCAGACCGCGCGGCTTTTTCATTTTCGTGCTGCCGCCGCGGCATTCGCAATGCGGAGGTCAGGGGTTCGATCCCCCTCTGACCCACCAAACGGAGGGGGCTGCGCATCCCTGCGTTTTCCGCATCTTCTCGCCGAAGTTCGCGTGAAGGTCCTCGGGGCCCCTGCTAGGCTCCGCGCCGCCATGACTCGCTCGATCAACTTCAGCGCCGGACCCGCGACCCTCCCCCTCCCTGCCCTCGAGACCGCCCGCGAGGAATTCCTCGACTTCGAGGGCACGGGCATGAGCATCCTCGAGCACAGCCACCGCGGGAAGGCGTACGCGCGCGTCCACGAGGAGACGAAGGCGCTCTTCCAGGAGCTCCTCCAGATCCCGTCGAACTACCGTCTCCTCTTCATGCAGGGCGGCGCGTCGGCGCAGTTCGCGCTCGTGCCGATGAACCTGCTCGCCGGCAAGTCGGCCGACTACGTCGACACCGGCACCTGGGCGAAGAAGGCGTATCAAGAGGCGCAGATCGTCGGTAAGGCGCGCCTCGCGGGCACGGGCAAGGTCGGCGACAAGTACACGCGCGTGCCGAAGCCCAGCGAGATCGACCTCGATCCCAACGCGGCCTACCTGCACCTCTGCTCGAACAACACGATCATGGGCACGCAGTACCACGAGTACCCCGACACGGGTGACGTGCCGCTCGTCTGCGACATGTCGAGCGACTTCATGTGGCGGCCCATCGACGTCTCGAAGTTCGGCCTCATCTACGCGGGCGCGCAGAAGAACATCGGCCCGGCCGGCGTCACGATCGTGATCATCCGCGAGGACCTCCTCGAGCGCGTCCCCGACACCCTCCCCAAGATCTTCCGCTACACGACCGTCGCCGAGGGCGACTCGCTCCACAACACCATCCCGGTCTTCCCGGTGTACATGGTGCGCAACGTCCTCCGCTGGGTGAAGGCCGAGGGCGGCCCCGAGGCGATGGAGCGCCGCAACCGCGAGAAGGCCCAGCTCCTCTACGACCTCATCGACGGAAGCCCCGACTTCTTCCGCACGCACGTGGAGAAGGAGAGCCGCTCGGTGATGAACCCCGTCTTCCGCCTCCCCACCGAGGAGCTCGAGAAGCTCATGGTCGCCGAGGCCGAGAAGGAGCGCATCTTCGGCATCAAGGGCCACCGCTCGGTCGGCGGCATCCGCGTGAGCATGTACAACGCGGCGCCCATCGAGTGGGTGAAGACCTTCGTCGACTTCGCCCGCGAGTTCCAGCGCAAGCACGGCTGAGCCTCGCGGCCCGAGGCGCGGGGGCGGTGGATCTCCACCGCCCTTTTTCGTTCCGTCCGCGGCGGCGAAACCGGGGCTCGACGCGACCTGGGCTCGACGCCATGTCACGGTCGTGATCAATAAAGGAAGTCGATGAGCGACCGAGCCTTCGAGATCGTCTCCGAGTTCGAGCCTCGCGGCCACCAGCCCGAGGCCATCGAGGCGCTGACGCGCGCCCTCGAGGCCGGCGAGAAGCACCAGGTCCTCTTGGGCATCACCGGCAGCGGCAAGACCTTCACCATCGCGCACACCATCGCGCGGGCCAACCGCCCCACGCTCGTGATGGCGCCCAACAAGACGCTCGCCGCGCAGCTCTACTCCGAGCTCCGCCAGCTCTTCCCCGAGAACGCCGTCGAGTACTTCGTCAGCTACTACGACTACTACCAGCCCGAGGCGTACATCCCGGCGAGCGACACCTATATCGAGAAGGACGCGATCATCAACGACGAGATCGATCGCATGCGCCACGCCGCCACGCGCGCCCTCCTCACGCGGCGCGACGTGATCATCGTCGCCTCGGTGAGCTGCATCTACGGCATCGGCTCGGCCGAGTGGTACCAGGAGATGCTCATCGACGTGGAGGTCGGCACCGAGCTCCGGCGGGACGAGCTCCTCCGCCGCATGGTCGACATCCAGTACCAGCGCAACGACGTCGACTTCCACCGCGGCACCTTCCGCGTGCGCGGCGACGTGGTCGAGATCTTCCCCGTCGACTCCGAGAGCGTCGCGATCCGCATCGAGTACTGGGGCGACGAGGTCGAGTCGATCGCCGAGATCGACCCCCTCCGCGGCAAGGTCCTCCGCAAGCTCGATCGCTACGCCATCTATCCCGGCAGCCACTACGTCACGCCCGACGAGCAACGCCGACGCGCCATCGAGAGCATCCGAGAGGAGCTGCACGAGCAGCTCGAGCGCCTCACCGCCGAGAACAAGCTGCTCGAGCGCCAGCGCCTCGAGCAACGCACGCTCTACGACCTCGAGCTCCTCGAGCAGATGGGCTTCTGCCACGGCATCGAGAACTACAGCCGCCACCTCTCGGGGCGCGCGCCGGGCGAGCCCCCGCCCACGCTCATCGACTACTTCCCGCCCGACTTCTTGATGGTGATCGACGAGTCGCACATCACCGTCCCGCAGATCGGCGCGATGTACCGCGGCGACCGCGCGCGGAAGGAGACGCTCGTCGCGCACGGCTTCCGCCTGCCGAGCGCGCTCGACAACCGCCCGCTCCGCTTCGAGGAGTGGGAGCAGCGCATCCACCAGGCGATCTACGTCAGCGCCACGCCGGGCGATTGGGAGCTCGAGAAGACCTCCGGCGTCTTCGTCGAGCAGCTCATCCGCCCCACGGGCCTGCTCGATCCCGTCGTCGAGGTGCGCCCGGTCAAGCACCAGGTCGACGACCTCCTCGCGGAGATCCGCGCGCGCGTCGAGCGCAACGAGCGCGTCCTCGTCACCACGCTCACCAAGCGCATGGCCGAAGACCTCACCGAGTACTACGGCGAGCTCGGCGTCCGCGTCCGCTACCTCCACAGCGACATCGACACGCTGGAGCGCGTCGAGCTCCTCCGCGATCTGCGCAAGGGCGAGTACGACGTCTTGATCGGCATCAACCTTCTCCGTGAGGGCCTCGACCTCCCCGAGGTCAGCCTCGTGGCCATCCTCGACGCCGACAAGGAGGGCTTCCTCCGCTCGCCGCGATCCCTCATCCAGACCATCGGCCGCGCCGCGCGCAACGCCGAGGGGCGCGTGCTCATGTACGCCGATCGCGTCACGCCCGCGATGCAGCTCGCCCTCGACGAGACCGCGCGGCGCCGCGCGCTCCAGGAGGCGTACAACCAGGAGCACGGCATCACGCCCACCACCGTGCGCAAGGCCATCCACGAGCTCGACCCGGCCTCGGGCACGCACGACTACGTCGCCGTCCCCATCCTCCCGCGCGCCGAAGGCCAAGAGGTCGATCGCGAGACGCTCCTCGAGACCCTCCGCGCCGAGATGCTCCTCGCGGCCGAGAACCTCGAGTTCGAGCGCGCCGCCGCGCTCCGCGACCGCCTGGCCAAGCTCGAGGGCAAGCCGGCGGAGCCCGCGCCCAAGAAGGCCACGCGGCGGAAGCGACGCTGAAACCTTTCGTCCTCGTGGTACGCTCGCGCCCATGAGGTGGTACGGGGTGGCGATCGCAATCGGCGTTCTCTGCGCCGCCGTGCGCGTCGACGCCGACGCGGTGATGCGCGTGAGCTTCACCCCGACCTCGCGGGCGCAGATCGCCATCTGGCTCGAGACGGCCGACGGCGAGTTCGTCGAGACGCTGAAGCTCACGCACGCGACCGCGCTCCGGGGCATCGGCAACCGCCCGGGCGCGCTCCAGATGAACAGCGGCTTCCGATGGCCCTACGGCCGGCGCGAGAGCGTGCTGCCGGTCTGGGCCCACCGCCGCGCGACGGCCGAGCCGCTCTTCCCGCGCGTGATCTTCCAGAACCGCTGGAGCGAGGGGAACGCCTCGCGCGACACCTCGGACTACAGCTACGACGACTACTTCTGCCTCTCCTTCGACACGGGCCTCTCCAAGCAGGAGGCGCTCGACGCCGTGAGCTGCGCGAGCATCTTCTCGAGCGACAAGGGTCGCTACATCACGCAAGACGACGTCGACCGCGGCTACGCGGAGCCCTTCGAGATCGCGCCCGGCGTCGAGACGCTCCGCCCGCTCTCGCTCTACTCCCTCTACCCGCCTCGCCGCGACCTCCTCGCGGCCGAGATCTACGACCACCCCGACGTCTTGCTCTACGCCGAGGACGCGCGCGCCGCGATGCCCTCGATCGACGCGGTGAGCATGGCGACGCCCGCGGGCGACACGCCCTTCGCCTTCCAGTGGTTCATCCCCGAGGAGCTGCCCCAGGGCGACTACGTCCTCTACGTCGAGGTCCACACCGAGGGCGACCACAACGTCTTCTATTCGCCGAAGACGCTCCCCACCCCAGGGACGAGCCGCTCGGTGCCGAGCATCCACTGGGACTTCTGGGCGCGCGTCTACGGCTATCCCTATCGCGGCCAGCCTTCCGTGGTCTACGCCGTGCCCATCACGCTCGACGGGAGGCACGCCCAGAACTCCGTGCGCCGGCCCGTCGGCCACAGCGTGCTCCACGGCCTCGTCGGCGAGATCGTCCCCATGAACCCGACGATCAACGACGACCCCGAGGACCACCCGGGCAGCGGCGCCGACCGGCTCCGCGCCTCGCCCCGGGGCGACCGCCTCCACGTCGAGCTCGAGTTCTTCGAACCCGAGCAATGCCAGGGCGCGCTCCCCTTCGCCGACGAGATCTTCGGCGCGCCCTACGAGGACGAGCGCCACAGCCACCGCTTCGCCACGGTGGGCTTCACCCCGCGCGAGGGCTCGGTGCCGGTCTTCGACTGGGAGGTCGTCGTCTCGCGCGAGCCGATCCTCGACGAGGAGGACTTCGAGCGCGCGACGGCCGCGAACCGCGCCGAGCTCGACACCGTCTCCCTCGCGCTCTGCGAGATCGACGAGGAGACGAGGGCGCGCGCCTGCCCCGAGCCCGACGTGCCCCTCGTCTTCGACATCGGCCAGCTGCAGTTCCTCACCACCTACCACGTGGGGATCCGCGCCCAAGACTACTGCGGCCGCAAGGGCCCCATCGCGACCACGCAGGTCACGACCACCGCCATCCACTACACCACGGTCTCGCCGTGCTTCGTGGCGACGGCCGCCTACGGCTCCCCCCTCGCGGAGGAGATCGACGTGCTCCGCCGCTTCCGCGACGAGATCTTGCTCACGAACGCGCTCGGACGCGCCTTCGTCGACGTCTACTACGAGCACGGGCCGGCGCTCGCCGCGTGGATCGCCGAGGACGAAGATCGCCGCAACGCCGCGCGGGCGCTCCTCTCGCCCATCGTCGCGCTGCTCGAGGCCATCTACGAGGATTGAAGCTCACGATGTGGAGAGCCGCTCTGATCACGGCGTGGGTCGTTTCGTTCGCAGGGTGTGTGCGCGTCGCGCCCTACCAGCGCGGCCACCTCGCCGACCCCACGATGGACGTCTCGCACGAGAACGCCGAGGCCAGTTTCCGTGCGCACGTCCACGACTCGCGTGAAGGCGCGACCGGCGGCTACGGCTCGAGCGGCGGAGGATGCGGTTGCAATTGAGGCGTATCGCCCTCTTCGCCCTCCTCGCCTTCGCCCTCGTCTTCGCGACCTCCTTCGCCTTCGCCGACGAGGTGAGCGGCGGTGTCACCGGCGCGGTGATGGCACGGAACAACTACTACCTCGAGCGGAGCACGCGCGTCGTCGCCCCCGAGGTCGGCGCGCGCCTCGACTTCCCCTCGGGCGCCACGGTGGAGGCGGTCTACCTCGTCGACGCGATCACGAGCGCGAGCCTCGCCGCCGGCGCCCTCGAGGACGTGGCGTTCACCGAGCTCCGCCACGACGTGCGCGCGACGCTCGGCCGGCGCCTCACCATCGACGAGAACCCGGTCCAGCTCGCCGCGACCTTCCGCCGGAGCCACGAGCCCGACTACGACTCGCTCTCGGTGAGCCTCTTCGGCGCGGCCGAGCTCAACCGCCGCAACACGGCCGTCTCGTTCCGGCTCTCCTTCCTCTCCGACGAGGTCCGGCAGACCTTCCGCGGGCGCGAGCGCACGCCCACCACGATGGGCTTCCGCGAGGAGCTCCGCGGCGCGGGCGTCGCGCTCGCCCTCACCCAGCTCCTCACCCCGCGCGCCTACGTGGGCGCCGACTACGAATTCTACGTCCTCGAAGGTTTCACGGCGAACGCCTATCGCCGCGTGCTCACCGCCGGCACGCCGCTGCCGGAGCACCACCCCGAGACGCGGAAGCGGCACACGGTCGCCACGCGCCTCGCCGTGATGTTCCCGGAGCTCGCGACATCGCTCCACCTCCACGTGCGGCTCTACCGCGACGACTGGGACATCCTGGCCGCCACGCCCGAGGCGCGCCTCTACACCAAGCTCGGGAGCTTCTCGCACCTCCGGCTGCGATACCGCTACTACAAGCAGGGCGCGGCCTTCTTCTACCGGGCGGACGGGGAATACTTGCCCACCGATCCCTTCGTGACGGCCGATCCCAAGATGGCGCCCTTCCAGAGCCACCTCCTCGGCGGGCAGCTCAAGCTCTTCCTCGACTTCCTCGACGAGGGACGCTTCAAGCGCCTGCGCGGCGCCTCCTTCGACGTCGGCTTCGAGTACATCTTCAGCACGAGCGCGTACGGCAACGGCACGATCACGCAGGCTGGCCTCGTCATCCCGTTCTGAGGACCCAGGGGAAACCCGCATCGGCGCGGGCGTACGATCGATCGATGCACCCGCGGCTCGACTCCGCCCCCCCTCGCGAACGCGATCTCGAACGTCGCCTCCTCCTGCACTGCCTCATCGCCGCGGCGCGCGCGCGCGATCCCGAGACCGTCGTCTCGAGCCTCCTCCCCTATCTCGAGGGCTTCCCGCTCGGGAAGTACAACCGCGCGGTCGCGCAGCGCATCGAGGAGCTCCTCCTCTCGGCGCGCCTGTCGAGCGAGACGCGCTCGGCGCTCCACTCACGCTTCCGGCGTTTGCGCGACCCCTACATGCCGTCGATCGACGATCGAATCTGAGTCAGCGGAAGCCCGCGGCGGCGAGCACGTCCTCGAGCTCCGGCGGGAGCGGGCTCGCGAACGCGAGCTCCTCGCCCGTGCGGAAGTGCCGGAACGAGAGCGCCGAGGCGTGGAGGAAGTGGCGATCGAGCCCCTCGATCGCCGGGCCGCCGTAGAGGGTATCGCCCACGAGTGGGTGACCGAGCGCGGCGAGGTGCACGCGCACCTGATGCCTCCGCGCCGCGCGCACGCGGAGCTCGACGAGCGATCGATCGCCCCGCACCTCGCTGTGCAGGATCTCGGTCGTCGCCTGGCGCGGATGCCGCACCTCGCCCGCCTCGAGCTCGGTGACGGCGCGCATCTTCCGCCGATCGCGCGCGTCGTGGCCCACGTCGAGGTCGATGCGCTGCGGCGCGCGCACGGCGCCCACGCAGAGGGCCTTGTAGCGCTTGTCCACGGCGCCCGTGGCGAGCATCCGCCCGAGCTCCTCGAAGCCGCGGAGGCTCCGCGCGACGAGGAGGAGGCCCGAGGTCTGGTTGTCGAGTCGCTGGAGGAGCCCGGCCTCGCGGCGATGGTGCCCGTGCGGGATCGCCTCCGGGTAGCGCGCGGCGATGGCGTTCGCGAGCGTGCCGCGCTCCGAGGGCCGGAGCGGGTGGCAGGGCACGCCGGCCGGCTTGTCGACGACGAGGAAGTCCTCGTCCTCGAAGACGACGCGGAGCGGGATCGCCTCGTCGGGGAGCGGATCGAACTCGGCGATCTCGGGCTCGCCCTCGAGGGAGACCGTCTCGCCCGGCGAGAGCATCGCGCCCTTGCGCCGGACGCGCCCGTCCACGCGCACGCGCCCTTCGGCGATCACGCGCTTGGCGCCTGCGCGGCCCAGCCCCTCGACGCGCTTCACGAGGAAGACGTCGAGGCGGAGGCCGGCCTCGTCCGCCTCGACCATGAGCTCGAGCGCGCGCCCTTCGCCGCGATCGTCCATCACGCGTCCCGCACCACGCGCCGACGGGTGAGCGCGTACGAAGCCAGGTAGGCGAGCACGAGGAGCGCGAACGACGAGCCGACCGCCGCGCCGAAGTGCGAGCCCAGCTTTCCGTCGAGCAGGAGCGACCGGAAGGTCTCCGCGAGGTGGTAGAGCGGGTTCAGGCCCATCAGCGCCTCGACCACCGAGGACTGGCTCTCGATCGGGAAATAGGTGTGGCTCACGAAACTGAGCGGGAGCCCGATGAGGAAGACCGGATAGTTCATGTGGTCGATGGCCGGCACGATGGCCGTGAAGATCAGCGCGAACGCCGCGAAGGCGAAGCCCGCGAGCGCCGCGAGCGCGAGCACCGCCGGGATGGCGGCGAAGTCGAAGGAGAGCATGCCCGCGGCGGCGAAGCCCGAGAGCACGATCCCCACCACGAGCGTGTTGCACACGCCGCGCAGGCCCGCCCAGAGGATCTCCCCCCAGACGAGGTGCCGGATCTCCACCTGCGTCGCGAGGATGCCGTCCCAGGTCTTCTGGTAGAACATCCGCACGTACGCGCTGTAGAGCGCCTCGTAGTAGGGCGTCGCGAAGGCCGTGTAGGCCATCATGCCGGGCGCCACCCACGAGCCGTAGTCCACCATGCGACCCTCGTGCGGCACGCCGCCGACGTAGGTCGCGAGCCCGATGCCGAAGGCGACGAAGTAGACGACGGGCTCCATCGCCGGCGGCAACATCGCGGTCTTCCAGTTGCGGAGGAAGACCTTGAAGTTCCGCCCGAGCACCGCGCGGGAGCGCCAGTCGAAGACCGAGAGCAAGAGCGAGAGGGCGTGCATCAGAGGCCTCCCTCCTCGTCGAGGCGGAGGAAGAGATCGTCGAGCGTGGGGCGCCGGAGCGAGAGCCCGGCGTCGGGATGGCGCGCCGCGAGCTCCGCGAAGAGCTCCGGCGTGACCGGGACGTGGAGATCGTCGAGGATCTGGTGCGGGCGGAGGCCGTGCGCCTCGCGGAGCTCGCGGTCGATCGCGTCGCGCGCGGCGGCCGTGCCAGGCACCACGAGGACGTTGCCGCCGAGGAAGCGCGCGATGACCTCCTTGGTCCCGCCCTCGGCGATGGTCCGCCCGCGCGAGAGGACGACGAGGCGGTCGGCGAGCCGCTCGGCCTCGTCCATGTAGTGCGTGGTGAGGATGATCCCGAGCCCCTCGCTCCGGAGCCGGTCGACGATCCGCCAGAGCGCGACGCGCGCGCTCGGGTCGAGGCCCGTGGTGGGCTCGTCGAGGAAGAGGAGCTTGGGCCGGTGGACGATCGAGCGCGCGAGGATGAGGCGCCGCTTGTAGCCGCCGCTCAGGGTCGAGGGGCTCGCGTCGCGGTACTCGCGGAGGCCGAAGAGCTCGAGCAGTTCGTCGATGCGCGCGCCGAGGTCGGGGACCTTGGGCCGGAAGTAGCTCGCGTAGACCTCGAGGTTCTGCACCACCGAGAAGTCGTAATCGAGGCTGTCGTCCTGCGTGCAGACGCCGATCTCGCGCTTGAGCGCCTCGCGGTGCTCACGGAACTCGCGGCCGAGCAGGCGGATCGAGCCCTCGTCGGGCTCGAGGAAGCCGTAGAGCATCCGGAGGGTGGTCGTCTTGCCGGCGCCGTTGGGGCCGAGCAGGCCGAGCACGCTCCCGCGCTCACAACGGAGCCCGAGGCCGTCGACGGCACGTTTTTCGCCGAATCGTTTGACGAGACCTTCGGCGACGAGGAGGGGCGCGTCCATCGCTTCTCCGCTTTCGGGACGGGCGGGGGAAGGTAGCAGGCGCGCCGAGAACTTCGAGCGCGAGCTCAGCGGCCGCCGGCCATGCGCCGGAGCTCGTTGAGCGCGACGTTGCGCTCCACGGGCTCGTCGCCGCGGAAGAAGCGGCATTTGCCCTGGAGCACCGAGCCGATGCGGTAGGCCAGCGGGAGCGCGAGGAACTCGGACGGCGTGTAATCCCGCGCGCGACCGCCCTCGGTCACCTCGACCCGATCGAAGACCACGACGTGCGGCGTAGAAGAGAGCGGAACCACGGTCACCTCCCGAGGACGTCGTTGCGAGTGGTGCCCACGACGGAGAGCACCTCGTCGATGGTGGGGCCGGGGATGCCCAGCTCGTCGAGCGTCTCCCCGAGGAGCGAGGCCACGCGGTCGAAGTGCGCGTCGCCGAGGCCGCGCCGCACGGAGGAGGCGTGCGAGGCCCGGAGGTCGCGCCCCGAGTACTGGCTCGGGCCCCCGAACGCCATGGTCATGAAGGCGATCTGCTTCTGGATCTGCTTCTCGAAGTCGACCCCCTCGAAGAAGGGCGAGAGTGACGGGTCGGCCATCACCTTCTCGTAGAACAGGATCACCGCCGCCTGGATCGCGGCTTCGCCACCGAGGCGCTCGTACAGCGTCATGCTTCCCCCCCAAGATGGGCGCGTTCAGGTCCCATGTTAGGAGAATCTGAGGTCAGGGACAAAATTGGGACAAGGGGTACTCCCCGCTCTCGGTGGCCGCCGGGAGGTGGATGCGGAAGGTGGTGCCCGCCGCGACCTCCGTCTCGACCGAGATCTGCCCTCCCGTCTGCGAGACGATGCCGTGCACCGTCGCGAGCCCGAGCCCCGTACCCTTGCCGGCCGGCTTGGTGGTGAAGAAGGGCTCGAACGCCCGCGCGAGGACCTCGTCGGTCATGCCCTCGCCCTCGTCGGCGACGGTGAGGCGCACCCAGCGGCCTGGCGAGAGCCCGCTCGGATCCCGCTCCTCCGCGACGACCTCGTGGCAACCGATGCTGAGCCTGCCCCCGCCGGGCATCGCGTCGCGCGCGTTGAGCGCGAGGGTGATGAGGACCTGCTCCATCTGGGCCGAGTCCACGCGCACCGGCGGGAGGTCGCTCGCGAGATCGAGCTCCACGCGGATCCGGGGCGCGAGGAGGCGGGCGAGCACGCCGTAGGTATCCCGCACGATCTCGTCGAGCATGACGGTCTCGAAGCGCGTCGCCTGGCGCTTGCTGAAGGCCATGAGCTCGCCCGTGAGCGCCGTGGCGCGGCGGAGCGCGTAGCGGACGTCCTCCACCCGGGCCGAGAGCGACTCGTCCTTGGCGAGCGCGCGCCTGAGGACCTCGGTGTTGGCCGACATCACCGTGATCAGGTTGTTGAAGTCGTGGGCGACGATGCCGGCGATGCGGCCGAGCGACTCGAAGCGCTTGGCCTCTTCGAGTCTGGCCTGGAAGACGTCCCGGTCGGTCACGTCGTGGATGATGGAGAGGAGGTAGGCCTTCCCTTGGAGCTCCACGGGCCCGGAGTGGACCTCCACGTGGCGGATGGCCCCCGAGGCGAGCCGGTGGCGAAAACGGAAGAAGCGCCGCCGTCCCACGCGGGCGTTCTCCATCTCCGCGCGGATCTCGTCCTCGGTGAGGACGTTGATCTCGTGGATCTTCATGCCGATGAGCGCCTCGCGCGGAAACCCGTAGAATTCCGCGGCCGCGTGGTTG
The DNA here is from genome assembly GCA_012744445.1 of Myxococcales bacterium. Taxonomy (GTDB): domain Bacteria; phylum Myxococcota_A; class Polyangia; order Polyangiales; family Houyiibacteriaceae; genus JAAYBZ01. The sequence continues at coordinate 10,977 of JAAYBZ010000028.1, read as the reverse complement.
GCGTCGACGATCCGGCCGTCTTCCGGATCGAGGAGCAGCTTGATGGCCGGGTTCTCCTCGAAGAGGGCGCGATAGAAGGCTTCGTCGCGACGAAATGCGCGGCTCATCTCCGGCATCTACGCCCCCTGTCGTCGCGGCGATCGCTCCCCACCCGTTGTTGGTACGCGATCGCGCGCCCGAGGAAAAGCCCCCCAACCTGCGCCGCGCTTGATTTGACAACGGACCCTGTCACCATGGCCCCATGGCCGTGAAGACGAGCAAGCGCCTCTACGCCGGACGGGAGGCGCGGGATCGGGTGCGCGAGCGGCGTCGCCGCTTCGTCGAGGCGGGGTTCCGGCTCTTCGGGACGCAAGGCTACGCCGCCACGACGATCAAGCAGCTCTGCGCCGAGGCCGGCCTCACGGAGCGCTACTTCTACGAGTCGTTCGAGAGCCGCGAGGCCCTCTTCATGGCCGTGGCGGCCGAGTGCGTCACCGGTCTCTTCGGCTCGCTCACCCTCGCGCGCACCCGCGGCGAGAACCCCTCGGACCAGACCGAGGCCCTGCTCCGCGCCTTCTTCGGGTGGTTCTACGAGGACCCGCGACGCATCCGCATCCAGCTCGTCGATCCGATGCTCATCAGCAGCGTCACCCAGGAGGTCTACGTCGAGGTCGTGCGCCTCTTCGTGCAATTCGCCGCCGATCTCGCGATGGATTGGTACGAGCTCAGCGCCGACGAGCCCAAGATCGACGCCGACCTCGTCGGCACGATGCTCGTCGGCGGCCTCGTCGAGATGGTCAAGGAGTGGGCCCGCGGCGGCTTCGAGCGCCCGATCGACGAGGTGGTTCGGAACGCCAAGCTCCCCTTCGACGCCATCGCCCAGGTGCTCGCCCCGCGCCGCGGCGCGTGATCTCGCGCAACTCCGAATTTGACACGAGCTCTTGTCACACCAAGAATGACAACGCTGCGTGTCAGATGACGGGGTGGGACCCCGGGAAAGGCGATCGGCCATGAACGCGAAGATCGGACCGAATGGACGGGGGCGGGACGTCGACGTATTGGTCGTCGGAGCCGGCTTCGGCGGGCTCTGCATGGGCATCAAGCTCCTCGAAGCGGGGCGCACCAATTTCGTCATCCTCGAGAAGGCCGACGAGGTGGGCGGGACCTGGCGCGACAACACCTATCCAGGTTGCGCCTGCGACGTCCAATCGCACCTCTACTCGTATTCCTTCGAGGGCAAGCCGGATTGGTCCAAGCGCTACGCGCCGTGGGACGAGATCCAGGGCTACATCCTCGCCTGCACCGAGAAGTACGGGCTCCGTCGCTTCATCGAATTCGGCCAGGAGGTGCGGAGCGCGGTCTGGGACGGCGCCGCCGCCCGCTGGACCGTGACCACCGCCAAGGGTGACGTCTACCGCGCGCGGCATTGGGTGCTCGCGACCGGCCCGCTCCACGTCCCCCACATCCCGGACCTTCCGGGCCTCGACCGCTTCGAGGGCAAGGTCTTCCACTCGGCGCGCTGGGATCACGCCTACGACTTCGAGGGCAAGGAGGTCGTCTCCATCGGCACCGGCGGGAGCGCCATCCAATACGTCCCCGAGATCGCGCCCAAGGTGAAGAAGCTCGTGGTGATGCAGCGCACGCCGGCGTGGGTGATCCCGCGTGACGAGCGCGCCTACTCGGCCCTCCGCAAGGCCATGTTCGCGAAGTTCCCCGCGCTCCGGAAGCTCCACCGGGCGCGGCTCTACTGGACCAACGAGTCGCGCGTCTGGCCGATCTTCAACCCGGCCCTCGCGCGCGCCCTCCAGAAGTTCGCCGAGCTCCACATCCGGCTGCAGGTGAAGGATCCGGAGACGCGGAAGAAGCTCACGCCAAACTACACCATCGGCTGCAAGCGCGTCCTCATCTCCAACGTCTACTACCCCACCTTCAACCGCCCCAACGTCGAGCTCGTCACCGAGCGCATCCGCGAGATCCGCGCGAACTCCGTCGTCACCGAGGACGGCGTCGAGCGACGCGCCGACTGCATCGTCTTCGGCACGGGCTTCGTGGTGGATCCGCGCACCTACATGAAGGACTTCGAGCTCGTCGGCGAAGGCGGGCGCCGCATCCAGGACGACTGGAAGAAGGGCGCGGAGGCCTACCTCGGCATCACCGTGGCGGGCTACCCCAACATGTACCAGCTCGTCGGGCCCAACAGCGGCCTCGGGCACAGCTCGATCATCTTCATGATCGAGGCCCAGGTGCACTACATCCTCGAGTGCCTCTCGCTCCTCGAGGCGAAGAAGGCCGCGAGCCTCACGGTGCGCCCCGAGGCGCAGCGCGCCTTCAACGAGGAGGTGCAGGAGGCGCTCGCGGGGACGGTCTGGAGCAGCGGCTGCTCGAGCTACTACATGCAGGACGACGGGCGGAACTTCACCATCTGGCCGTGGTCCACCTGGCGCTACTGGCTCCGCACCCGGCGGGTCCGCGAGGCGGACTACGAGCTCGGCCAGCCGGCCGAGGTCCCCGCGCCCGCCTACGCGGCCGCGGGCGCCTGACGGGAAATCGGGGCGCCCCCCGACACGGCCGCCCCGGTGTGGTTAACTTCGGGGGATGGGCCCTCGCTCGGGTGAACTCCGCCTCGCGCTGGTCGCGGCGCTCGCGCTCGCCGGTTGCTTCTCGCACACCCCGGTCGTCGACGTCGACGCCGGGGCGGACGCCGACGTCCCGGACGTCGGCCCGCCCCACGACGCAGACGTCGAAGACGCCGCGGTCGACGGCGGCACCCTCCTGGACGCAGGGCCTTCCCCAGACGACGGGGGCGCCGACGACGGAGGCCCCGAAGACGCGGCGGCCCCCGATGGGAGCACCGACGCGGACGCGGGCGAGCCGCGCTGCACCTTCGTCGACTTCGAGTCGAAGACCACGCTCGACTGCCCGCCGGGCTCGAACATCATCGTCGGCACCGACGGAGACGACGTCCTCTACGGCACCGAGGGGGACGACTGCATCGTCGCCTGCGGTGGAGACGACGTGATCCATGGCCTCGGCGGCAACGACACGATCTTCGGCGGCGCGGGCAACGACACGATCTTCGGCGGCGACGGCGACGACGTGATCTGGGGCGAAGAGGGCGAAGACCGCCTCGAGGGCGGCGCCGGCAACGACTTCCTCTACGGCGGCGAAGACGACGACTGGCTCGACGGCGGCGACGGCGACGACTTCCTCGCCGGCCAATACGGCAACGACGAGCTCTACGGCGGCGAGGGCAACGACGAGCTCATCGGCGGGCGCGGCGACGACCTCCTCGACGGCGGCCCTGGCAACGACCTCCTCGAAGGACAGTTCGGCGCCAACCTCCTCTACGGCGGCGAGGGCAACGACGAGCTCCGCGGCGCCGAGGGCGACGACGAGCTCTACGGCGGGCCGGGCGACGACCAGCTCTTCGGGAAGGGCGGCGACGACCTGCTCCGCGGCGGGCCGGGCCACGATCAGCTCTTCGGCCAACCCGGCAACGACCTCCTCTACGGCGAGGAGGGCGACGACACCCTCGACGGCGGCCGCGGAAGCGACCTCCTCGACGGCGGCCCCGGCGCCGACACGCTCCGCGGACAGGAGGACGACGACACGCTCCACGGTGACGAGGACGACGTGGTCCTCCACTGCGGACCCGGCGTCGACACGCTCCTCCCCCCGCACCTCACCGGCACGGCGTGCGAGCTCTGAACGAGCTGCGCTAGGCTCCGGCCGATGTCCTCCGAGCCCCAGGGCGGCGCGCTCCGCTACGGCGCCCTCGTGAGCGCCCTCGTCTCGCTCACCAAGAAGCCCTTCTTCGAGCCGGCGGCGCCCGTCGAGACGGTGCGCTACCGCGAGGCGCCCGCGCGCGGGATCGCGCCGCTCGGCGACGTCTACCTCCCGCCCGAGCCCACCGGCGCCTCCGTCGTGCTCGTCCACGGCGGCGGCTTCGTGATCGGCTCGCGCGCGATGCTCCCCATGCGCCACCTCGCGACGCGCCTCGTCGCCTCGGGCATCGCGGCCTTCGCCATCGACTACCGCATGCTCTTCCGCGGCGGGCGCCTCGACGAGGCGCGGGACGACGTCCGGGCGGCGCTCACGTACTGGCACCGGCGGGCGACGCGCCTCGGGCTCGCGGCCGATCGCGTCGCGATGCTCGGCCTCTCCGCCGGCGGCACGCTCGCGATGCTCGCCGCCTCGCGCGAGGAGGGCGCGGTCGATCGCCTCGTCCTCGGCTTCGGCCTCTACGAGCTCGATCACCTCGAGGGGCCGCTCGCGCGTGTGCTCCCGCGGCTCCTCTTCCGCTCGTCCGACCCCGAGGTCTGGCGCGCGCGCTCCCCGCTCGGCGAGCCGCAACCGCGCGTGCCGGCGCTCCTCCTCCACGGCACGGACGACGGACTCGTCCCCGTCGCGCAAGCCCACAGGCTCGCCGCGCACCGCCGCGCGCTCGGCCTCGAGACGCGCCTCGCCGTCTACGAGGGTGCGCCGCACGGCTTCTTCAACTTCCCCTCCGAGGCCACCGAGGCCGCGATCGCCGAGACGCTCGCCTTCCTCCGCTAGCCGCGGGGCGCGTCGCGATCGGGAGGTCTCCCCTCGAAGCTCGCCCGGGCGCGCCGGAGCGCGTCGACGTCGGTGAGATCGAGCCGGAGCGGCGTCATCGAGACGTAGCCCTCCTCGACGGCCCACCGATCGCTGCCCTCCTCCACCTCTTCGACGGGCTTCACCACGAACCAGAAGTGCTCGTGCCCCGCCGGATGCTCGCCCGGGACGACGGCGCCCGCGTAGTGCCGCACCGATTGGCGCGTCCACCGGAGCCCGCGCGGCTCGGCAGGGAGGTTCACGTTGACGAGCGGGAAGCCCTCGTCGCCGAGCAGGCGGTCGAGCACCTCGGCCACGAAGGGCACGAGCGGTTCATAGGACTCGTGATGATCGAAGGAGGGCGCGCTGAAGGCGATCCCCTGCCGGTTGAGGAGCACGGCCTGCTTGGCGGCGGCGAGCGTGCCCGAGTGCCAGGTCGAGTTGCCGAGGTTCAGGCCGAGGTTGATGCCGGAGACCACGGCGTCGACCTCGCCCCATCGGTACATGCCGAGCGCCACGCAATCGGCCGGCGTGCCGTTCACGCGATAGGCCTCGAAGTCACCGACGTCGGCCGAACGGCACACGAGCGGGCGCGAGTGCGTGATCGCGTGGCCCATCGAGGATTGCTCGACGTCGGGCGCCACGATCCGCACCTCGCCGAACTCGCTCGCCGCGCGCGCGAGGGCGAGCAGCCCCGGGCTGAAGATCCCGTCGTCGTTGCTCACGAGGATGCGCATCGCTCCCCTTCCTCCCTGGTCGGACCGAGCCCGTGTCCACACAGTGAGATCGTGGGGTCATCCCGAAAGCCCTGGCGCGTCCTCGTCGTGCACAACCCGAGCTCGGGCCTGCGCCAGCCCGAGACGCGGGCCCTGCTCGAGGCGATGCGCGGCGCCGGCTACGAGGTGCTCTACCGCGCCCTCGACGAAGGCCTCGAAGACGCGCTCGCGGTGCAGTCCGAGATCGTGGTGGCCGCGGGCGGGGACGGGACCGTGAGCAAGGTCGCGCGGCACCTCCTCGGCTCGTCGCGCCTCCTCACGATCCTCCCGCTCGGCACGGCCAACAACATCGGCCGTCACCTCGGCTTCTCCATCGACGCCTTCCGCGACATCGCGGGCTGGCCCGCCTTCGAGGCGAGCGCCTTCGACGTCGGCCTCGCCGCGGGCGAATTCGGCGAGCGCCATTTCTTCGAGGGCGCGGGCTTCGGCCTCGTGGCGCGCGCGATCCCCGAGCTCGGCCGGCGCGCACGCCCCTTGGGCTACGTCACGGCGCAGGAGAAGATCACCGCGCTCCGGCTCTCGCTCCGCAAGCTCCTCGACGAGCACGCGCCTCGCTGGGGGCGCATCACCGTCGACGGCAACTCGATCGAAGGCGAGTACCTCCTGGTCGAAGCGATGAACATCGCCTCCGTGGGCCCGCGCCTACGCCTGGCGCCGGACGCCGACACGGGCGACGGACGCTTCGAGGTCGTGCTCGTGGGCGAGGCCGAGCGCGGCTGGCTCGAGGCCAAGCTCGAGGCCGACGAGGCCGACGGATCGCCTCCTCCGCGGGTCCTCCGCGGGGAGCAGGTCCGCCTCGAGTGGGAGGGCGCGCCCTTTCACCTCGACGACACCGTCCTCTCCCCCTCGCGTGGCGCCGCGCCCTACGACGAAGGCGAAGTCGACCTCCGCTTCACCGCGGAGTCGCTACGGATCTTCGCGCCCCGGCGCGATCGCGGGCCGGATTTCACCCCGGAGGCGCATCCACCGTAAGCTGTGCCTTCGAGATGAGCGAAGACCGAGACGAGCGCCTCGACCACCCCTTCCATGCCATGACGGTCGAGGACGTGGCCGAGGTCGTCGGGGTCGATCCTCAGGCGGGGGTCCGGAGCGACGAGGTCGTGCGCCGCCGCGCGCGCTACGGGGAGAACACCCTCTCCAAGCACGAAGCCCGCTCCTTCCTCGAGCGCCTCGCCGGTCAGTTCCACAACCCTTTCATCTACGTGCTGCTCGTCGCCGCCGTGATCACGGCCGCGCTCTCGGAGTGGCTCGACGCCTCCGTGATCGTCGGCGTCGTCGTGGCCGTCGTCGTCACGGGGCTCGTCTTCGAAGGCCGCGCCGAGCGGGCGATCGAGGCCGTGCGCGACATGCTCACGCCCACGGCGCGGGCGCTGCGCGACGGCGCGATCGTGAAGCTCCCCTCGGCCGAGCTCGTGGTCGGTGACCTCGTCCTGCTCGAAGCCGGCGATCGCGTCCCGGCCGATCTCCGCCTCGTCGCGGCGAAGAACCTCCGCACGCAGGAGGCGGCGCTCACGGGCGAGTCCGCGCCCGTCTCGAAACGCACCGAGCCCGTCGACGCCGACGCCGCGCTCGGCGACCGATCGTGCATGGCCTACGCCGGCACCCTGGTGGCGACCGGCACCGCGAGGGGCCTCGTGGTCCACGTCGGCGACCACACCGAGATCGGGCGCATCGGCCGGCTCCTCGGCAAGGTCGAGCCACCCAAGACGCCCCTCGACCGCCGCCTCGAGACCTTCACGCGCTGGGTGAGCGTCGGCATCGTCGCGCTCGCCGCGATCACCTTCCTCGTGGGCTTCCTCGTGTGGGATCGCGCGCCCGCCGAGATGTTCTTCGCGGCCGTCGCGATCGCGGTCGCCGCCATCCCCGAGGGGCTCCCCGCCGTGATGACCGTCACGCTCGCCAACGGCGTGAGCCGCATGGCCGCGCGGCGCGCCATCATCCGACGCCTCCCCGCGGTGGAGACGCTCGGCTCGGTGACGGTGATCTGCTCGGACAAGACCGGCACGCTGACCAAGAACGAGATGACGGTGCGCACCGTCCGGCTCGCGTCGGCCGTGCTCGAGGTCGAGGGCGCCGGCATCCGCCCCGAAGGCGGCCTTCGCGAGGACGGCGCGAAGGCGAGCCTCGACACGCACCCGGCGCTCGAGGTGCTCGCCCGCGCCGGGCTCCTCGCGAGCGACGCCACGCTGAAGCGCCGAGGCGACGACTGGGTGGCCGAGGGCGACCCGACCGAGATCGCGCTCGTCGTCCTCGCGGAGAAGCTCGGGCTCGCCGGGTCGAAGTGGCCGCGACTCGACGCGATCCCCTTCGACCCCGAGCGCTGCTACATGGCCACGCTCAACGAGGGGCCCGAGGGCGCGCGCGCGATCTTCGTCAAGGGCGCGCCCGAGCGCCTCCTCTCGATGTGCCACCGCGAGGCGACGAAGGACGGGGAGCGCCCGCTCGATCGCGACGCGTGGACGAAGGCGATCGACGAGATCGCCGCGCGTGGACAGCGCGTGCTCGCCCTCGCCACGCGGAACGGTTTCTCCGGCGCGGCGATCGCGCCCGAAGACGTGGAGTCCGGCCTCACCTGGCTCGGGCTCGTAGGCCTCATCGATCCGCCGCGCCCCGAGGCGATCGAGGCCGTCGCCACCTGCCACCGCGCGGGGATCCGCGTGAAGATGATCACGGGCGACCACGAGATCACGGCGCAGGCCATCGCGCGCGAGCTCGGCCTGCTGCACCCCGAGCGATCCCTCGCGGGTCGCGCGCTCGCGGAGCTCGACGACGCGGCGTTCCGGCGCGCGGCGACCGAGGTGAACGTCTTCGCGCGCACGAGCCCCGAGCAGAAGCTCCGGCTCGTCGAGGCGCTCTCGAGCGAGGGCGAGATCGTGGCGATGACGGGCGACGGAGTGAACGACGCGCCCGCGCTCAAGCGCGCCGACGTCGGCATCGCGATGGGCAAGAAGGGCACCGACGCTGCGCGCGAGGTGGCCGCGATGGTGCTCGCCGACGACGACTTCGCCTCGATCGAGCACGCCGTCGAAGAGGGCCGCACGGTCTACGACAACCTCAAGAAGACCATCCTCTTCATCCTCCCCACCGACGCCGCCGAGGCCTTGATCATCGCGCTCGCCATCCTGGCGGGCGCCGAGCTGCCGATGACGCCGCTCCACGTCCTCTGGGTGAACACCATCACCGCCGCGACCCTCGGCATGGCCCTCGCCTGGGAGTCCGCCGAAGGCGACGTGATGGCGCGGCCGCCGAGGCCTCCCGAGGAGCCCTTGCTCACGCGCTTCGTCGTCTTCCGGATCCTCTACGCGGGGATCCTGCTCCTCCTCGCCTCGGGCTACGTCTTCGCCACGCAGCGGAGCCTCGGCGTGAGCCTCGCCGAGGCGCAGACGGCCTGCGTGAACGCGCTCGTCGTCGCCGAGATGTTCTACCTCTTCTCCGCCCGATCGTCGCGCGCGCCCGCCTTCACGCTCTCGGGCATCTTCGGCAGCCGCGCCGTGATCGTCTCCATCGTGGCGTGTCTCCTCCTCCAGATCGCGTTCACGCACGCGCCCTTCATGAACGCCCTCTTTGGCACCGCCCCGATCGATTCGTCAGCATGGGAGAGATGCGTGGGGGTGGGCATCGCCGTCTTCGTGCTGGTGGAGATCGAGAAGCTCGTCCGCCGGCGGTGGCACGCGAGGAGGGCGACGGCACCGGCCGCCTGAGCGTGCCCCTCGACGCCGTCCTCTTCGACATGGACGGAGTCGTCACCGACACGGCCCGCGCGCACGCCTACGCGTGGAAGGCGCTCTTCGACGAATTCCTCGCCGCGTGGAGCCGTACCCACGACGATCCCTTCGAGCCCTTCGACCTGCGCGACTACCACGCCCTCATCGACGGAAAGCCCCGTCTCGATGGAGTCCGCGACTACCTCACGGCGCACGGGATCGCGATCCCCGAGGGCACGCCCGACGATCCCTCGGGCCTCGACACGATGCACGCGCTCGCGCGGCGCAAACAGGACCACTTCGTCGAGTGGCTCGAGACGAACCCGGTCGAGGCCTTCCCGGGCGCCGTGCGCCTCCTCCAGGCGCTCCGCGCGCGCGGCGTCCGCACCGCGCTCTTCACCTCGAGCCGCAACGCCGACCTCGTGCTCGATCGCGCCGGCGTGCGCGCGCTCTTCGACGCGAAGGTCGACGGCAACGACCTCGAGCGCCTGGGCCTCCCCGGCAAGCCCGCGCCCGACGTCCTCCTCGAGGCCGCGCGGCGCCTCGGCGTCCCGCCCGCGCGCGCCGCCGCGATCGAGGACGCGGTCGCCGGCGTCGAGGCAGCCGCACGCGGAGGCTTCGCGCTCGTCGTCGGCGTCTCGCGCGGCGCCGACGAGGGCGCGCTCCGCGACGCCGGCGCGGACCTCGTGGTGCACGACCTCGACGAGCTCCGCCTCGGCGAGGACCGGCGGCTCACGTTCGATCGCGCCCTCGCTTCGCCGGAGGACCGACGATGAAGGATCGCGCGGATTGGACGCTCGAGTTCGTCGGTTACGTGCCCGAGAAGGAGGGCCTCCGCGAGTCGCTCTGCGCGCTCGGCAACGGCTACTTCGCCACGCGCGCCGCGTGCCCCGACGCGCGCGCCGACGAGGTCCACTACCCCGGGACGTACATCGCCGGCGGCTACGACCGCGCGTGGAGCGTCGTCGAGGGACGCGAGGTCGAGAACGAAGATCTCGTGAACCTCCCCAACTGGCTCCCGCTCACCTTCCGCGTCGACGGCGGCCCTTGGTTCCACATCGACGACGTCGAGCTCCTCGACTACCGCCAGACGCTCGACCTGCGCGAAGGCGTGCTCCACCGCGATTACACCTTCCGCGACGAGAAGGGCCGGACGACGCGCGTCCGCGAGCGTCGCTTCGTGAGCATGGCGGACATGCACGTCGCCGGCCTCGAGGTCGAGCTCACGGCGAAGGACTGGTCGGGGAACCTCGAGGTCCGCTCCGGCATCGACGGCGGCGTCGTCAACGCCGGGGTCGCCCGCTACCGCGCGCTCGAAGGCAGGCACATCGACGTCATCGAGCGCGCGGCCCTCGAGGGAGGCGATGCGATCTTCCTCCGGTGTCGCACGCGGCAGTCGCTCATCCAGATCGCGATGGCGGCGAGGACGCGCCTCATGCGCGACGGAAAGCTCGTCGACGCGGACGAAGAGACGATCCTCACCCACGATCGCGTCGATCAAGAGATCGACGTGAAGGTCGACGTCGGCACGACCCTCACGGTCGAGAAGATCGTCGTGCTCTACACCTCGCGCGACGTCGCGATCTCCGAGGCCGGGCTCGAGGCGCGGACGCGCATCCGCGCGCTGCCGGGCTTCGAGGCGCTCCTCCACGCGCACCGCCGCGCGTGGCGACACCTCTGGGACGACTTCGACATCGAGCTCTGCGAGCCCGCCTCGCCCGACACCGAGAAGAAGCTGCGCGTCCACATCTACCATCTCCTCCAGACGGCCTCGCACCACTCCTTCGACCTCGACGTGGGGATGCCGGCGCGCGGATGGAACGGCGAGGCCTACCGCGGGCACATCTTCTGGGACGAGCTCTTCATCTTCCCCTTCTTCAGCCTGCGGATGCCCACGCTCACGCGCGCGCTCCTCCGCTACCGCTACCGCCGGCTCGACAAGG
>JAAYBZ010000204.1 GCA_012744445.1 Myxococcales bacterium | reverse complement strand
GATGAAGTTCGGCGGAAAGAGGTCCCGTGGAACCGCATGGATTTCGCTGGCTTGCAACGGCGTTTGCGAGCGGTCCGTCCGATGGGGCGGGTCGAGCGGGCTCTCTAGGGGTGATGCGCTCCGGTTCGATGTCGCAACGTATTGAATTTTCACAGAACGCGGCCGTGCGAGCGGTCCCGGGGTGTTTCGCATCACCGGACCGCTCGCGCGGGGGATCGCAGGGAGGCTCGAGGGCGTGCATACGGCTCATACGACGAGCGCGGTGCGCTCGGGTGGAGTGTAGGGTCGGCCGAGGGTGTGGATCGTGCCATCCCCTCGCCCATCGCACAGCCCGAGGTCGGCGAAGAGGACCTGGTCCTCTTCGTGGTGGATGATCTTCTTGAGCTTGGACTCGAGCACGATCCGCTCGGCTTCCACCAGCTCGCAGCGAAACACCGAGAGCTGGAGGTGATCACCGTAGCCTCGAAGCGTGAGGAAGACCTTTCGTAGCCGCTTCGGATCGGCGATGTCGTAGCTCACGATCCAGATTCGCCTTGCCACGGTTCACCTCGTCACGAACTCCGGATAGCGGTCGATCTCACCCATCAGCATCCGCGCGAGGAGCCGCGCCTGCACCTCGAGCACGCGCCGGTAACTGATGCGATAGCCGAAGACGGGGTGCGTAATGAGCTGATCCATCCTCCGCTCGTAGGCGTAGATGAGCCGCTTTCTTGCCGCGGGGTCGATCGCGACGGACACCCCGCGGCGCACGAAGTCGGCGTCGGTGATGACGCCGTTGTTGATGACGCCGATGACGGTGGAGTCGGCGATCAGCGGTCGGAACTCCTCCATCAGATCGAGCGCGAGCGCCGGCCGTCCGAAGCGCGGCTGGTGGTAGAAGCCGAGCAAGGGATCGAGCCCCACCTTGGCGCACGCGAGCGTCACGTCCTTGCTCAGAAGGGCATACGTAAAGGAGAGGAGGGCGTTGACCGGGTCGCGAGGAGGTCGGCGGTTCCTGCCGTTCTCGTCGAACTCCCGCGCCATTTCGTCGGCGCCCTTGAGCATCCCGCAGAACTCCCCGAAGTAGATGCGCGCGGCCGTCCCCTCGACGCCGAGGAGGCTCTCGATCGACGCGCAGGCTTCGGCGGACTCGGCGAGGCGCTTCATCTCCTTGAGCGCGAGCTCGGGCGGGTCGTGGTGATTGCGGCGCAGCAAGGTGCGGCAATTGCGGATCTTCGACGAGACGAAGCCGCGGGCCAGCGCGAGGCAGAAACGACCGTCGATCGCCGCCTGGTGCTGGGCGATGCGGAGCTCGACGTTGTTCGAGTCGTGCGACACGAGCCGCCCGTTGAACCACCCGCCCGACGAGAAGAACTGGACGGGGATCCCCTCCCGAAGCAGCGCCGTCATCGCCTGCGTGGTGATCTGTACGGGACCGAAGAGCGAGACCTCCGACGTGAGCGGCAGCTTGGCCGTGGTGGTCTCAGTGGACGTGCGGCTCTTGATCAGGAGGTTGTCTCCCGAGAGGGAGATACGCGCGCCGGGCTCCTGGACATAGAGCGGGAGCTTCTCGTCTCGGGCCGGATGGAGACGCCGCACCGCCCGCGTCGTCTCGCCTGCCCGTGTATCCTGGCTCGGCGCGTCGTCCTCGCGGAGGCAGTTCACCTCGTCGGGGAGGCAGATGCCGATGAGCGAGCACCCGCCGCACTTGGGGCTGTCGTCGAGCGGCGGAGGGATGATGCCCGTGCGGACGATGGCTCGAATTCGCTCCGCGGCGTCGAGCGTGGTCCGCTCGAGCTCCTCCGTGATGTCGATCGGGACGCGCCGGCGATCACCCGCAAAGTAGATGAACGCCTCGTCGCACCGATAGCCGTGCTCACGCAGAAGGAGCACTTGCGCGCAGACCTGCGCCCGCTCCGGCAAGTACGCCCTCTCAGGGAGGTCGGGCGACTTGCCGCGCTTGTACTCGATCGGCGTGACCGTTCGGTCGTCGCCCACGTCGATCTTGGCCGTGATCCCGAGCCGCTCCGACGACAACCACAAGGAGCGCACGACGCTCGGGTCGTACTCTCCATCGGGCGCCGGGAGCTCGCCCTTGGGTTGATCGGCACGGCGATGCACCGACTCCCCGTCGAGCGTGAACTCGTTGTGCTCGAACTCCCCCTGCACCCACTCGAGGTACATGAGCCGAGGGCAATAGAGCACCTCGTTGATCATGCGCGCGGGGATCAGCTCGGGCGGCTC